>JAEZCY010000318.1 GCA_023429845.1 Acidobacteriota bacterium
CGCGGTCGTCCACAACCAGGTCCCCAGCAAGTGCATCCACACACGAAGCGAGAACGGGCCCGTCCATGAGTGCGCAACGCGAACGGTTGCTCGAGCTGGCCGCCTCGGTCGCCGACGGCACCGCCGAGATCGACTGGAACGAGCTCGAGGCGTCCGTGCGGGACGACGACGACCGACAGCTGCTGGCTGACCTGAGGCTGCTGGCCGGGGTGGCCGAGCTGCATCGGTCGGCCCCGGCGACGAGGGATGACGAGGACGGGTCGCAGCCGGCGTCGGCAGACGAGAATGCCGGGCCTCGCGCGCGGGTCGTGGGCCGCATCGGACCCGCGCTGAGTGACACCGACGCCCCCACCATCGAAGAGCGCGTGCTCCCGCCCCCTTCCAAGCGGCCGCTCGACCGCTGGAGCCACCTCGATCTGATCGAGCAGATAGGGCAGGGCTCTTTCGGCAACGTCTACCGCGCTCGCGATACCCGCCTGGACCGCGACGTCGCGCTCAAGCTGCTGCGCAAGGGCCGGCAGACGAGCGAACTCGCGGAGAAGATTCTTCACGAAGGGCGCATCCTCGCGCGCGTGCGGCACCGGAACGTCGTGACGGTGTTCGGTGCAGAGGAGCGTGACGGCCGGGTGGGACTGTGGATGGAGTACATCCGCGGGCGCACGCTCGAGCAGTTGCTCCGCTCCACGGGTCCGTTCGGCGCGCGGGAAGCGGCGTTGATTGGTCAGGAACTGTGTCGCGCGCTCGCCGCGGTTCACAAGGCCGGGCTCGTCCACCGCGACATCAAGGCGCAGAACGTGATGCGCGAAGAGGGCGGCCGCCTCGTGCTGATGGACTTCGGCGCCGGGCAGTATGTCCATGCCGCCGCCTCACGAAGCGGGCGGCTGACGGGCACCCCGCTGTACCTCGCGCCGGAGCTGATGCGGGGCGGTGATGCCACCGTCCAGTCCGACATCTACGGCCTCGGCGTGCTGCTGTTTCATCTGGTCACGGCGCAGTACCCGGTCAATGCGACGTCGCTCGACGATCTCCGCGCCGCGCACCTCGAAGGGCGCCGCTTCAGACTGCACGATGCACGACCGGATCTCGCCGACGACTTTGCGAGAGTGGTGGAGCGTGCGGCGCATCCGGACCCGTCGCGGCGGTACGCCAGCGCCGGTGCGCTGCAGGAGGCGCTCGCGCGGTCTCTCGGGCTCGACAGCACCATCACGGTCGATCGTGAGACGCTCGCGGCCGCTGCGGCGGCCGCGGCGGCCACGCCGGCTCCTGCGACGGACCCGCGGCGCGCCTGGCCGTTCCGCTGGTGGCAGGTGGCTGGTGTCGGCTTCGCCCTTGGCGCCGTGCTCGTCGCGCTGCTCGCCTGGCTCGTCCCGCGGCAGCCCGAGGTGGCGCTGCAACGTCCGCCCGCGGTCACGCCGGTTGTCGCGATCCGCCCGATGCCGGCGGCGGACTCCTTCGATCCGGCCACTTTCTTCGTGGCGACGAGCCTGGATCAGCGGCTGCGGGCCTCGCCGGAGCTGCGCATGACGAGCCCCGACGCGATGGCGGCGATCAATCTGGGCACCACGTCGAGCGCCTCGATCATGGCCACGCTGCAGAGCGACGTCATGGTCGAACTGATGCCGGTGCGGCGTGGTCCGGACGGCTATCACGCAAACGCCCGCGTGCTGATGGCCGGCGCGCTGCCGATCGCGGTGCCCACGGTGGGGCCCACCGCGGACATCGAGAGCCTCGGCGATGCGCTGGCCAGTGCGCTGGCGCCGGTCCTGCGGGTGGATCCCGAGGCGCTGCACACGACCCGACATGCCGCGGCGGCGCGCGGCAACCCGGAAGCGCTCGAGCACTTCGCGCGCGGGCTGCGTCAGATCGCCAGTGAGAGCCGGGAGGGCATCGCGCAGGCCTGCCAATCCTTCAAGGCGTCGACCGATGCCGACCCGGAGTTCGCGCCGGGATTCGCCCGCTGGGCGCAGTGCCTGCTGATTCGCTATCGCAATGGCACCATCCCGCCGGCGACGGCCTTCGAGTACGCGCGACACGCGGCGACCCGAGCGTTGGCGCTCGATCCGGACAACGCGGACGCGAAGGCGGCCATCGCCGACCTGTACGCCGAGGAACTGCACGACTGGGGGCGGGCCGAGAGCGAGTTCCTCGATTCCCTCGCCCGGGACGGCAGCAATGTGTTCGCGCGGTCGCGGTACGCCATGCTGCTGGCTGGTCGCGGTCGCACCACCGAGGCTGTCGAACAGATGATCGAGGCGCGCCGCAGCGCGCCGCTCGCGACCACGCTCAAGGGTTACCTGGCGATGGGCCTGCACTACGCCGGGCGCGACGAGGAGGCCCTGCAGACTTTCAAGGAACTGCGCGCGGTGGACGGGCACCTGCAATCCGCGCTGGTGGGGCAGTGCCGCATCCTGCCTGTCGTCGGCAAGTACGAAGAGGCGCTGAACACGTGCCGGCAGTTGCTGGCCGCGCGCAAGGGTCGCGACGCCTTCTCCGAAGCGCAGATCGCCGTGGCCCTCGGGCGGCTGGACGACCACGAGGCGTCGGCGCAGCTGCTGTCGAAGCTGCAGGCGAGGTACGATGCCGCGCCGGCAGCGGAGCGTCCGAACCTGGCCTTCTTCCTCGCCAGCGCGTACGCCGGCCTGGAGCAGACCGACAAGGTGTTTCCGTGGCTGGAGATCGCGGCGCGCGGGAAGAGCTCGCGTCTCGTGTACCTGCGCGTGGATCCGCGTTTCACGGCCGTGCGGTCCGACCCGCGCTGGGCGCGCATCCTCGCCGCGTACGAGCAACCACTCTGACGTCCCCTGCGCGGGACGTCGCCGATCGTCATCGCGCGACATGACGTTGCGCATTGGAGCGGAGTCACTGCATGGCAAAGAAGCCGAAGGTCTCGTTGAATCCCGTCGTCGAAGCGATCGACCGCCTCTTGAAGGAGATCGAGGAGCTCGACGAGCCGGGTACGCCCAAGGATCAGCACCGGCGTAAGGCGCTGAAGGCCAGTCTCGAAAGCACGTCGTTGATGCTGCGAGCCGAATGCTGGAGCAGCCAGGCCAACGAGTCCGTCTACGAGTTCCCGTCCTGATCGCGTGACGGAGCCGATCGATCGGCAGGTGCGGCGCGTTCGACGCGCGCCGCACGTCTTCTGCCTTTGGCGCGACGAGGGCCGCGTCGTGCAGTCCGCGAGGCGCGTCACGGGCGTGCCTGCCTCTCGTCTGGTGTTGGACGTCCTCGACCGCACCGCGACCTGGACCGACGCGGACCGCCTCGCCGCGTCGCTCGAACTTCCCCCTGGCGTGCTCGAGTCGTTGCTCGATGGACTCGAGGCGCACGATCTGATCGAAGTGGCTGCGTCGCCGCTCGACGCGGCGATGGCGCCACAGCCCGTGCACGTGGAAACGGGCACGTCACCCCCCTTCAGCCCGTGGGCCGCATGGTCGCCGGCGGCGTGGTACTTCCACCGCGCCACGCGTGACGTCGCCTTCACGCGCCGTGGTCGTGACGGCAGGGCAGCCACGCCACCGCGGCCGCCCGTCGTGCCACCGCCATCGACAGGCGAGGTGGTGCCCTTGCCGCTGCCGCGGGTCGGGAGCACGTTGCGCGACGCCCTGCAGGCCCGCCGGACGCACCGTCGCTTCACGGACGCGCCGGTGTCGGGCCAGGACATCGGCACGCTGCTCGGCGCGACATTCGGCGTCCAGGCCTGGGCACACGCCGAGGAGGGGCCCCTTGCGCTGAAGACGGCGCCGTCCGGTGGTGCACGACACAGCCTCGAGGCCTACGCCTGGGTACGTCGGGGAGACGACGTGGCGCCCGGGCTCTACCACTACCGGGCCGACTGTCACGCCCTGTCGAGGCTGTCGGGACGGGAGTTCGCCGAATCGGTGACGACGTGGCTGCCGGCGCAGACGGGCTACGAAGAGGCTCCGCTCGTCGTGGTGCTGGCCTCGGAGTTGGCGCGGGTGGCCTGGCGCTACCAGAGCGCACGCGCATACCGCGTCGTGCTCATCGAGGCCGGCCATCTCGCACAGACGTTCTGCCTGGTGGCCGCGGCAATCGGCCTGGCGCCGTTCTGCACCGCCGCGCTCGCCGACAGCGCCATCGAGGCCGCACTCGGCCTGGACGGGGATGCGTCGCCCGTCATCTACGCAATGGGCGCCGGCCAGCCGGTGCCCGGCCAATGGCGTCCGCACGACGACCGGCCGACGCCGCGCCTCGAGCCCACGCGACTCGGGCAAGGTTGGTAGGGATTCGCGGTTCGAACTGGACGGCGACGGCTACGGATGTCGGCGGGCCGGCGGCGACGCAGCTCTGGCCGCACGGTAGTAGCGCGAAGGCAGCGATCGACCGAGCCGTGCTTCCATCGACGCCGACGCCGAGACAACGGCCCCGAGATCGATCGCGCGAGCCAGGCCGAGACCCTGCAGCATGTACAGCAGATCCTCGGTCGCGAGGTTCCCCGTAGCTCCCGGCGCAAACGGGCAACCGCCGAGACCGCCTGCCGACGCGTCGAACGTCGTGATCCCGAGGTCCAGCGCGGCCAGCACGTTGGCGAGCGCGGTGCCCCGCGTGTCGTGGAAGTGGAGGGCCAGCTGCGGGGCAGGTATCGCCGCCAGCAGCCTCCGCATCATGCTGCGGACCTGACCGGGATGGGCGATGCCGATCGTGTCACTGACGGCCACCTCGTACACGCCCATGCCGAGCAGCGCCTCCGCGACGCGTTGCACGGCAGTCACGGGTACGGCGCCTTCGTACGGGCACCCGAACGCCGTGGACACGTAACCGCGCACGACCAGGCCGCGCTCGCGTGCAGCAGCGCACACCTCGGCGAAGGTGTGGAGCGCGCCGTCGATCGGTTGATTGAGGTTGCGCTGGCTGAACGACTCGGAGGCCGCGGCGAATACCGCGACCTCGCGCAGGCCTGACGCCTCGGCGCGCGCAAGACCTTGCAGGTTGGGCACGAGCGCCGACAACCGCACGCCCGCCGCTGCGAGTTCGGCGTCGTTCGTGAGGGCGCGGCACACCTCGTCGCTGCCCGCCATCTGCGGCACACGTGTCGGCTGCACGAACGCACCTGCCTCGATCCGTGCCATCCCCGCCGCAGCAAGTGCGCGCACGAAGGCGATGCGGGCATCGACGGCGAGCGGGGTCGGCTCGTTCTGGAGTCCGTCACGCGGGCCCACCTCGACGACCGTCACGTCGCGCGGCGCCGCCGGCACCGGCGCTGCGGTCATGGCGTCTCCCGCGCGGTAAGCGCGACCAGCGCCCGCCCCGGCGCCACGCGGTCGCCAACGGCGCAGTGTACGGCGTCGACCCGCCCATCGAAGGGGGCCCGCATCGGCAGTTCCATCTTCATGGCCTCGAGCAGCAGGAGCGGAGCCCCGCGTTCGACCTCGTCACCAGGCGCTACCAGCACCGCCGTGACCTGAGCCGGCATCGGAGCTTCGAGGCCAGTGCCATCGTCGGTGCGAGAACGTGCGCGCGGGCGAGGGGACTCGAGGACGAGCACGTGGCCGTCGATGTGGACCCAGACTGCATCGGCAGCATCGGTCACGGCGTACGCGACGCGCGCTCGCCCCGCCGCGTCCGGCGTCACCGTCCAGGCGCCGTCTGCCCGCAGGCGAGCACCGCTACCCACGCCAGGCCCCAAGGGATTCCCAGGGTGTCGACGCGTCCTGAACGCCAGGCTCGGCCGCTGCCGACGCGCTCCGGGCCGCGCGAGATTGGCGGTGGTGCGCGGCAACGACCGTCGCCGCAGCGGTGATGTCCTCCGGAGGTGGTGCGACAAGCGCGTCGTGATGCTCCGCGAGCCAGCCGGTGTGAATCGCGCCCGCGGCGACGTCATCGTGCGAGAGCACGCGGAGTAGATACGGCACGTTGGTGTGCAGACCGAGAATCACGAACTCGCGGAGCGCCTGGCGCATGCGCGTCAGCGCCGCGTGGCGCGTCGGTGCGTGCGCGATGATCTTGGCCAGCAACGGATCGAAGTCGGGCGTGATGCGGTCGCCCTCGCGTACGCCGCTGTCGACGCGGATGCCCGGTCCTTGGGGCTCGCGATAGGTGAGGACCGATCCGGCCTGCGGCAGGAAGCCCTGCGCGGGCGACTCGGCGTACACGCGGCACTCGAGCGCGTGACCGCGCGGCGTGATCGACGCTTGCGCCATGGCGAGTCGTCGTCCCTCGGCCACGTCGAGCTGGAGATGCACGAGGTCGGTACCCGCGACGAGTTCCGTGACCGGGTGCTCCACTTGCAGGCGCGTGTTCATCTCGAGGAAGTAGAACGACGCCCCGTCGCCGTCGCCTTCGAGCAGGAACTCCACGGTGCCGGCGTTGACGTAGCCGGCAGCGCGTGCGGCCACGACTGCCGCTTCACCGAGCCGCCGGCGCATGGCGGGCGACACAGCCGTCGAGGGCGCCTCCTCGACGACCTTCTGGTGCCGTCGCTGGAGCGAGCATTCCCGCTCGCCGAAATGGAGGACGGTGCCATGCCCGTCTGCGACGATCTGCACCTCGACGTGCCGCGGCCGCAGGAGGCGCCGTTCGACGTAGAGGGTTCCATCGCCGAACGCGGCTTCCGCCTCGCGCCGGGCCGCGCCTAGGGCGTCGTCCAGATCCGCGTCGCGCTCCACGACCCGCATGCCCTTCCCACCGCCGCCGGCCGAGGCCTTGACGAGCAGCGGCACGCCGACATCGCGTGCACTCGTACGCAGCGACTCGATCGACTGGTCGGCCGGCCTGGTGCCCGGGACGCACGGCACGCCCGCCGCCTCCATGAGACGTCGGGCCTCGAGCTTCGAGCCCATCAGCGCGATGACGTCGGCCGGGGGACCGATGAACGTGACGCCCGCTGCGGAGCACGCGGCGGCGAGTTCGGGCCGCTCGCTCAGGAAGCCGTAGCCGGGGTGGATGGCGTCGGCGCCGCTGCGTCGCGCGGCGTCCACCACCCGATCCACCGCAAGGTAAGCCGACACCGGCCGCACGTCGCCAGGGGCGTCGAGGCAGACTGCCTCGTCTGCGGCAAGGACATGCGCGCTGGTGGCGTCAGGACCGGCGTACACCGCAACCACGCCGAGTCCCCGTTCGCGGCAGGCGCGCGCGATGCGCACGGCGATCTCGCCCCGGTTGGCAATGAGGATCTTACGCATCGCGCTGCGCCTGCTCCTGCCATCGCGGCGCCCGGCGCTCGAGGAACGCGCGCAGACCTTCCTGTCCGTCCTCGCTGACGCGCTGGCGGGCGATGGCCTCGGCCGTCCGGCGGCGCGCGTGGGCGTCCGGCAGCGGGGCGAGGTCCTGCAAGAGCGACTTGGTGGCGCGGTGCGACGAGGCGGCGCCGAGGGCGAGCTCGCCCAGCCGTTCACGCACCCGGACGTCGAGGTCGCCTGCGGGACACACGTCGTCCACGAGTCCGAGGCGCAGCGCGTCGGCGGCCGTGAACCGATGCGCGCGCAGGAAGAGCGTTCTCGCCGCGGCGAGCCCGATGCGCCGGATCACGTACGGCGCAATCGTCGCCGGCAGAATGCCGACCCTGGCTTCGGTGAATCCGAGTACGGCATTGTCGGCTGCAATCACGATGTCGCAGACGGCCATCAGGCCCGCGCCGCCTCCGAGGGCTGCGCCATGGACGCGGGCCACGACGGGCATCGGCAACGACGCGAACGCATGGAACAGGTGGGCCACGGCCAGCGCGTCCTCGAGGTTGCGCGTCTCGTCGTACTCGCGCATGCGGCGCATCCACGCCAGGTCGGCGCCGGCACAGAACGCCGGGCCATCGCCCGCCACCACCACGACGTCGACGTCCGCCTCGGCCGCGAGCGCGCGTGCCTGATCGTGCAGCGTCGCGATCAGCCGATCGTCGAGCGCATTGCGCACCTCGGGCCGATCCAGCGTGAGCCACACCTCACGTTCCCGCCGCTCGACCCGCAATCCGCCCATCGACCCCTCCCGTGCCGACCCGCTCGCCGTCCCTCTCCATACGGTGGCCGTCGGGCCCTGCCCGACGGTCAGCCGCCCGACCGTCGGCCGCGCTACATCCGAAACACACCAACCTGGCGCCCGGGCAAGGGCGCATTGTGGCTCATCGAGATGCCGAGTCCGAGCGCGTCGCGCGTGTCCACCGGATCGAGAATCCCGTCGTCCCACAGCCGCGCCGTGGCGTAGTACGGCGACCCCTCGCGCTCGTACTTCTCGAGGAGCGGATCCCGGATCGCCGCCTCCTCTTCGGCCCCGAGTTCTCGCCCGGTGCGCGCCAGCTGGTCGCGCTTCACAGTGACCAGCACGCCGGCCGCCTGCTCGCCGCCCATCACGGAGATGCGCGCGTTGGGCCACATCCACAGGAGGCGGGGGTCGTAGGCGCGCCCGCACATGCCGTAGTTCCCCGCGCCGAAGGACCCGCCGATGACGACGGTGAACTTGGGCACGCGAGCCGTGGCGACCGCGTGCACGAGCTTGGCCCCGTCCTTCGCGATGCCGGCGCGCTCGTACTGCTGGCCCACGATGAAGCCCGTGATGTTCTGCAGGAACACGAGCGGAATGCCCCGCACGTCGCAGAGTTCGATGAAGTGCGTGGCCTTGAGCGCCGACTCGGAGAACAGCACGCCGTTGTTGGCGACGATGCCGACCAGGTAGCCGTGCACTCGCGCAAAGCCTGTCACGACGGTCGTGGCGTAGCGGGCCTTGAACTCGTCGAACCGGGAGCCGTCGACGATTCGCGCGATCACCTCGCGCACGTCGTACGATTTGCGCAGGTCGTCGGGCACGATGCCGTACAACTCGCGGGCATCGTATGCGGGCGGCTCGGTGGCGATTCGATCGGCCTGCCGCATGTGCACCGGCAGCGTCGACACGATGGTGCGTGCCAGCTCCAGCGCGTCGGCGTCGTCTTCCGCGAAGTAGTCGGCCACGCCCGACCATCGCGTGTGTACGTCAGCGCCGCCGAGCGCCTCGGCCGTCACGTCCTCTCCGGTGGCGGCCTTCACGAGCGGCGGACCCCCGAGGAAGATCGTGCCCGTGCCGTTGACGATGATCGCCTGGTCCGACATGGCCGGCACGTAGGCCCCTCCGGCGGTGCACGACCCCATCACGACGGCGATCTGTGCAAGGCCCTCGGCCGACATCCGTGCCTGGTTGAAGAAGATGCGTCCGAAGTGCTCCCGGTCAGGGAAGACGTCCGCCTGCAAGGGCAGGAACGCGCCGCCCGAGTCCACGAGGTAGACGCAGGGCAGACGGTTCTCGAGCGCGACCTGCTGCGCCCGCAGGTGTTTCTTCACGGTGATCGGGAAGTACGTGCCGCCCTTCACCGTCGCGTCGTTGGCCACGACGAGCACTTCGCGCCCGGACACACGCCCGACGCCCGTGACGATGCCGGCGCCAGGAGCTTCGTCATCGTGGAGGCCCCAGGCCGCCAGCGGCGACAGCTCGAGGAACGCGGTACCGGGATCGAGCAGCCGATCGAGCCGCTCCCGGACCGTCAGCTTGCCCTGCGCCCGCTGGCGCGCCTGCGCCTCGGCACCGCCGCCCTCGCGGGCCGAGGCTCGCCGTTGCCGCAGTTGCGCGACGAGGGACTCCATGCTGTGCGCGTGTCGCCGGAACTCGGCCGCGCCCGTATCGACCGCGCTGTGCAATGGGTTCATGCGCTACCAGCCGCAACAGTCGGTCTTGTACCCGCACGCGGCGCATCGCCACACGGCATGCATGCGGAACATCTCGGCTCCACAGCGGTCGCACACGGTCGGCGGGTCTTCCTGGACTCGCACGCGGGAGGACGAAGTCGTCCGGGGCAGGGGGGCCGGCGGATGCGCGGGGTCCTGGGGCATGGGCGGATTATAGGCGGCGGTCCGGATCGTCCCCGCACTCGGCATGGTGCGTCTGGCTTTGATACGCTGGACGGCGTGATGCACGTAAACCCGACAGTTCGCGTCGTGACTCATGACACGATGCGCTGTCTTGAAGGCGGACATGGCCCCTGAGTCTCGACTGAACGTCCTCGTCATCGGCGACGCGGACGCGGGGGTGCGGCGGGGGCTGGAGCGACTGGCCGAGCGTCGCGACGTCGAGTCGATCACGACCGCGGCGGCAGACGTGGAAGGAACCCTGGAGACGTGGACGCCGGACGTCCTCCTCGTGGACGCCGAGGCGGCGGGTGAGTTCGAGGCGTTGCGTCGTTGGCGCCTGTTGCTGCCCGACGCGGAAGCGGTGGTCGTGCGGCACCACGACTCGCCCGTGCGATCGGCCGACTGGCTGCGCGCAGGCGCGTTGGCGGTGGTGGCTCGTCCCGTCGAACCCGACGAACTCGCCGAGGACCTCGAGCGTGCGGCCGAGCGGGTCCGGCTGCGCACGGAGAACCGGCACCTGCGCCGGCAGCTGGAGGCGCCACGCCGATTCCCGGCCATCGTCGGACAGAGCAAGAAGATGCTCGAGCTGTTCGAACTGGTTGGCGCAGTAGCCGGCAGCGACGCCAACATCCTGGTGCTCGGCGAGAACGGCACGGGCAAGGAGATGATTGCCAACGCGATGCACGCGCACAGCGCGCGTGCGGACGCGCCGTTCGTCAAGATCAACTGCGCGGCGCTGCCCAAGGAGCTGATCGAAGCGGAGCTCTTCGGCTATCGACGCGGCGCCTTTACCGGTGCCTTCACCGACAAGGCTGGTCTGCTCGCGATGGCCGAAGGCGGTTCGTTGCTCCTCGACGAGATCGGCGAGATGCCGTCGTACCTGCAGGCCAAGCTGCTGCGTGTGCTGCAGGAGCGCGAGTTCCGCCCCATCGGCAGCGACAGGAGCGTACGCGTCGACTTCCGTCTCGTGTGCGCCACCAACGTCGATGTCGACGTCGCGCTCAAGGACGGCCGCCTGCGCGAAGATTTGTACTTCCGCATCAACACCATCACGGTGCGCGTGCCGGCGTTGCGCGAACGGCTCGAGGACATGGCGCTGCTGTGCCAGCACTTCCTCGCGTTGCACAACGAGCGGCATGGACGTTCGATCCGCGGCGTCAGTCCGGCGGCGTATCACCGGATGATGCAGCACCGCTGGCCCGGCAACGTCCGAGAACTCGAGAACGTGATCGAGCGCGGCGTGCTCGTGGCCCGCGGCCAGGAACTGCAGCCGGAGGACCTGCCCGATTCCATAACGGCGTCGGTCAGTGCCGTGACCACGCCACAGGACGTGCTGCCGGCCACGGCCACGCTCGCCGAGATCGAACGCATGGCCATCCTGCAGGCGCTGCAGCGCACCAACTGGAACAAGCAGGAGGCTGCGCAGCTGCTGGGCCTGTACCGGCCTACGCTCTACAGCAAGATGAAGAAGCACGGGATTACGTCTCCGCCGCGCGCGCGGCGCCGAATCGCGGTGGACGCGCCGAGCGAGACACCGGCATGACGTCGAACCCGGCACCTGCGGCCGACGCCAAACGGGCTGGTAACGATGCCGCGCCCGTGTTTGAATGGGCGGACGTGGCCGGTTCGGCCGTCCGCGTGGAGGAGCCTGACGCGTGAGGGATCGGACCAAGATCGTGCTGTCGGCCGCGACCGGGGCGCTCGGAGGCGCCGTCGCCGGCTACCTGCTGTTCACGAGGCATGGCGAAGAGTTGCGACAGCAGCTGGAGCCCGGCCTCGAAGACGCGCTCGGACGCTTGCAGGAACTGTATGCCTCGGTGCAGCACGCGCGCGGCGTCGCCGAGCAGAGCTGGAGCACGCTACGCGAGGTCACCCGCGACACCACGCGTGGCTGACTCCCGGAGGGAATCATGAAAGTAGATGACCGCAACGACCGCCACGGCAGCGGGAACTTCCTGGTGGGCTTCATCGCCGGCTCCATGCTCGGCGCCGGGCTCGCGTTGCTGTTCGCGCCACGGCCCGGCGAGGACACGCGTCGCGAAGTGAGCGAGCGTGCCCAGCGCGTGCGCGAGAAGGCGCGCGAAGGCATCGGCACCGCCTCCGACCGCGTCACCCACTTCGCCGAGCGCGGCAAGGTGATGTACCAGAACGCGGCGGAGAAGGCGCGAGAGGCCGCGCAGGCCGTGCGCGAGGGGCGGGACCCGCAGCAGGTGCCGCCACCTCCGGCCGCCGACGAGACCTTCAGCTGATCCAGCCAGGCGCGGCCGGGTGGCCTCGGGTTCGGCCAGCCAGCCGGCCACGGTCGCCACGCGGTCGGCGATCGGGCGGGTCTCGTCGTAGGGGTACCAG
>JAEZCY010000076.1 GCA_023429845.1 Acidobacteriota bacterium
GTCGGGCCTTGCCCGACGGTCAGCCGGCGTACCGCAAGCGGCGACGGCTACGGACGTCGCCTTGCCCGATCTCTGTAGCGGCTCATGCGGTCTGTAGCGCGGGCATGCGGACGCGCATACTCCGCAACACGACGGCGCGTGCGCCGGCTGGTCACGGGCGTGTTGCCTCGTGATCAGGGCCGTGATCGGGTACGCATCGTGCACGGCGACATGCGGACATTCATCCGTGACAAGGAGTCGCCCGTGATACTGCGCATGGACAAGCTGGCCATCGAACTGCCGATGCCGAAGAACCCATCCCCGAACTCGGCTTCAGCAGTGCAGGAACTGCTTGGCGGGAAGTTCGGCGAGATGTCGACGCTGATGAACTACACCTTTCAGTCGTTCAACTTCCGCGGGCGCTCGAAGATGCGGCCGTTCTACGACCTGATTGCGAACATCGCCGCCGAAGAGTACTCGCACATCGAGCTCGTGTCCTACACCATCAACATGCTGCTGAGCGGGTCCACCACCCGGGGCAGCGATCCGACGACGGCGCCGCTGAGCAACGCGACGGATGCACGGAATCACTACCACTTCATCGCCAGCGGTCAGACCGCCCTGCCGATCGACTCGCACGGCAATCCGTGGAATGGCTCTTACGTGTTCTCGAGCGGCAACCTGAAGCTGGACCTGCT
The DNA here is from genome assembly GCA_023429845.1 of Acidobacteriota bacterium. GTDB lineage: Bacteria > Acidobacteriota > Vicinamibacteria > Vicinamibacterales > Vicinamibacteraceae > Luteitalea. The sequence goes on from JAEZCY010000076.1 coordinate 678, forward strand.
CCACAATTTCTTCCTCGAGTGCGGGGCTCGAGCCAACAAGATCCGCGTGTACGAGATGGTGGACGACCCGGTCGCCCGTGAGATGGTGGGGTACCTGCTCGTCCGTGGCGGCGTCCACATCGTCGCGTACGCCAAGGCGATCGAGCGGCTGTCGGGCGTGGACGTCGGCAAGCTGCTGCCCATTCCCGAGATCAGCAACAAGCGGTTCCCCGAGGCGGCCAAGCACGAAGCAAAGGGACTGCACCAGATCCTGTTCCAGTTCAGCCCGGAGGACTACCGCGAGATGGGGCAGATCTGGCAGGGCACGCATCCGGAGGATGGCTCCGAGCTGCGCGTCGAGAGCGGCTTCCCCAAGGGCGCGCCTCCGCCGGACCTGCCGGAGGAGCCGCAGCTCACCTCGCCGACGGGGCCCGAGGCGGAGATCGACCCGGCATTCCTCGCCGAGATGTCCAAGCGAATATTCGGCAAGGACTGAGGTTCCTTGCCCGTTCGTCCTCGTGCTGGGTACCATCTGTGCGTCATGCACAGCCCAGCCGCTGTCACGGCGCCGGATCCCGGCGCCGACATCGCGACCGATACGCAGGCGCCGCCGGCCGGCTGCCTGCCGCCCATGTCGGTGCGCGACATGCCGGAGCCGCTGCCGCTCTTCAAGATCCTGGGCCCGAGCGTCATCCTCGCCGGGCTCGGCGTCGGCTCCGGCGAGTACATCATCTGGCCGTTCATCACGGCGGCGGTCGGCCCGGCGTTTCTCTGGGCCGCCGTCGTCAGCGTGACGCTCCAGTACTTCATGAACATGGAGATCGAGCGCTACACGCTGGTGACCGGCGAGACCGCGATCGCCGGGTTCGTGCGGCGCTGGAAGCACTGGGGCTGGATCTTCTGCCTCTTCACGCTGCTGCCCAACATGTGGCCGGGCTGGGCCACCGGCGGTGTCACCGCTTTCACTTTCCTGATTGGCGGCGGCAACGTCGGCTACATCACCGTCGGCGTCATGATCGCCATCGGCTTCGCACTGACGATGTCGCCGGTCGTCTACAAGACGCTCGAGCGGGCGCAGTTCTTCAAGGTGGGGCTCACGCTGGTCTTCCTCGCCGTGGCGATTGGCGCGGCGATCGAGCCGTCGGCCTGGGCTGACCTGCCGATGGCCGTGCGGATGGCCGGGCAACTGCCCAACGCCGAGACGATCCCGATCACGCTGTTGCTCAGCGCGCTGGTCTTTGCCGGAGCCGGCGGCGTCAACAACCTCGCGCAGAGCAACTGGATTCGCGACAAGGGCTTCGGCATGGGCGCCTACATCCCGCGCATCGTCTCGCCAATCACCGGCGAGGACGTCGCGGTGCCGAGCACCGGCGTGATGATGCGCACCGACGCGCCGAACCTGGCACGCTTCGCGGTGTGGTGGCGCCGCGCCAACGTCGAACAGTTGGTGAGCTTCTGGTTCATCTGCATCTTCTCGATCGTCACCTTCTCGCTCCTCGCCCACTCGACGATCGGCGGACAGGCCATTGCGGCCCAGGCCAACCTCGCCTTCATCCAGGCCGAGGGGCTCGCACTGCAGCGCGTCGTCGCGCCGTGGTTCGGCAAGTTCTTCTGGGTGTTCGGGGCGATGTCGCTGGTGCTCGTGTCACTCGGCACGGTCGACTACATCGCCCGCATCGTCGCGGCCATCCTGCGCACCGTGTACTTCCAGGGACACGAACGGTGGACCGAGAGCCGCCTCGATTTCTTCGCGGTGTGGGCCGGCGTCGTATCCGGATCGGTGATCCTGCTGAGCGGCGTGCAGCAGCCGCTGGTGCTGCTGATGACTGCCGCGTGCCTGAACGGGCTCGTGATGAT
>JAEZCY010000111.1 GCA_023429845.1 Acidobacteriota bacterium
GGGCAAGGCCCGGCGGCTACGTGCGGGCCGGCGGCCTACGTACGGGCGCCTGCGGCGTAGCGGGCGCGAATGGCGGGCAGGAGGTACTCGTCGAACGCACGCTCGAAGTCGTACGCGGGCGCAAAGCCCCAGTCGGCGCGTGCTGCGGCGTCGTCCACGTCCTCGGGCCATGTGTCGACGATGCCCTGCCGCTTGGCGTCCACCTCGAAGCCGATGTTGGCGTCTGGAAACGCCGCCAGCACCCGCGTGCGGATCTCCTCGGCCGACGGGTTGAACGATCCGACGTTGTACGCCGTGCGTGTGAGCTCCCAGCGTGGCGCGGCTGCCAGCTTCAGCAGTGCCTCGACGGCGTCGGGCATGGCCATGAACGGGATGCGCGTGTCCGGCCGCACGAAGCAGTCGTACGCCTCGCCCCGCGCCGCAGCGTGAAGCATCTCGGGCGCGAAGTCGGAGGTGCCGCCGGACGGGAGCGTGTCGGCCGAGATGAGCCCGGGAAATCGCAGGGCCCGGAAGTCCACCCGGCTGGCTGCCGGCGAGGCCGACAGCTGCTTGTAATGGCGCGCGTAGTAGGTGCCGAGCAACTCGCAATACAGCTTGTTGCAGCCGTACATGGTCGTCGGCCAGGTGTGCTGGTCTTCCTGGACGCGCCCGGCGCTCCGGCGCGTCTCGGCATCCGGCAACCCGTAGGCCGCGACGCTGGACGGGTAGACGAACACCACGGGCCGCCCGTGCGACTCCCCTTCCTTCTGCGCGAACTCCAGCAGGGTCAACATGCCCTCGACGTTCACCTGGTGCGCCATCACCGGCGTGAACTCGGCGCGCGTCGAGAGCAGCGCCGCGAGATGGAACACGAGGTCGATCTCGAACTCGGCCAGGATGCGCTCGAGGAGCGCGGTGTCGAGGATCGACCCGGTGAACTCGCGGGTCACCTGCTGCCCGATCTCCGGATCGAGGCGGGTCAGGTCGAGCGTGACGATGCGTTGACGGCCGGACGCGGCAAGTCGCGTGATCAGGCCATGCCCGATCTCGCCGCCTGCGCCCGTGATGAGGACGACTGGTTTGCGCACCATTCGGGTCCTTCAGAGAAGGCCGCGGGCCGTGAGCGCGTCTTCGAGCTGGTCGACGAGAGTGTCGAGCAGCGTCCCGACGGCGCCCACCGTCTCCGGATCGGCGAGGTCGAGGCCGGCACGCTGCAGCAGCGCCATCGGGTAGTCGCTGCCGCCTGACGCGAGCAGTTCGAGGTAGCGCGCGATCGTCTCCTCGCGAGTGCCGGCATCGGCGGCGCGAAGCCCCACCAGGAGGCGCGCGCTCGACGCGTAACAGGTCGCGTACTGGTACACGTAGTACGGCGAGCCGAAGAAATGCGGGATGCGGGCCCAGGTGACCCGCGCCAGCGCGTCGTAGTCGATGGCATCGCCGTGATAGGCGCGCAGGGTGGCGTCGTACAGGCTGCTGAGGGCGTCGGCGGTGACGGGCTCGCCGGCTTCCACGAGGCGATGGGCCTGCAGCTCGAAGTCGGCAAACATCACCTGCGTGAAGAACGTACCGGTGATGCCGTCGATGGCGTGCTGCAGCAGGACGATGCGCTCGAGCGGATCGGTGGTGTGGGCGAGCCGGTAGTCGAGGAGCAGCGCCTCGCTGAGCGTGGAGGGCACTTCGGCGACGAAGATCGTGTAGTCCGAGTAGACGAAGGGCTGGCGCTCGTGCGAGAGCACGGTGTGCATGGAGTGACCCATCTCGTGCGCGAGCGTGAACGCCGCGTCGAGCGTGTCGTTGTAATTCATGAGCACGTACGGGTGCACCCCGTACACGGGCGCCGAGTAGGCGCCGGAACGCTTGCCGTCGTTCTCGTAGATGTCCACCCAGCGGTTCTGGAACCCGGTCCGGAGCCGATCCTGGTACGTGCGCCCGAGTGGCGCCACCGACTCGACGATCCAGTCCACCACCTGCTCGTACGGGTAGTGCTCGCGGAAGTCCACCAACGGGATCGACCCGTCGTAGAGGTGATACGTATCGAGGCCCAGCACGCGCCGGCGAAGGCGCTCGTAGCGCTGGTACGCGCCGACGTTGGCGCGCGTGGACGCGATCAGGTTCTCGACAACGGCCACCGGGATGTTGTCGCCGTGCAGCGCGCCTTCGAGCGTCGAGGCATAGCCGCGGGCACGCGCCTGATACCAGTCGCGCTGCAGGACGCCGTTGTAGAGCGCGGCGTACGTGTTCAGCGTGGCCTCGAACGCGCCGTGATGGGCCTCGAACGCACGCGCGCGATCAGCCTGCACGCGATTCGTCGCGAGCAGCGCGCGGTAGCGAGGGTAGGTCACCTGCACCTTCTCGCCCGTGCTGAGCTCGATGGTCGGAAACCGCATGTCAGCCGTGGACAGCGCCTCGTAGGCGTCGTCAGGCACGCGGGTCAACTGCGCCGCGAGCGAGAGCAGGTGCTCACCGCGTTCGTCGAGGACGTGTTCCTGCTGCCGGAACAGGTTCTCGATCATGAAGCGATACAGCGCGAGCGCCTCGTCGGCGTCCATCCACGCGCGCAGCGTCTCGAGCGGCACCGCGAGCAGTTCCGGGTTGAACCACGCGGTTGCCTGGCGCCACTGCGCAAACAGCAGCTGCACCTGCTGCCGCCGCGCGCCGACCTGGTTGTCGCGCTGGTCCTCGTCGTGCGCGAGCGAGGCGTAGTACCAGACCTTGTAGGCCAGCTGGCCCATGGTGTCGCTCTCACGCAGCGCGTCGAGCAGCTGGCGGGCGCCGAGCCGCAGACTGCCCTTGCGGGACACATAGGCGGCGATGCGGCGATCGAGGTCGTCATAGGCCTCACGCCACGCCTCCCACGACGGGAAGATGTCGCCGAGGCTCCAGCGTTCGTGCTCGGGAACCTCTGCGCGAGGACGGGGGGCGGCGGGAGCAGAGGCGAAGGTGGTGTCGAGCAGCGGCCCGGGCACGGTTGGAGTCACGAAGCGATCCTACCGGAACGGCAACGGAGCGGGCTACACTGGCCGCCGCGCGCCGACACGGCACGGCGAGGTCGGGCGCATCGCCGACGCAGGCTGGCCAAAAAGCCATTCCATGTGAGGAGCGACGTGGACCGCAGCGACTACATCCTGTTCAGCGGTGGTGCCCCTGGCGCAGAGGCCGAGTTCGGCGTCCAGGCGGAGCGGCTCGGTATCGAGGAAGTCAACTTCGGGTTCGAGGGCCACGTCGCCGTGCGCACGCGCGGCGTCCGCATCCTGAACCACGAGGAACTCAAGGCCGGCGACGTCAGCCTCGCGTACGTGTCGCAGCTGATGAACCGCCGCTACAGCAACACCCCGACCTTCCGCAAGGTCCTGCAGAGCATCTGGTACCAGATCAACGCCGGTCAGGAGATCTTCGTCATCGGCGCCATCCTTCCCGACGATCACGTCAAGGGCGGCACGGGCTGGGGCGCCGAGTTCGCCAAGCTGTGCAACAAGCCGCTCCACGTGTTCGACCAGGCCCGGGACGGCTGGTTCACCTGGAACGAGCGTGAATGGGTGGCGCGCACGGGCGAGGACCTGCCGACGATCTCGCACGTCCACTTCACGGGCACGGGCACCCGCACGCTGACCGATGCAGGCCGACAGGCGATCGCCGACTTGTTCAATCGGTCGTTCCGGTAAGACGGTCGGCCGGGACAGCCGGCCCTACCGCCACAGGGACGCCTGACGCTTCGCGACCGCCGTCGGGGCTGACTACTTCGATGCCGGCGGGTCGAGATGGCCGAGACTGCTGTCGCCCATCTCGATGCGGCGCTGTGGGAAGTACTCACGCCACCGGCGGCTCACCAGGGCGGCCGTATCGGGATCGCACTCGACTTCCTTCGGGAACCACGGCTTCATCCGCGCGTCGATGACGATCGGCGGCGTGTAGCTCAGATGGTTGCGGAGCACGCGCTGGCCGGCGGCATGGATGTCGGCGGCCGGCTCGAACCGCGTGAACGTCGTCCACAGGAAGTTCATCTCGCTCGCGGTCGCGCGCAGCGGCTCGTCGCTCAGCACGACGAGGGGCCAATCACGGAATGCCGCCTCGCCTGCCAGCCGCGTCGCGGCGCCCGGTTCATCGACGTACGACGGCCCATCGATCACGAGACATCCCGGGCAGAACACCCGCGCCGTCGTCACACCGGCGGGGAGCGACGCGGACTCGAACGCGCGCGGCAGGTCGCGCACCGGATCGCCCAGCCCGAGCAGCACGCCCTTGGAGCCCTCGTTCACCGTCGGCCCGGTATAGTCCAGCGTGTCCATCGACATGTTGCCGAACACGTACAGGTCCGTCTCGGGCCGTGTCCGTGCGAGCACGTGCGTCAACGTCGCGCGGAAGTCGCGCAGATCGACGTCGCGATCGGTGAGCAGCAGGAACTTCGTGAGCGCGAGCTGTCCTTCGCCGAGGATGCGGAACGCGCTCCCCATGGCCTCGCGGCGGTATCGCTCCTTGACGACGGCCGCGGCCAGCGAGTGGTAGCCGGTTTCGCCGTAACTCCAGAGCTGTCGCACCGCGGGCATCACGAGCGGGAACAGCGGCGACAGCAGATCCTGGAGCAGGTCGCCGATGAAGAAATCCTCCTGGCGCGGCTTCCCCACCACCGTGGCCGGGTAGATCGCGTCGTGCCGGTGCGCCATCCGGCGAACGGAGAACACCGGGTAGTCGTGCCGCAGCGAGTAGTACCCGTAATGGTCGCCGAACGGCCCTTCGGGCTCGCGCACGTGCGGCGCCACGTCGCCGATGAGCGCGAACTCCGCACCGGCGACGAGCGGATGTTGCGACACGCCGTGCACCATCGGAAGCCGGCGGCCGGCAATCAGCGACGCGAGCAGCAACTCGGGCACGTTCTCTGGCAGCGGCGCGATAGCCGACAGCATCAGCGCGGGCGGCCCGCCGAGGAACACCGTCGCGGGCAGCGGCTGGTTGCGGGCTTCGGCGATCTGATAGTGGAAACCGCCGCCCTTGCCGATCTGCCAGTGCATGCCCGTGCGCGACGGGCCGTACACCTGCAACCGATACATCCCGAGGTTGTTCCCGTGCCCGTCCGGATGCTCCGTGTAGACGAGGGGCAGCGTCACGAAGGGCCCGCCGTCATCCGGCCACAACTGGAGTGCGGGCAGACGATCGAGGCGCACGTCCGAGGTCATCACCTCGGCGACGGGACCGCTGGTGACGCGTCGCAGCCCGACACGCGACAACGACGCGCCGAGTCGCCGGGCGCCCCACAACTTGGCCGGCGTCGGCGGCATGTCCTGAACGAGCTTCACGAGGCCCTTGATCACCTCGAAGGGCGCGTCGCCGAACGCCTGTGCCGCGCGCGATGGCGAGCCGAACAGGTTGGTCACGAGCGGGAACGCGGCACCGCGCACGTTGGTGAACAAGAGGGCCGGTCCGCCCGCCGCGATGACGCGGCGGTGGATTTCGGCCACCTCGAGCCGCGCGTCCACGGGAGTGTCC
>JAEZCY010000173.1 GCA_023429845.1 Acidobacteriota bacterium
ACCGAGGGCGGCCGGCGTTGGCGCGCCGTCGGGGCCGAACGCGGCCGAGACGGCCGGACCGCTGACGTTCTCCTCGAGATCCGTCTGGCGTTCGGAGACCCGCGCCACGTGTGCGGTGAGCCGGCGCGGGGTGGCGGCGCTCTCGACCGGGCCGTCGGTGCCGAGGCGGAAATCCTTCAGCCGCTGCGCCAGCCGCTGCGCCAGCTGCTCGGTCAACGCCGGCAGCCAGGCGGCGGGAAGCTCCTCGCAGCCGATCTCGAGCAGAAGTTCGCGGTCCATTCCTGTGGTCGAATCCTCTCCCGGCCGTGCCTAGGCGTCGGCCACGGGCGCTTCGGCGTCAGCGCCCGCGTACGCGCGGGCGATCGCCACGGCCAGTTGACGGACACGCAGGATGTACGCGGTCCGTTCGGTGACGCCGATGCCGCCGCTGGCATCGAGCGTGTTGAACACGTGCGAGCACTTCAGGCAGTGCTCGAGGGCCGGCAGCACGAGCTGGTCGTCGATCAGCGCCTTCGACATCGCGTAATGCCGGTCGAACAGATCGCGGTTGAACGCCGCAAAGGCCTCGCCGCCCTGGCCTACCTGCCCGAAGGCGTACCTGGACTGCTCGACCTCGTCGCGGTGCCGCACTTCGCGGTAGGTCACGCCCGGGGCCCACTCCATGTCGTACACGTTGGTGACCTTCTGAAGCACCATCGCGATGCGCTCCAGGCCATAGGTCAGTTCCGCGGTGATGGGCGACAGCTCCAGGCCCCCGGCCTGCTGGAAGTACGTGAACTGCGTGATCTCCAGGCCATCGAAGAGCACCTGCCAGCCGATGCCCCAGGCGCCGAGCGTCGGCGACTCCCAGTTGTCTTCCTCGAACCGGATGTCGTGCGCGCGCGTGTCGATGCCGCAGGCCTCGAGGCTCTGCAGGTACAGGTACTGCACTTCATCGGGCGCCGGCTTGAGAATCACCTGGAACTGGTGGTGCTTGTAGAGGCGATTCGGGTTCTCGCCGAAGCGGCCGTCGGCCGGTCGGCGCGAGGGCTGCACGTAGGCCACGTTCCAGTGCTGCGGCCCGAGCACCCGCAGGAACGTCTCGGGCGACATCGTGCCGGCGCCGACCTCGAGATCGAGGGGCTGCTGCAACAGGCAGCCTTGCGCGGCCCAGTACTGCGAGAGCTTGAAGATGAGGTCCTGAAAGGTCACGAGTTGATCTCACGCAGTACGCGAGCCGCGCGCGGCTCGCGATCGAGGTGCCACACCAGCAGCAGGCGATGCGCCGCCGCGAGCTGCCCGAGCGCTTCGGGAGACACCGCCAGGTCACCGATCGCGGCCGGTCCCATCTGGGCCGCGTCGAATACGAACTGCACCGCACCAGGGGGCATCTGCACGCCTTCGGCATGCGATGCGCACTGCCGGCACAGGAACCAGTGCGAGCGCGGTTCCAGCACGGCCCCGCCCCGCAACGACGCGCCGCACTGCGGGCACGTCGCCATCGAGGGATACACGCCCTGCAGCCGCAGCAGCCAGTACTCGAAGTACCGCGCCAGACGCCCCGCGTCCCCCCCCTGTCGCAACGCCGCGAGCACCGCGACGCCGAGGCGGTACAACCGCTCCTGCGGGTCGTTCTCCGGCGCCCACTCGTCCAGGAGTTCCGCGAAGTAACTCGCGTACGCACACGCATCGCCGCCGACCGCGAGCGGCGACTCCAGCACGTCGGCGTAGTCGAGCCGCACCAGGTCGCGCTGTTCGCGCTCGTGGTACGCGACACGCACGTGCGTGAACGGCTCCAGTGCGCCGCCGAACCGCTTGCGCGACCGGACACCGCCCTTGGCGACGCCGCGCTTCTTGCCCCGCGTTTGCGTGAGCATGACCACCAGGCGATCGCTCTCACCGAGACGGTAGGTGCGCAGGATGATCGCGTGGCCCGTGTGCAGCGGCATCAGCCAGTCCGGTATTCTACCCCGGCCCGCCGAGATGCCTTAGCAAGAGCGTCGCCAAGCCGAGAAACGCGAAGAAGCCGAACATGTCGGTGAGCGGCGTGATGAACGCCGAGGACGCCAGCGCGGGATCGACCTTCAGCGCGCGCAGCCCTAGGGGCACCAGCGTGCCGGCCGTCGCCGCGACGAACATGTTCATCACCATCGCCGCGCCCAGGATCAGCCCCAGGAAGGGATTGCCCTGCAAGGCCCACACGGCTGCCGCCGAGACGACCCCGAGGCCGAGGCCGTTGCCGAGCCCGACGAGCACCTCCTTCATCAGCGCGCGACGCGAGTTGCCGGGGTTGAGCTCGCCCAGCGCGATGCCGCGCACGATCACCGTGAGCGTCTGCGTTCCAGCGTTGCCGCCGAGCCCCGCCACGATGGGCATGAACACCGCCAGCGCCGTGACCTGCGCGATGGTTCCTTCGAACAGACGCACGACACCGGCCGCCCCGAACGCCGTCAGCAAGTTGACGCACAGCCATGGCAGCCGCTTGCGCACCGAACTCGAGGCCGGCGAAAAGACCGTGTCGTCGGTAGACACGCCCGCGAGGCGATAGATGTCCTCGGTGGCCTCGTCCTTGATGACGTCGATCACGTCGTCCACCGTGATCACACCCGCCAGCTTGTTCTCCAGGTCCACGACCGGAATCGCCAGCAGGTTGTAGGACGCCACCTGCCGCGCGACTTCCTCCTGGTCGGTGTCCACACGCACGCTGAGCAGATCGCCCACCGCAATGCGCTTGAGCGGCGTCTCCGGCGCCACGAGCAGGAGGCGTCGCAGCGACGTCACCCCCACGAGGTGGCGCCGGTCGTCGACGGTGTACAGATAGAACACCATCTCGACGTCGCGCGCCGCCTGCAGTTCGGTGATGGCTTCCCCGACCGTCAACTCCTCGGACAGGGCGAAGACGTTCGGGTTCATGATGCGCCCGGCCGTGTGCTCCGGGTACTCGAGGAGTTCCTCGACCTCGGTCTCCTGCTTGCCGCGCATCAGGTCGAGGACACTGCGCGACAGGTCCTCCGGCAGCGCCTCGACGACCGACGCCGCGTCGTCGGACTCGAGTTCCTGCACGTACCGCGCGATGTCCTCGGCCGACCGGCCCTCGAGCAGGTGTGCGCCCACCTCGGGCCCGAGCTCGCTCAACGCCTCCATGGCATGACGCGGGCTGCGGTCGAGCAGGACGTCGAACGCCGTCTGCCGCTCGCGGTCGTTCAACTCGCCGAACACCGCGGCCAAGTCGGCCGGATGCTGCTTCTGCAGCAGGTTCAGCAGGTTTGCCGTCGCCCCGACGCGGATCAGGCGCCTCACCGAGGCCAGCACGACGTCGATTTTGCGCTGGGGCATCAGGGTTGGTGCGAGGGCCGCCGGACGTCACCACGACGCCGTGCGACACACAGAACGGGTCACATTAACACGCAGGGCGGCGTGAGCCGACTCGGGACTCGGGAGTGGGACTCGGGATTCGGGACTCGGGATTCGACGTTCGGCGTTCCGTCGTTCGTCGTTCAGCGTTTCCGCTTCGGCACGCCCAGGTCGTCGAGTGTGCGGCCGTGCTCGCGCCAGTCCTCCCGCACCTTGACGTGCAGGTCCAGGTAGACCCGCCGCTCGAAGAACGCCTCGATCTGCTTGCGGGCGGCCGTGCCGATCGCCTTGATCATCTCGCCGCCGCGTCCGACGATGATCGGCTTCTGCGACGGCTCCTCGACGAGGATGCTGCAGTAAATCGCCAGCGGGGCGTCCTCGTCCTCCTCGTCCGGCTCGTCGTACTTGTCCACCACGACGGCGGTCGTGAACGGCAGTTCGGCGCGTGTGTGCGCCAGCACCTGCTCGCGCACCATCTCGGCGGCCAGCGCCCGCGCCGACTGATCGGTCAGGTAGTCGTCGGGGTACAGCGGCGGGCTCTCCGGCAGGCGGGCGAGCAGCACCCGCTCGAGGGTGTCCACGTTGTCGCCCGTGGCGGCCGACACGGGCACGACGTCGGCGAAGGCATGCCGGCTGCTGAACCATTCGATCACCGGCAGCAGCGCGTGCTTCTTCATCCTGTCGATCTTGTTGAGCACCAGCACGACGGGCTGCGAGATTTGCGGCAACAGCCCGAGCAGGAACTCCGTGCCACGACCCACCGGTTCCGACGCATCGACGACGAGCGCGACGACGTCGGCCTCGCGCGCCGCGCCAATCGCCGCATCCACCATGCGCACGTTCATCCGGTGCATGGGCCGATGCACGCCGGGCGTATCGAGGAAGAGGATCTGTCCGCCCGGCAGGTTCTTCGCCCCGAGGATCCGCGTCCGCGTGGTCTGCGGCTTGTCCGAGACGATGGCCAGGTGTGCCCCGACGAGCCGATTGAGCAGTGTCGACTTGCCGGCGTTGGGTCGGCCGAGCAGCGAGACGAAGCCCGACCGCATCACCACCCCTCGCCTTCCACTGGCAACCGCTTGACGCGCACCTTGAGGATCCGCCGTCGCTCTGCCTCGAGCACCTCGATGTCCAGCCCGTCCTCCACCACGTGCTCGCCGACTCCCGGCACCCGCCCCACCCGACTCATGATGTAGCCGCCGATCGTCTCGAATCCCTCGCGCTCGATGGTGATCGCGAGTCGTCGTGTGAGTTCGTCGATGTCGACCTTGGCGCTGAAGATCCAGGTGTCGTCCGGCCCCTCGACGATGGGCTCGGCCTCGACGTCGTACTCGTCGCGTATCTCGCCGACGAGTTCCTCGACCAGGTCCTCGACGGTGACCAGGCCGGCCGTGCCGCCGTACTCGTCCACGACGAGCGCCACCTGTGTCTGATTCTGCTGGAACTCCTTCAGCAGCTCGGGCGCCCGCTTGGTCTCCGGCACCACGTGCGCCGGCCTGACCAGGTCGGCGAAGGACTCGCGATCGTCGCGGGCCTCGCCCTTCACGAAGACGTCCTTCATGTGCGCGAACCCGACGACGTCGTCGAGGCTCTCGCGATACACCAGGAGGCGCGAATACTCCCACTCGCGCAACTGCACGCGCAGGTCGCCGAGCGTCGCATCCGCCCGGATGCCGACGATGTCGGGACGCGGCGTCATGACCTCGCGCACGAGCCGCTCCTGGAAGGCGACAAGCGATCGGAACAGCTCGCGCGCATCGTCTTCCCCGGTGCCCTCGACCTCCATCACGTCTTCGGCCGGTGCGGCGGCCGTCGCGTCGGCCGACTGCACGTCGTCGGCATCGGGGACGCGGCGCTCGGCTGGCGAACTCGGGCCGGCGAACAGGTGCGTGAGGGGCGCAAAGCCGCGCGCCACCACGGCAAACGACGGCAGCAGCACGGCCAGGACCTGCTGCGGGTTCCTCCGCACGATCAACTGCGGCAACAGCAGGAAGCAGACGAACACGAACACGATCATCGAGGCCAGGAACAGCCAGATTCCGTGCCCCGGCTGCCCCACCACCTCGACCTGCGCGAGCAGCACGGCCGCCACGACGGTGACGATGCCGAGCAGCAGTCGGGCCGGGAAGAACAGTGTGGGCGGATCCTCGAGAAACGTCGTGAGCTGGTCGCGTGGGTCGCTGGTGCTCTCGGCCAGCATGCGGAGCGAGAAACGCATCAGGGCACTGAACGCCGCGAGAATCGTCCCGAGGTAGACCGCGACGCAGGCCAGCAGGAACACCGCGAGCGGAATCACGCCAGAGTCTCCCGTTCGATCAGGCCCGAGGGCAGCCCGCCCTTGCGACGCAGCCGCCGCTCGGCACGGGCCATCTGCCCGGCGTCGGTCTCGTGGTCGTAGCCGAGCAGGTGGAGCAACCCGTGCAGGGCGAGCACCTTCAACTCGGTGCCGTAGGCATGTCGCGCCTCGGCCGCCTGCCGCCGCGCCACGCCGGTCGCGATGACGATGTCGCCGAGGTGCCGCGCCTGACCGCGCAGCCGCGGGCCCTCGTCATCGTTGACGAAGGAGAGGACGTCGGTGGCGTAGTCCTTGTCGCGCCATTGGCGGTTCAGCCGACGCATGGCCGCATCGCCAACGAGCACGATGGTGACGGTGCCGCGGGCGCGCGTCGGCGCCACGGTGGAGAGCCAGCGCGAAAGCCCCGGCGCACGCGCCGGCTTGCCGTCGCGCGTACACACGCTTATGCGCAAGAGCGGAGGGTCGGTGTCCATGGCGTCAGGCCCGTGGCGTGCCTGCGACGCCGCTGCTGGCGTCGTGGGCCGCGTAAGCCTGCACTATCAACTGCACCAGCCGGTGACGGACGACGTCCCGGTCGGAGAAGCGCACGAAGGTCAGGCCTTCGACGTGCTCCAGGATGCGGATCGCCTCGATCAGTCCGGAGGGGCGACCGTACGGCAGGTCGATCTGCGTGATGTCGCCGGTGACCACGGCCTTGCTGCCGAAGCCGAGGCGCGTGAGGAACATCTTCATCTGCTCGCTCGTCGTGTTCTGGGCTTCGTCCAGGATCACGAACGCGTCGTTCAGCGTGCGGCCGCGCATGAAGGCCAGCGGCGCCACCTCGATCGTGCCGCGCTCGAGCAACCGCTCCACCTTGTCGGCCTCGAGCATGTCGTACAGCGCGTCGTAGAGCGGCCGCAGATAGGGGTTCACCTTTTCCTGCAGGTCTCCCGGCAGGAACCCGAGCTTCTCACCGGCTTCGACGGCGGGCCGCGTCAGCACGATGCGGCTCACCTTCCGGGTGAGCAGGGCGGCCACGGCCTGCGCCATCGCGAGGTACGTCTTGCCGGTGCCGGCAGGTCCCACTCCGAACACGATGTCGTGCTTGTCGATCGCCTCGAGGTACTGGCGCTGCGTCGGCGTCTTGGGCACCACCTGGCGCTTGGCCGAGGCGCGCACGCTGCCCTTGAGGAAGTGGTCGCGCAGGTCGAGTTCGGGATGCGCCGATGCGAGGCGAATGGCGTCCTTCACCTCGCCGCGCGCGAACCGGTAGCCATCGCGCAGCAGCGCCGCGAACTGGCCGACGAACGCCTCCACGCGATCGATCCGGTCGCCCGGCCCTTCGACCACGAGCTCGTGGCCGCTGGTGCGCACGCTCACCCCGAAGAGTTCCTCGAGCAGGCGCAGGTTGTCGTCGTAGGCGCCGAACAGGACGTCGACGCCCTGATCGGGAACGGGAATGGAACGGGCAGCCGGTGTTGCGATACCGATGCTCTCCTGCTTGTCGGCCCTGCTGAACGGCCCGCGTGTCGGGCCGTGGTGGCCGGCTCGACGCGCCGGTTCACCTGCACCTGGTGACGTGCCTGACGCTAACACTGCCGCCCGCGCTCAGGCAAGCGGCTTCAGGCGAAGTTCCTTGAGCTGGCGTGCGTCCACGGTGGACGGCGCGCCAGACATCAGGTCCACGGCGGTGGCCGTCTTCGGGAACGCCATCACCTCGCGGATCGACGACTCGCCGGCCAGGATCGCCACGATCCGATCGAGCCCGAAGGCAATGCCGCCGTGCGGCGGCGTGCCGTACTCGAGCGCGTCGATGAAGAAGCCGAAGCGCAGCTTGGCCTCCTCGTCGGAGATGCCGAGCAGCCGGAACAACTGCCGTTGCACCTCGGGATCGTGGATACGGATGCTCCCGCCGGCGATCTCGCTGCCGTTCAGCACGAGGTCGTAGGCCTTGGCGCTCACCTCGCCGGGCGACTCGCCCATGCGCGCCAGGTCGGCGTCGGCCGGCGCCGTGAACGGATGGTGCATCGCCACCCACCGCTTCTCGTTCTCGTCCCAGTCGAGGAGGGGGAAGTCCACCACCCAGAGGAACTCGAATCGCGACGTGTCGATCAGGTTGAAGCGCCGTGCGAGCGACAGCCGCAGCGTGCCGAGCAGCCTGGACACGGTGGCTTCAGAGCCCGCGGTCATCAGCAGCAGACCATCGCTGCCGGCACCCGTTGCCTCGAGCGCACGCGTCAGCGCCGGCTCACCCAGGGCCTTGGCCGACGTCGCCAGCCCCTTCTCCGTCTGACGGGCCCAGAGCAGGCCGCCCGCGCCCATCTCGATGGCTTCAGCCACGATCTTGTCCACCTCGGCGCGCGAGATCTTCGCGCCGCCCGGCACGACGAGGCCGCGCAGCACACCGCCACTGGCGAGCGCGTCACGCACCGGGCCGAACGGCGTCTCGGCAAACAACTCGCCGAGATCCTGGATCTCCATGCCGAATCGGAGGTCCGGCTTGTCCGAACCGTACGTCCGCATGGCCTCCGCGTAGGCCATGTGCCTGAACGGGGTCGTCACCTCGACGCCGCCTTCGCGGAACACCTCGGCCACCACGCCTTCCATGAGCGAGAACACGAGCGGCTGCGACGCGAACGAGATCTCGACGTCCACCTGCGTGAACTCCGGCTGCCGATCGGCGCGCAGGTCCTCGTCGCGGAAGCACTTCACGATCTGGAAGTAGCGATCGAGGCCACCGATCATCAGGATCTGCTTGAAGATCTGCGGCGACTGGGGCAGCGCGAAGAACTCGCCCGGATGCACGCGACTGGGCACCAGGTAGTCGCGCGCGCCCTCGGGCGTGCTCTTGGTGAGGATCGGTGTCTCGATCTCGATGAAGCCGTGCGCGTCGAAGTACCGGCGGAACGCCGTCGCGATGCGATGCCGCAGCACGAGGTTCTTCTGCATGCGCTGGCGACGCAGGTCCAGGTACCGGTAGCGCAGCCGCGTGTCCTCGGACACGAACGAGTCGTCGGCGATCGGGAACGGTGGCCGGCGCGCGTCGTTGAGGGCCCGCAACTCGCTGATCCGCACCTCCACGTGGCCGGTGTCGATCTTGTCGTTCACCGTTTCGGGCGACCGTGGCGCGACGGTGCCGAGGATGGCCACCACCATCTCGGTCTTCAGTTTCTTGGCCTGCCCGAGCAACGGCTCCGCCTCGGTGACCACCTGCGTCACGCCGTACCGGTCGCGGATGTCGAGGAAGATCACCGCGCCCATGTCGCGCACGCGATGCACCCACCCGAGCAGGACGACGTCCTGGCCGACGTGCTCCGGACGCAGTTCGCCGCACGTGTGAGTTCTGTAGAGGTCGCCGAGGAGATCCATCATTGGCAAGAGTCGGAAGTCAGAGGTCAGAAGTCGAAAGGGTGACGCTCACGCGCCCAGCAGCTCAGTGATGCGCGGCGCCGCACCGGACCGCGGCACGCGCTGCTGCTCGCCGGTGCGCAGGTCCTTCACGGTGAGTTCGCCTGCCGCGCGCTCGTCGTCGCCCTCGACCACCACGAGCGGCACGCCCGTGGAGGCCGCGTACTTGAACTGCTTGCCGAGCTTGTCGGCGTCGGGGTAGACCTCGACGCGCAGACCGCCACCGCGGAGATCGTGCGCCAGGGCGAGGGCGTCAGCCGCGGTCGCCACATTCCACTGCGCCACGAGGACGTCGGCGGCCGTCGAGACGATGTGCGGCGGGAACATGCCGCGCTCCCCCATCACGACGAGGATGCGCTCGAGCCCCAGCGAGAACCCGGCCGCCGGCACCGACTGCCCGAGGAACATGCCCACGAGGTTGTCGTAGCGCCCGCCGCCCCCGAGGCTGCCAGCCAGGTCGGGCACCGTCATCTCCATGATGCAGCCCGTGTAGTACGACAGGCCGCGGGCCAGCGAGAGGTCCACGCGCAGCTGCCGGCCCGCCGGCGTGCGCGCCGCCAGCGCGAGCACCTCGCGCATCGTCGCGATGCCGGCCTCGGCGGCGGCGTGCCCGGCCACGAACACGGCGACCCGATCGAGTTCGGCGGCGGCGTCGCTGTCGGCCGCCGAGACCGCCGACGATCCCAGCACGCGCAACACCGTATCCGCCGCAGCGGAGGAGAGACCTCGCGAGGCATACTCCGCCTTCACGCCGTCCGCGCCAATCTTGTCGAGCTTGTCGAGCGCGACGAGCGCGTCGCCATGCCGGTCGGAGGGCACGCCCGCAACGTCGAGTACGCCGGTCAGGACGGCGCGGTGGTTGAGCCGGAGCACGGCATCGCGGAAGCCGAGCGCCTGCATCGCCTCGCAGGCGGCGGCGCACAACTCGGCCTCGACGACGGGGGACGTCGAGCCGATCGCGTCCACGTCGCACTGGTAGAACTCGCGAAACCGTCCGCGAGCTGGCCGATCGGCGCGCCACACGGGCTGGATCTGGTACCGCTTGAAGAACTTCGGCAGCGTGGCGCGGTGTTCGGCGACGACGCGCGACAGGGGCACCGTCAGGTCGTACCGCAGCGCGAGATCGGCCTGCCCCGACGCCTCGTGTTCGCCGCGCTTCAGGATCTTGAAGATGAGCTGATTGCCCTCTTCACCGTACTTGCCGAGCAGCGTCTCGATGTTCTCGACGGCGGGCGTCTCGAGCGGCTCGAAGCCGTATCGCTCGTACACGCCGCGGATGACGCCGATGACGTAGGTCCGGCGACGGACGTCGGCCGGCAGGAAATCCCGCATGCCGCGGGCTGGAGCGGTGGATGCCATCTCGTGCTGCGGCTCAGCCGCGCGTCTCGCTTTCTCGCCCTGCCTCTCGCGAGGCCGAATCGTCCATGTAGTCGAGGCGGTACCCCACGTAACGGCTCGCCAGGTCCAGGATCATCGCGGCTTCGGCGTCGGTGACGGCCCGTCGGACCTTTCCCGGGCTCCCCATCACCAGCGACCGCTGAGGCACGACCGCGCCCTCGGTCACGAGCGTGCCGGCCGCCACGATGGAATCGCTGCCGATGACGGCCCCGTTGAGCACGATGGCGCCCATGCCGACGAGGACGCGATCCTCGAGCGTGCAGCCGTGGACGATGGCGCCGTGGCCGATCGTCACCTGGTCGCCGATGGTGGTGGGGTGCGTTCCCCGCATCGCGTGGATGATCGTGCCGTCCTGGACGTTGGACCTCGCGCCGATGCGGATCCGATGGACGTCGCCGCGGACCACGCAGTTCATCCAGACGCTCGATTCATGGCCGATCGTGACGTCGCCGATGACCTGCGCGCTCTGGTCCACGAAGACCGATGGGTGCAGCTGGGGCCATTGACCGCGGTACGGGCGAAGCATGAACGGGCCATTATACCGGCGGAGCGCGAGACGACGCCGGTATGTAGGCGTCGGGCTACCTACATACGTAGGCGTCGGGCCTTGCCCGCCGCGCAGCCCGTCCGGCGGGCCTGCAATAAATTCTGCGAATGTTTCACTCAACAAAATAACTTTGACTTTGGGCCCAGGACGCACCACCATGAGTACCGCATGGTGGTGGCATTCCAGGGAGAACCAGGGGCATACAGCGAAGCGGCCGCGCAGCGACATGCGCCCGACGCCTCGCTGCAGCCGTGTGCCAGCTTCGAGGAGGTGTTCCGATCCGTCGAATCCGGCGAGGCCGCCCTCGGCGTGCTGCCCATCGAGAACTCGATTGGCGGCACCATCCACCGCAACTACGATCTCCTGCTCGAGCATGCGCTGCAGATCGTCGGCGACCTTGAACTGCGTGTCGTCCACAGCCTGATTGCGCTGCCGGGCACGACGATCGACCAGATCCGGACGATTTACTCGCACCCGCAGGCGCTCGCCCAGTGCGACCGATACCTGCGCAGCCTGCCGGGCGTCGAGGTCGTGGCTACCTACGACACGGCCGGCAGCGCCAAACTCATCAAGGATAAGCAACTTGCCGGCGCCGCGGCCATCGCATCCGAACGGGCCGCCGCGGTGTTCGGCCTGCAGGTGCTCGAGTCCGGCATCCAGGACTTTGCCGACAACATCACACGGTTCCTGGTCGTGGCCCCATCGTCGTCCGGCCAGACCGGCACCGGCACGAACAAGACGACCGTCGTCTTCACGCTCGCCAACGAACCCGGTGCGCTGTTCAAGGCCTTGAGCGTGTTCGCGTTGCGCGGCATCGACCTGACGAAACTGGAATCGCGCCCGATCCCCGGGCGTCCCTGGGAGTACCTGTTCTACGTGGATCTCGCGGTTGGCGCCGAGGACGCGCGAAGTGCGCGCGCCCTGGCCCACCTGAACGAGTTCGCCCCCATGCTCCGCAACCTCGGCTCGTATGCGTCCACGTTGTTGCCGCGTCCGGCAGCGACGCCGACGGCCGCCGTGGAAGCAGGAGATCGCGCATGACCGACCTGAACAAGCACAAGAGCGCCGCCCTCACCGAGGGCCCGAGCCGCGCCGCCGCGCGCGCCATGCTGAAGGCCTGTGCCTTCACCGACGAGGATCTGGCCAAGCCGCTGGTCGGCATCGCCAACACCTGGACCGAGATCGGTCCCTGCAACTTCCACCTGCGTCGTCTCGCCGAGCACGTGAAGGACGGCGTGCGCCAGGCTGGCGGCACGCCGATGGAGTTCAACACCATCGCCGTGTCGGACGGCATCACGATGGGCGCGGAGGGCATGCGCGCCTCGCTCGTGAGCCGCGAGGTGATCGCCGACTCGATCGAGCTGGTCACCTTCGGCCATCACCTCGATGCCGTGGTGATGCTGTGCGGGTGCGACAAGACCATCCCCGGCACGATCATGGCGCTCGCCCGGCTGAACATCCCGGGCGTGATCCTCTACGGCGGCTCGATCGAGCCGGGGTCGTGGCAGGGCAAGGACGTCACCATCCAGGACGTCTTCGAAGGGGTCGGAGCGCAGGCGGCCGGCCGGATCAGCCTCATCGAGCTGAAGGACCTCGAGGACAAGGCTTGCCCCGGCGCCGGCGCCTGTGGCGGGCAGTTCACCGCCAACACCATGGCCATGGTCGCGGAGTTCCTCGGCGTCGCGGCGATGGGCAGCGTGAGCATCCCCGCGACGTACCCGGCCAAGGAAGCCGCTGCCGTCGAGGAGCCCGATCACGGCCTTCTCGTCGCCGTGGGTGGCGCGCGCGGTGACGATCAGCCGGGCCAGGTAGACCTCGAAGACCCCGAACGCCATCGTCGCGAGCGTCGCGACGGTCCACCACACCGCGAACCCGGCGTACGCGTGCGGCGTGAGCGCGCGGGCGGCGATCGCCATCATCGCGACGGTGCCGAGGCCGGAGGCGGCGAGACCGGCGGTGACGGTGACGGTGCTCCCGGCAAGCTGTCGCCGGGCGGTCCGGACCCCGTCCGGGCCTGTGCTCATGGCGGCAGGCTACCGGGCTGATCTGCAGCGACCGAGGCGTGGTTGAATCAGCCGGTCCGCCACTCGACCCCGAGGAGATCCATGCCGTCGCGGCCCGACCCTGCGTTCTGGTCGAACCGGCGGGTGCTCGTCACCGGGCACACCGGCTTCAAGGGCACCTGGCTCACCACGTGGCTGCAGGACATGGGCGCGCAGGTGCACGGCCTGTCGCTGCCGGCCGGGCCGGCCGAGCAGCCGCTGTGGGGCCAGGTCGGGCTCGCCGGCGTCACCGAGACCCGCGTCGACATCGGCC
>JAEZCY010000233.1 GCA_023429845.1 Acidobacteriota bacterium
CGCCGGCGGGGGGCGGGGGGTGCTGGTCGGTCGGGGGGGGGCCTGCCCCGACGCGCGCGCAGATCGTCTAGTCTTCACCCATGCGCCTACGGCTCGCGTTCGCTCTCGTCGTCGTCGGCATGCTCGCGCTTCCCTTCGCGCAACGCACGCCCGCTTCTCAGCCCACGGAAACTGCGACGCCCCGACGCCCGAATGTCGTCCTGATCCATGCCGACGACCTGGGCTACGGCGACCTGTCATCGTACGGCCAGCAGAAGTACCGCACGCCGCACATCGACCGACTGGCGGCGGAGGGCACGCGGTTCACGCAGTACTACGCCGGCAGCACCGTCTGCGCGCCTTCACGCGCGTCGCTGATGACCGGCCAGCACACTGGACATGGGCGCATTCGCGGTAACGGCGAGATTCCGCTGGAAGACGACGATCTCACGCTCGCCGAGCACCTGAAGGCGCACGGTTACAGGACCGCGCTGATCGGGAAATGGGGACTCGGCTTCGAGGGGACGCCCGGTCTTCCGGAGCGGCAGGGGTTCCACGAGGCGTTCGGGTACCTCACGCACCAGCAACCGCACCGCCAGTACACGGATCGGCTGTGGAGGAACGGCCGCTGGGTGGATGTGTCGCCCAGCGATGACTTCACGAGCGACCTGTTCACGAATGCGGCGGTGGATTTCATCGGGCGCGCAGGCCCGCAGCCCTTCTTCCTCTACCTCGCCTACCCGCTGCCCCATGCCGAACTGCGCGCGCCCGAGGACGCCATCGCGCCCTTCCGCGGCAGGTTTCCCGAGACGCCGTTCGTCAATCCCAAGGCCGACGGCACGACGCCGACCCCACCGTATCGGGTAAGCGGCGGCTATCGCTCACAGCCGACGCCGCGCGCCGCCTTCGCGGCGATGGTCACGCGAATGGACGACGGCGTGGGACGCGTGCTGGAGGCGCTGCGAGCCAGGGGCCTCGACCGCGACACGATCGTCCTCTTCACGAGCGACAACGGCCCGCACCGGGAAGGCGGCGCCGACCCCGAGTTCTTCGACAGCAACGGCCCGCTGCGTGGCATCAAGCGGGATTTGTACGAGGGCGGTATCCGGGTGCCAATGCTGGTCCGCTGGCCCGGCCACGTGCCAGCGGGCCGCCAGAGCGACGCGATCTGGGCGCACTGGGATCTGTTTCCCACGCTCGCGGCCGTCGCGGGTGCGTCGATACCCGACGGCCTCGATGGGGTGTCCATGCGTGAGGCGCTGGTCGGAGCGGGCCCGACACCCTCGACCGATCGCACGTTGTACTGGGAGTTCCACGAGGGCGGCTACCAGCGCGCGGCGCGGCGCGGGTCGTGGAAGGCGGTGTGGCCGGCTCCCGACGAGCCGATCGAGCTCTACGATCTGGCCACCGACATCGGCGAGAGGCGCGACGTCGCTGCGCAGCATCCGGGCGTCGTCGAGACGTTCGCGACGTACTTTGCCGCGGCGCGCACGCCCTCCGAGCGCTGGCCTGGCAGGTAGCCAACGGTAGCAGGCACACGTAGCGACGCCCTGGTCCTACGTGTCGCGCACAGGCTGCGGCTCCGATCCGGCCGCGCGTACAATGCCGGCACGCACATCTTCTGCGGAGGCTCACATGGCGTGGTCCAGGCGTCGGTTCGTACAGTCCACGGCTATCGCCGCGTCCGGGCTGGTGCTCGCGCGAGGACGCGAAGCCGGCGCAGCGTCAGGGTCGCAGACCGCCCTGGCGGGCACGGGCCTGATTCGACTCGACAGCAACGAGAACGCCGCGGGCCCGTGCGCCGCCTCGGTCGAGGCAATCCGCGGCGCGACGCAGTTGTCGCACGTGTATCCGTTCCGATACGAGGGCGGCCTCCCGCGCGCCATCGCGAGCCGGCACGGCGTGTCGCCGTCCAATGTGATTGTCGGCTGCGGGTCGTCGGAAATCCTGATGAACGCCGTGCTCGCGTTCACCGACGAGCAGCGTGGCTTGCTGGCGCCCGTGCCGACGTTCGAGGAGCCCGTCCGCCGTGCGCGGCGGCTGCAGCGGCCCGTGCACGAAGTGCCGGTGCGTGCCGACCTGCAGATCGACCTCGAGGCGATGGCGCGACACGTGGGCGAGGCGGGGCTCGTCTTCCTTTGCAACCCCAACAACCCGACGAGCGTCGCCCTTCCGGCTGCGGACGTGCGAGCCTTCGCCGCCGAGGCGCTGCGGCGTTCGCCCGACGTGGTGATCCTGATCGACGAGGCATACATCGAATATGCCGATGGCGGCGGCGTGGCCAGTGCGCTGCCGCTCGCGCTCGAGTCGCCCCGCGTCCTCGTGAGCCGGACCTTCTCCAAGATGTACGGCATGGCAGGGCTGCGCGTGGGCTACGCGATGGGCCAACAAGAACTGCTGCAGCGGCTGGCCGGCTGGAGCCTGCCCATGAGCGTGAACACCGTCGGCCTGCATGCCGCAATGGCTGCCATGGGTGACGCGCCGCTCGAGGCACGTGAACGGCAGCGCAATGCCGAGGCCCGTGCCTTCACCGTGAATCGGCTGGAGGCACTCGGCATCAGCTCGGCACCCTCGCATGCGAACTTCGTGATGGCCGACGTCAAGCGCGACACGTCCGCGTTCCGCGAGGCGTGCCTGCAGCAGGGCGTGGCGGTCGGGCGACCCTTCCCGCCGCTGAACACGTGGTCGCGCATCTCGATCGGCACGCTCCCCGAGATGCAGCGCGCCTGCACGGTCTTCGAATCGATTCTCAGGACGTGAGACATCCGGGCGCTGGCGTGAGACGACCGTTGTCATTCGGCCTTCCGCCGTCGGGCTTCGTGCTGGTGGCCGCCGGGCTGCTGATGTTGCCCGTCGTCGTGCCGTCAGCCGCCGTGCCGCAGGCGGCCAACGGCCAGCAGGCGAGCAGCGGCTGGCCTGTCGTTCGCCGCTATGCCGCACCGGAGGCGCGTCAGGCGGTTGCGGTGGACGCCACGCATTTCTATGCGATCACCAACCGGGCGATCGGCAAGTACGAGAAGGCCACCGGCACGCGGGTCGCCGAGTGGCGGGATGCACCCGGCGGACCGTTCGTGCACTTGAACAGCGGCGTCGTCATCGACGGGGCGCTGTATTGCGCGCATTCGAATTACCCCGGCGTGCCGATGGTCAGCTCGATCGAAGTGTGGGATGCCGGGACGCTGCGACACGTGCGCAGCGTCCCGGTGGGCACCGGACGCGGGTCAGCGACGTGGGTGGACCGGCGCGACGAAGCCTGGTGGGTCATGTACGCGCACTACCCGCCACCGAACGGTGAGCCGGGCAGGGGCCCCGAGTACTCGGTGCTCGTGCGCTACGACGACAGCTGGCGCGAGATCGGCGCGTACGCGTTCCCGCGGTCGGTCGTCGCGCGCTGGGACGGCATGAGCAGCTCCGGCGGGGTGTGGATGCGCGATGGCCGGCTGCTGACGTCCGGCCACCACGCACCCGAACTGCACGTCCTGCGACTGCCGTCGGCAGGGGCGACCCTCGTCCTCGACGCCGTGATCCCGGTCGAGGGCGAAGGGCAAGGCATCGCACTCGACCCGGAAGACCCCTCGCTGCTGTGGTCCATCCAGCGCCGGACGACCGAGGTGCTCGTCTCGCGAATGACGAGATGACTACCGGCGTCGACGGGCATGTGACGGGCAGGCGCGCCGTCCCCTACTTGCGGTCGCGACGGGCGATGGCCACGAGCTCCGCACCACCCATCGCCGTCTGACCGACGGTCATGCCGATGACCTGGTAGCCCGCCCCTCCCGCTTCGGCCAGCTCCTTCTGCAGGGTTGACGTCTTGCTGGTTGCCACGAGCAGGTAGTCCTCAGTGGGCCTGGGGTCCTCCTTGTCGCGCTCCAGGATGACGACGACCTCGTTGCCGCCGAACATGGACGAGAACACCGTCTGGCCGACGTAGCGGAACCCCAGATCAGCGGCGCTCCGCATCTCTTTCTGCATGGTGCCCGTCTTGTTGGTCGCGAGCAGCTTGTAGACGCGGGCGGCCGGCTTCGGATCCTTCTGCATGACCACGACCGCCTCCGAGCCGCCGAATGCGGTCTGCCCGCCCATGACGGCGGCGAACCGGAAGCCGAGGTCGGCGGCCTGGTTCATCTCCTTCTCCATGGTGGACGTCTTGTTCGTGGCCAGGACCCGGTACTCGCGAGCGCCGTCCTGGGCGAGGGCGGGCAGGGCGGCAAGCGAGAGGCAGAGCGTGAGGAATAGCGTGCGCATGGTCACCTGATGAGTGATGAAAGACGTACGAAACGTGGAGCGGCCGTCTGGCCGCAGGCCTGCAATCGGCCGGTCATTGCCTAGAATGAGGGGCATGTCCGACTTGCTGCGCGCCGCCATCTACGCAGCGACGGCGCACGCGGGGCAGACCCGACGCGGGCTGCCCGACCCCTATATCAACCATCCGCTGCGCGTCGCCGAACATGCCGACCGCGCCGGGCTGGGAGAAGATGCCACCGTCGCCGCCCTGCTGCACGACGTCGTGGAGGACACCGCCCACACATGGGACGATCTGCAGGTCGCCGGGTTCACGCCGCGCGCCATCGAGCTGGCGCGCCTGCTGACCAAGTGGTGGGAGTCGGGGGAAGACGATGCCGAACAGGACAAGGCAGCGTACTATGCGCGCATCCTCGCCGACGATGACGCTGTGGCGCTCAAGGTGCTCGACCGCGCCGACAACATGCAGGACCTCCTGCGCATCGTCGCGGCGCGGCGCGAGTTCGCGGAGAAGTACGTGAAGAAGACGCGGCGCGAGTTCGCGCCACTGCTGGAACGGTGCGGCAACATGTACGTGCTGCGGGTGTTCCGTGAACGACTGTCGGCGCTCGAGGACGCGCTCGACAAGCGCCGATGATCGGGCCGGCTGACGGGGCGCGCCCGCCCTGTCCGGCCCGCGCAAGAAGGCCCAGGCCGAATCACGAAGGCCGGGCGCCATTACAGACAGGGAGACACTCGATGGTTCGCAGGTCCGGGCTGGCATTCGGCATCTGGCTGGCGGTCGCAGGCGCCGCTTTCGCCCAGGGGTTGACTCAGGGAGCGCCCGACAGCGTCGGCCTTGCGCCGGACCGCCTTGCACGCATCACGACGACGATGCAGGGGCTCGTGGAGGATGGACGCCTGGCAGGCACCGTCACGCTCGTGGCGCGTAACGGCAAGGTCGTCTACCACGAGGCGGCCGGCCGGCGCGACGTCGAGCGCAACGTGCCGATGACCACCGACACGCTGTTCCGGATCGCCTCGATGTCCAAGGCCGTGACGAGCGTCGCTGTGATGGTGCTCGTCGAAGAGGGCCGCGTGCACCTCGACGACCCCGTGTCGAAGTTCATTCCCGCCTTTGCCCGCTCCACGGTCGTGGTGCCGCCGCCAGCCGGCACGTCGGCTGCGGCCGTCGCGACCTCCGCCGGCACCGCCCCCGCGGCACGTCCGATCACGATCCGCCACCTGCTGACCCACACCGCCGGCATCTCCTACGGCGGCGGCAACCCGTTCGAGTCCGACTACAAGGCGGCCGGCGTCATCGGCTGGTATTTCGCCGACAAGGCGGAGCCTATTGCCGCGTCTATCGACAGGCTGGCGAAACTGCCGATGGACACGCAGCCCGGCGAGCGGTACGTCTACGGCTTCAACACGGACGTGCTCGGTGTGGTTGTCGAGAAGGTCAGCGGGCAGTCGCTCGCGGAGTTCTTCCAGACGCGCATCCTCACGCCGCTGAAGATGACGAGCACGTCCTTCTACGTGGACCCGGCGCAGGCCGACCGTCTTGCCACCGTGTACTCGATGCGCACGGCTGGCGGCACCCTCGAACGCGCCCCCGAGCCCGGCACGGGTCAGGGCGACTACGTCAACGGGCCGCGCGTGTCGTACTCGGGCGGCGCCGGACTCGTGTCCACGACCTCCGATTACGCGCGCTTCCTCCAGATGCTGCTCAACGGCGGCACGCTCGACGGAGTTCGTATCCTGAGCCCGAAGACAGTGGAGTTGATGACGTCCAACCACGTCGGCTCGCTGTATGCCAACGGCAACCTCGGGTTCGGCCTCGGCTTCGAGGTCACCGAGCATGTCGGACGGTCTGGACGGCCGGGCTCGGTCGGCGAGTACGGGTGGGGTGGCGCGTACCACACCAAGTACTGGGTGGACCCGGTCGAGAAGCTCGTCGTCGTGTTCATGACGCAGCTGCTTCCGGCCTCGGGCTCGACCGCGCAGACAACGCTGCGACAGCTCGTCTACGCGTCGATCGTGGACGTCCCGACGGCCACCGTGAAGACGGCACTCCGCCCCGCCAGCTGACGACAGCCGCGCGCCAGGACCCCGGGCCATCCGGACGGGCCGGGCCTTTGTGATGCGGTGTTCGGGAGGCGTGGCGTGGGAGGGCGGGCTCAGCCCGCCGCCATCCAGGGCATTACGTCGCGAGCAGCGCGCCGGCCAGCTGCGTCCATTCCTCGTCGAGCGACAGACGACACACGGGCTGCCGTGCGCGGTCGTACCAGTACCGCGCGTTGGACGGGTCGCCTTCCTTGCGGTGCAGGTACGCATGCACCCAGGCGGCTGCCGGCGTTTCGATATCCTGAACGATCTCGTGGGCGCGCGCCCAGTCGCCGCGCGCGTCGTGCCAGAGCGCCACGAGTTCGTCACGTACGCCGGCGGGTGGCGTGGCAAGGGAGCGGAAGACGTCGGGGGTCATCCCGCCATTCTGCAATGTCTCCTAGAAGCTCACGCCGGTGCTGGCGTGCAGTCGCGTGCTCCGATCCAGACCGCGCGCCACGCTGAGCTGCAGCTGGAACACGGGATGGACCAGGAACACGCCGGCGCCGACACCCCGTTCGCGTTTGCCGTCCCGCCAGCCGTCACCGTGATTCCAGACGCCGCCGGTGTCGAAGAACGCCAGAACACCCAGTCGCGTCGTACGGAGCACCGACGTCAGCGGGAGCCGCGCCTCGACCGAGGACGCCCACAGGTTGTCGCCGACCGCGAGCCCGGCGCGCACGCCGCGAAGCGTGTCGGCGCCGCCGAGCATCGGCTGCGTGTAGGCGGGGAGCCGTCCGTCTGCCGTGTCGAGCTGCAGCCGTGCCGCAACGACCACCTGGCCGACGATGCCGGCGTATCCGCGCACGTCGTGGCGCCATCGCGTCCGTGCACCTGCGGGCACGCCCGATCGCCCCGGCTGCTCGAACGCGACGCGGCTCAAGGTCGAACGGGCGTAGAAGGCGTTGCGCGGGTACAGCGGGTCGCGGCGTGTGTCGAGCTCGGCGTACAGGCTAGCTGTCGTCATGCGGTCGTCCACGTCGCCGAAGTGCACCGCGGAGAGGTTCGCGACCCCGCCGACCCCTACGGCAGGCCACGGCCGGTAAGAGAGCTCGCCCTGCGCGTACTGGCGAAGCTGCGCGCGCTCGAAGTGCGGGTGCTCCTGCCGCCAGGCGCCTCCGCTCCCGCGCAGTCGGGTCACCGGCCGGCGCGCGCGTGCGGCGCGATCGCCGATACGGCCTTGACCCGCCGGCTTGCCGTGCCCGAGCGTGCGTTCGGCTTCGAGCGCCAGCTGCCGGGTGCCGCCCCACGTCGCCGGCACCGAGACGCGCATGGCCGACTGCCGTCCGCCCACGAAGGACGTCCTGATGCCGTAAGTCAGCCCGTACCCGTCGTCCACGCTCACGATCGGTAGGAACATCGTCTGGCGGCGCAGCCGCCCGAACGGACCGGGAACCGTCGGCACGCCGATGTCCACCGGCCGCACGGCCGCGTGCTCGGCGACGAGGACGATCAGCGCGATGCGGGCCGGGTCCGCGATCGACCGTGAGCGTTGGCGGATCTCCACCCACGAGAATCGGCCACTTCGCTCGAGGCGACGGCGCGCGGCGTCGATGGTGTCGGCCTCGAGCCGCTGCCCGACCTCGAGGCCCGCGATGCGCAGCACGGCTTCGTCTGGCGTCGAATGATTCCCATGCACCCGCACCTCCTCGACGATCGCCGCGATCTGGATGGCAACGCCGCGGGTGGCCGACAACGCAACGAGCACCGTGAACGCGACCAGCGCGAGCGGGCGAGGCGTCACTCGTCGTCCTCGCGAAATCGCATCTGCACATCGGCCTGACGATAGTCGCTGAAGTGGCGCGCGTACTCGGCGCGATAGGTGCCGGTCGCCAGCGTGATCGCACCATCCACTACCAGCGAGTGCGGCAGCCACACTCCGGGAAGCGGCTGGCCCATGGTCATGGTTGCCCGCGCGGCATCGACGCGGGCGACCGAACGCCCCGGCAGGAAGTTGAAGTCCACGTTGTCGAACGTGTAGCGCACGATCTGATCGGCGCCCGGGTCCACCCACAGCGTGACCAGCGACACCTTGTTCAGCGCGCGCTCCATCGCGCTCGTGTCTGCCGCCGACGCTTCACCGCGCCGCGGCTGTGCGCCGGCATCGTCCTCAGGTTCGCGCGTGCCCTCGCGCCGCGCCTCGTCGAACGCCTCCGCGAACAGCCGACGCGGGTAGTACTCGATGCGCAGCACCTCGCGGCCCGCAAGTGTCTCGCGCCCGACGAAGTAGTAGTG
Source organism: Acidobacteriota bacterium (assembly GCA_023429845.1). GTDB lineage: Bacteria > Acidobacteriota > Vicinamibacteria > Vicinamibacterales > Vicinamibacteraceae > Luteitalea. The sequence goes on from JAEZCY010000233.1 coordinate 8,542, forward strand.
GCCCGGCTCGAATCGGAACCGCAGGAACTGCACTTCGGAGATGAACCGCGGCTCGCGCCCCGTCAGCGCGCCCTGCACGTCGCCCTCCGTCGTCGCGCGCTCCGCAGCACGCGCCGACTCCCGCTCCGCCCGCGCGTCGTCCTCCTCCTGCCAGCGCGCTTCGGCGCGGAGCCGTTCGTCCTCCCCCACCGCGACACCGTCGACGCGAACGGGACTGCGCACGGCACGGCCGGCACGCGCCACCCACAGGAACTCGCGGACGCTGCCGAAGAGCGGCGCGCCGTCCGGGCCCACGAGGCTGAACGTCTCCCGCTCCGCGAGCAGGTACTCCCGCAGCCGCCGCCATGACTCGTCCCGGTTCGCGAGCACGCGCGCCATGAGGTCGTCGAGGTCGGTTCGGGCAGCATTCGCGACGCGAGCGTCGCCCTGCGCAGTGCGGTCGGACGCGGCAGGCGACGGCTGCACGGCCAGGAGGCCGATGAGAACGACTGCCGCCAGCGAGAAGGAGATCACGTGCGGTGCTTCCGGGTCGGGCGACGCATCTCGCCTTCCCACCAGTACGAAGCGGGCGGGCCGGCGGGGTGCAGGGGGCGCCCCTGCCGTGACGCCGGTTTCTATTGACGACCGAACGGGTCGGCTTTAGAGTTCTGGAGGCCTATTCTGAGATTTCGTCTCAGTATCAGATGTTGCCTAGCTGGAGACCCCTTTGACGCTTCCCCTCCGCCGTGTCGTGTTCTGGGCCCACCTCATCGCAGGTGTGACTGCTGCCGTGGTCATCCTGCTGATGTCCGTGACGGGTGTGCTACTGGCTTACGAGAAGCAGATGATCCGCTGGGCCGACGGACACCACGCTCCGCCAGCCTCACCCGGGCAAGCCCGTCTGTCGCTCGAGGACATCGTGGAACGTGCACGGGCGGCCCGGCCCGAGCCGGCTCCCGCGACGGTGCTCGTGCGTCGCGAGGCGGCTGCGCCTGTAGAGGTGAGCTACGGCCGCGAGGGGTCGTTGTTCCTGAACGCCTACACGGGTGAGGTGCTCGGCAGCGGGTCGGCCCGGACGCGCGCGTTCTTCCGCGCGACGATGGAGTGGCATCGCTGGCTGGCGATGAAGGATGGCAACCGAGCGCTCGGCAAGCAGATCACCGGCGTCAGCAACCTGGTGTTCCTCTTCATCGTCGTCAGCGGCTTCTATCTGTGGTGGCCGCGCACGTGGCGCTGGAGCCAGTTCCGTCAGGTGCTGCTGTTCCGTCGGGGCCTCGGCGGCAAGGCCCGCGATTTCAACTGGCACCACGTGATCGGTTACTGGAGCCTCGTCCCGCTCGCGGTGATCGTGTGGTCGGGCGTCGTGATCGGCTACCCGTGGGCCAGCGACCTCACGTACCGGATGGTCGGTGAGACACCGCCTGCCGCGCCCGCGCGACCTGCCGGAGGCGCCGCCGGCCGCGCCGAGGGCGGGCCAAAGGCCGGAACCGCACGAGAGGCTGTCGCAGGGCCGGCAAACGCCTCGGGAAGCACGAGGACGGACGCCTCGGCGAGGCGACCCTACCAGCCCCTGGGGGTTCTGATGGCGAAGGCGCAGCAACAGGCGAGCGACTGGACGATCCTCAGCCTGCGCGTGCCGTCGCCCAGGGATCCATCGGTTCAGTTCACGGTGGATACGGGCACCGGAGCGCAGCCGCAGAAGAAGGGGACGCTGGTCCTTGACCGCGTGTCGGGTGATGCCACCAGGTGGGAACCGTTCGAGGCGCAGTCACCCGGCCGGCAGTGGCGATCCTGGATGCGCTTCGTTCACACCGGCGAGTACTACGGCCTGGTAGGGCAAACGATTGCGATGGTCGTGACGGCCGGCTCCGTCGTGCTGGTATGGACCGGCCTGGCGCTCACGTGGCGACGGTTCGTCGCATGGCGACGACGGTCGTCGCCCGGGCAGCACGTTCGCAACGCCGCCTGAGAGCCTCACCACACCACACGTCAGGTAGGGACCGCTGTCCCAGCGGTCCGTCTGCACTGTCCCAGCGGTCCGTCTGCGCTGTCCCAGCGGTCCGTCTGCCACGTCCCGTGCAAGGCGAAGCATCGCAGACGGACGGCCGGGACGGCCATCCCTACCTGGCGTGCGGTGTGATGCTCGAGACTACGTGAGCGACCACCCCTGACGGTACTCGCGTCGCAGGAACTGCTCGGCCTGCGGAGCGTTCGTGATCTTCATGTTCGCGCCGTCGTAGTGGATCTTCTTGCCCGCGTTGAGGGCGACCACACCGAGGAGCATCACTTCGGTGAGCTGTGCGGCGTACGAGAACGGGCAGGTCACTTCCTGTCGTCCGCGAATCGCGTCGATCCAGTTCATCTCATGTGAGGTCGTGATGCGCTTGTACGTCTGCGCCGGCTTGGGGGTGCTGTCGGCGAACGCCTGCGGCAACAGGCGCGGATTCTGCGCGTACGTGCCGTGCATCAGCTTGCCCTTGGTGCCGATGTAGAGCACGCCGCCGCCCTTGTCGAACTCCTCCTCGCCCAGGTCCGCCGGCTTGGGAGGCAGCAGGCCTCCGTCGTACCAGTTGATCTTGACCTCCGGCCTCGAGCCCTTTGCGGGAAACTCGTAGTACGTGGTGGTCGCCATCGGGTACGTGGCCTTGTTGTACGGCGTGGACTGCGTCTCGACCGTCGTCGGGTAGCCGAGATCGAGCGCCCAGAACGGGTGATCGATCAGGTGGGCGCCCATGTCGCCAATGGCGCCGACGCCCCAGTCGGTCCAGCCACGCCAGTTGAACGGGTGATACACCGGGTGATAGTCCACCTGCGGCGCGGGCCCGAGGAACAGGTCCCACGCGAGCTTGTCGGGCATCGGTGTGCGCGAGTCGTACATCGTGCGGGCAAGCTTGTCCATCACGAACTTGAGGTTCCACGGCTGCGAGCTCGTGGCGCTTGCCTTGACGTCGATCGGCTCGGGCCGCGGCACGCCCTGGGGCCAGTACGCAAGCGGCCGGTTGGTCCAGATGTGCACCTCGCGCACCTCGCCGAGCGCGCCCGACTGGATGTACTCGTTCACGAGCCGTGCATCGTCGGACGAGTGCCCCTGGTTGCCCATCTGGGTGACGACCTTGGTCTCGGCCGCCTTCTTCGCGAGGTGGCGACACTCCTCGACCGACCATGCCAGCGGCTTCTGCACGTAGACGTGCTTGCCGAGGCTCATCGCCGCGCTCGCGATCACCGCGTGGGTGTGATCCGGCGTGGCGATCATCACCGCGTCGATGTCCTTCTGCTTCTCGAGCATCTCGCGGTAATCCACGTAGCGCGTCGCCTTGGCGGCCTTCTGGGAGAGCAGTTTCAGCCCGTCGATCTGCGCCTGCGTGCGCGCCCGCTGCTCCGGCGTGGGAGCCGGGTTCGCTTCGGCAAGCCGTTTCTCGATGCCGGCGACCTGTTGGGGAATGCCGTCGTAAGCACGTCCCGCGAAATTCCAGTCCACGTCGCACAGCGCGACGATGTTCTGGCTCGCGAGCGCCGTCATGTTCGACCGGCCCATCCCGCCGATGCCGACGCCAGCCACGTTGACCATGTCGCTCGGGGCCGTCTGGCCCTTGCCGAGCACGTGGCGGGGGACGATCGTGAGGCCGGCGGCGGCCAGTGTCGCGCTGCGCACGAAGTCACGGCGTGGCAGGCCCTGTTTGTCGGAAGTGCGGGTGTCGCTCATGCGGAAGACTCCTCGATGAGGGCGCGCCGGGCGCGTCCGGAAATCAGATGCGCACAGCTTAATCCGACTCGGGCGCTTCCGGCCTGTCTGGAGTCGCGCGCCCCGGCGCCGCGAGCGGACTGCGGCGGGCCGGGACCGCCCGCCATACCCGGCAGCGCCCGTGGTGGCGGGTAGAGCGAGCCACGGGTGGGCTGCTGAAGCCCCGGCGCGCGCTGCTAGGCGAAGGCGTCGCCGAGATCGAGGCGCGACGGCACCGTGACGACGCGCGCGTCTGGGGCCGTGCGGAACATGGGCTGGCGCAGGTGCCCGTCTTCGGCGAAGCGGAGCGGCAAACCCTTGTAGCCGTCGAACTCCAGCGCCAGGATGTCGTCCTCACCGGACCGGGCGCGCAGGGCGGCTTCGTACGCCACCTTGACGGCCATCCAGCCACGCCAGGCCGCCTCGTCCATCGGCATGCCCGCGTGATCGCGGAACCGGGCATTGAGCTGGGCCGCGCCGCTGCGCGTCAGCGCCGGGTGCCAGTCGCGTGCAGCCGTCCCCTGCGACGCTGCCGGCGCCGAGGCCACCGACCAGGCGTCCGCGCGCCATTCTCCGAGCGGGCATGTGTGGATGCGGGTGAGACCGGACCCGAGCGCGATCGCCATCGCCCGGTCGTCGTGCGCGCTCACGACGACTTCGACGTCGGCGTCGGCCTGCCCGCCCTCGCGCACGTCGTGAAAGGTCACTGATGCAAAGGACAGCGGCGCTGCCTGGGCCACCTCAGCCTTGCCGAACGCGACCCCGTTACGAAGCGCGACGTCCGCCTCGCCCGTGAGATCGCGAATGGCGATGCGGATGGACCGAGAGGCTGCACGCACGGGCGCCCATCCCGACAGCAGGAAGCCCGGAACAGCCAGGCCGACCGACCGCAGGTACGTCCGTCGCCGAGAGTCGTGGAGTCGCATAGAGGCCAAGCCGGGCACTTTGCTTGCAGCTTCCCTGCCATGGCGCAGCTTCCGGCGCCGGGCGATAGGGAAGGCGGCTCAAACCAGGCGATGCAGACACACGCCAGCCACGCGCTTCCTGCGGGTCACGGGTGGACCGGGTGGGATCTCCTCATCTGCGGCGGCCTCCTGCTGGCGATCGCTCTGTACGCTGTGGGGCTCTGGCGTCTCTGGAAGCGGGCCGGGCCTGGCGTCGGTGTGCGCTGGTGGGAAGCGCTCGCGTTCGTCGGCGCGTGGGTAACGCTTGCCATCGCGCTGGTGTCTCCGCTCGATACGCTGAGCGACCGGCTCTTCTCCGCGCACATGACGCAGCACGAGTTGCTGATGCTCGTCGCTGCCCCGCTGCTCGTCCTCGGCCGGCCGCTGGTCGTCGCACCGTGGCTCCTGTCCAGCCCAGCCCGCAAGCACCTGCGACGATGGCAGTCGCCGGCGCTGCGGCGCGGCTGGCGGTGGCTGACGGCGCCGCTGACAGTGGTGCTCCTCCACGGAGCGGTGGTCTGGGTGTGGCACGTCCCCGTCCTGTTCGAGGCCGCGTTGCACAGCGACAGCGTGCACGCGGTGCAGCATTTCGGGTTCTTCTGGACGGCCGCCCTGTTCTGGTGGGCGCTCGCGCACGGCCGATACGGGCGGCTCGGTTACGGGATGTCGGTGGTGTTCGTCTTTCTCACGGCGATGCACCAGAGTATCCTCGGGGCCCTGCTCACCTTTGCCCCGTCGTCCTGGTATCCGACGTACGAAGTTCGAGCGGCAGCAGACGCCGTCGACCCCGTGACCGACCAGCAGCTTGCCGGGTTGCTGATGTGGATTCCCTCGGGTGCGATCTTCCTGGTCATCGGGCTGGCGCTGTTTGCGGCCTGGCTCGGAGAGGCGGAACGACGGATGGCGCTGGCCGACAGGCCTGCTCGAAGTCTCTGACGGCCCTACCGCTGTGTTCAACCCTGGTACTCCGCGTTCGCGATCCATACGGCCGAGCAAGGCTGTCTATCGCGCCGCTGCCTCCTGACTCCGGCGCCGCGACCTGCACCGGCACCCTGCGTCCTCCCACGCAAGTAGGCTGGCGGCCCGAACCGGCCTTCCGCGTTCGCGGCGGCCGGGCGCCTGGCCGTTCTGGACCCTTACTTGCCTCGAGACCTCCGTCCCGGTTCGGTGTGCGGCGTGTTCCAGTGACGGACTCCCCCGTTCTCTCGCGTTGCGCTTTCCTCGAGAGGTGTCATGCGCCTGCGGGTGTTCGCCGTGTCGATGTCCGCCGCTCTCGGCGTCGCGGTCGGCTGCGATTCCGATCGGAGCTCCCCCAGCAGTAACGCGGATCCAGCACACGCCTTCAGCGCCACCAGCACGGACATGCCCGCCGACGACGGGCAATGGCCGATGGCCTCGCGCGACCCGTCCTCGACGCGGTTCAGCGCGCTCGCGGACATCACCACCGACAACGTCGGGCAGTTGCGGGAGCAATGGACGTTCTCGACGGGCGTGCTGCGGGGGCACGAAGCGGCGCCGATCGTCGTCGGCGGCACGATGTACGTGGTCACGCCGTTTCCCAACATCCTGTACGCGCTCGACCTCGCGCAGGGCGGCGCCCTGAAATGGAAGTACGAGCCCGGGCCGCTGCGTGCCGCTCAAGGCGTGGCGTGCTGCGACGTGGTGAACCGTGGGGCCGCATGGGCCGACGGCAAGATCATCTACAACACGCTGGACAACCACACCGTTGCCGTCGACGCCGAGACCGGCCAGAAGGTCTGGAAGACGCGGCTGGGCGACATCAACCTCGGCGAGTCCATGACGATGGCGCCGCTCGTGGTCGAGGGCAAGGTGCTGGTGGGCAACAGCGGGGGCGAGTTCGGCGTCCGCGGCTGGCTGACGGCGCTGAACGTCGGCGACGGCTCCATCGCCTGGCGCGCCTACTCCACCGGTCCGGATGCCGACGTGCTGATCGGCGAGGACTTCCGTCCCTTCTACGAGGCCGACCGTGGCGTCGATCTCGGCGTGTCCACGTGGCCGCCCGACATGTGGAAGATCGGCGGCGGCACCGTGTGGGGCTGGATCTCGTACGACCCCGAGCTGCGCCTCATCTACTACGGCACCGGCAACCCCGGCCCCTGGAACCCGGAGCAGCGGCCCGGCGACAACAAGTGGACCGCCGGAATCTTCGCCCGCGACATCGACACCGGGCAGGCGCGCTGGGCCTACCAGTGGAGCCCGCACGACGAGTACGACTACGACGGCGTCAACGAGAACGTGCTCATCGATCTCGAGGTGGATGGCCAGCTCCGGAAGGTGCTCGTCCGTCCCGAACGCAACGGGTTCGTGTACGTACTCGACCGGGTCACCGGCGAGGTGCTGTCGGCCACCACCTTCGTGCACACGACGACCGCGACGGGTGTGGACCTGACGACCGGGCGCCCCCAGACCGTGCACGAGAAGAAGACCGGTTTCGGCCGGGTGGTGCGCGACATCTGCCCCGCCGCGCCAGGCGGCAAGGACTGGCAGCCGTCGGCGTACTCGCATCGCACGCGACTGCTGTACATCCCGCACAACAACCTCTGCATGGACATGGAGGGCACCGAGGCCAACTACGTCGCCGGCACGCCGTTCGTCGGCGCCCGCGTGATCATGAAGGCCGGACCGGGCGGGCATCGCGGGGAGTTCACCGCGTGGGACGTCGCGGCCGGCAAGCCGGCCTGGAAGATCAAGGAGCAGTTCCCGGTGTGGAGCGGCACGGTCGTCACCGCCGGCGACGTGGCGTTCTACGGCACCATGGACCGCTGGTTCAAGGCGGTTCACGCCCGCACCGGTGAGGTGCTGTGGCAGCACCAGGTTGGGTCGGGGATCATCGGGCAGCCCGTCACCTATCGCGGCCCCGACGGCAGGCAGTACGTCGCCGTGTTCTCCGGCGTTGGCGGCTGGGCCGGGGCGATCGTCGCAGGACAGCTCGACGACCGCGACCCCACCGGGGCGCTCGGGTTCGTCGGCGCGATGACCGATCTCCCCCGATACACGGCGCGCGGAGGGACGCTCCATGTTTACGCGCTCCCGTAGTCATCCGGCCGTTGGGCGACGACTGGTACTGCTGTCGGCCCTGATGCTTGCGGCAGCGTCCTGCCGCTGCCCATGGACACCCGGGCCCGACCCTGCGCCCGGCCCCGAGGTGCCACCTCGCGCGCGCGTGCTGCGCGTCTGCGCCGACCCGAACAACCTGCCGTTCTCGAACGACAAGCAGGCAGGGTTCGAGAACCGGATTGCCGAGATCATCGCCCGCGACATGGACGCGCGCCTCGAGTACACGTGGTGGCCGCAGCGCCGTGGCTTCGTGCGCAACACGCTGAGCGCCGGCGCGTGCGACGTCGTCATCGGCGTGCCCGCCAACTACGACCCGGTGCTCTCCACACAGCCGTACTACCGCTCGACCTACGTGTTCGCGACGCGAGCCGACAGCGGGGTCCGGCTCGCCTCGCTCGACGACGCGATCCTGCGCCGCCTGCGTATCGGCGTCCACGTGATCGGCGACGACTACGCCAACCCGCCGCCCGCACACGCGCTGGCCGAGCGCGGCATGATCCGCAACGTCGTCGGCTACAGCATCTATGGCGACTACGCGCAGCCGGACCCGCCGGCCCGGCTGCTCGACGCGCTGACGCGTCGCGAGATCGACGTCGCCATCGTGTGGGGACCGTTCGCAGGCGCTTACCACAAACGCGCCGGAGTGCCGCTGCGAGTCGTGCCGGTGCCTGCGCCGGCCGACCTGCCGTACCTTCCGTTCGCGTTCGACATCGCCATGGGCGTGCGCCGGGGAGACAGCGCGTTGCGTGACGAGTTGAACGCCATCCTGTCGCGCCATCGGGCCGAGATCGCCGGCGTGCTCGACGAGTTCGGCGTCCCCCGCGTCGAAGCGACCGCCGCGGGGAGCGGGCCGTGAGAGGCCGTGCCGTTCGCGTGATCGTCGCCGTGGCCATCGGCACGCTGCTCGGCGCGGCCTGCGGATACGACCGAACCACATCGTCGCGAGAGGCGCCGCCGCCGAACGCGCAGATCGGGCACGTTCCGCAGTCCGCGCTCGTGCCGGGCGTACGGGACCTGCGCGTCGCCGTCCGCAACCCGTACGAGGGCGACGCCGGGGCGGAAGCGGAGGGCAAGCGGCTGTATGCGTGGATGAACTGCAGCGGCTGCCACTTCGAGGGCGGCGGCGGCATAGGGCCGCCGCTCATCGACGACGACTGGATCTACGGCGGCGCCCCCGCGCAGATCTACGACTCCATCGCCAGCGGGCGTGCCAACGGGATGCCCACGTTCGGCGACAAGCTGCAACCGCAGCAGATCTGGCAGATCGTCACGTACGTCCGGGCACTCGAGGCGAACCGTGGCGAGCACGGGTGGAGCGCGACGCCAGCCGGTGGCGGGGATGAGCCGGAGTAGTCCGGACCGGTGCGTCCGACGCCTGGCATGCGTGCCGATCATGCTGCTCGCCTGTGCGTGCGGCGGCATGCAGAGCGCGCTGGAGCCCGCCGGGCCACAGGCCGGGCACATCGCCACGCTGTGGTGGGTGCTGCTGGCGATCAGCGTCGCAGTGTGGGTGGCCGTGTGCGCGGCGCTGGCCATGGCGCTGTGGCGGCGCGACCGCACCATCGTGGAGGCGCCGACCGACGGCGAGCCGGCAAAGGTCCGGAGCGTCGCAATCGCCGGCGCGTTCACGACGGTGATCCTGGTCGGACTGGTCACCTACAGCGTGATGGTGGGCCGCGAGACGTCGAGGGCGCCATCTCCGGAGACGGTGGCGGTCGAGGTGGACGTGATCGGGCATCAGTGGTGGTGGGAACTCCGCTACAGGGACGCCCGATCGAACCACTCCTTCACCACGGCCAACGAACTGCGCATCCCTGTCGGCCGACCCGTGGTGCTGCGCCTGCAATCGCGCGACGTGATTCACAGCTTCTGGGTGCCCAACCTCCACGGCAAGCTGGACCTCCTGCCGGGCCGCACCAATACGCTCTGGTTACAGGCCGACCGTGCCGGACGGTGGCGCGGCCAGTGCGCCGAGTTCTGCGGCGTCCAGCACGCGAAGATGGCGCTGCTGGTCATCGCGGAGCCGGACGAGGCCTTCGAGGCATGGAGCGAGGGCTACCGCGCGCCGGTGCGCGAGAGCCTCGCCGTCCCGCTATCGCGGGGCGCCAGCGTCTTCAGGGAAGCGCAGTGCGTGTTGTGCCACTCGGTGCGCAGCGTCGAGGCCTTCGCCACCGCCGGGCCGGATCTCACGCGGCTGGCCGAGCGGCACACCATTGCCTCCGGCACGCTGCGGAACACACCCGACAACCTGCGCGCCTGGATCACGGACCCTCAGGCCATCAAGCCAGGCACGTTCATGCCGGCGACCCCGCTCGACCCGGAGCAGCTCGACGCGCTGGTCGATTACCTGGGGAGCCTCCGCTGAGCCAAAGGAGCCGCCCGTTGCACGAGATCGATGTCGCGCGCGCCGACGAGTCCACCCACGACCAGTTGGTGCGCACGTGGCAAACCCCGCGGGGCTTCTTCGGCTGGTTCACGCACGTGAACCACCGCTCGATTGGCCGGCGGTTCATCACGACAGCCTTCGTGTTCTTCCTGCTGGGCGGCCTCGAGGCCATGGCCATGCGCATCCAGCTCGCAGCGCCCGAGGCAGGAATCATCGATCCGGACCTGTACAGCCAGCTGTTCACGATGCACGGCACCACGATGATGTTCTTCTTCGCGGTGCCAGCCATGGAGGGCATCGGCATGTTCCTGGTGCCGTTGATGCTCGGCACCCGCGACATGGCGTTCCCGCGGATGAACGCGTTCGGATACTACGTGTACGTCATCGCCGGCATCGTGCTGTACGTCGCGTTCCTGATGCGGCTGGCACCCGATGCGGGCTGGTTCGCCTATCCGCCGCTGGCCGGCAGCGAGTACTCCCCCGGCATCCGCATGGATCTCTGGGCGACGATGGTGACGTTCATCGAGGTGTCGGCGCTGGTGGCGGCGGTCGAGATGATCGTCACCATCTTCAAGCAGCGCGCGGTCGGCATGAGCCTCAACCGCATGCCGCTGTTCGTGTGGTCCATGCTGGTGATGTCCTTCATGATCGTCTTCGCGATGCCGCCGTTGATGATCGGCAGCGTCATGCTGGCGATGGACCGCACCGTGGGCGCGCACTTCTTCACACCGGCGGCCGGCGGAGACCCGCTGCTGTGGCAGCACGTGTTCTGGTTCTTCGGCCACCCGGAGGTCTACATCATCTTCATCCCGGCGCTCGGCATCGTCTCGAGCATCGTGGCCACGTTCTCCCGGCGGCCGCTCTTCGGCTATACGGCACTCGTGCTCTCACTTGTCGCGACGGGGTTCATCGGGTTCGGGCTGTGGGTGCACCACATGTTCGCCACCGGCATCCCTCAGCTCGGCGTGAGCTTCTTCACGGCGGCCAGCATGATGATCGCCATCCCGAGCGGCGTGCAGATCTTCTGCTGGATCGCCACCCTGTGGAGCGGCCGGATCGTGTACAAGGTGCCCCTGCTCTACGTGCTCGGGTTCCTCGTCATCTTCGTCATCGGCGGCCTGACCGGCGTCATGGTCGCCTCGGTGCCCTTCAACCTGCAGGTGCACGACACCTACTTCATCGTGGCGCACCTGCATTACGTGCTGATCGGCGGCGCGATCTTTCCCCTGCTCGGTGGCTTGTACTACTGGTTCCCGAAGTTCACGGGCCGCATGCTGGACGAGCGGCTCGGGCGCTGGCAGTTCTGGATCTTCGCCATCGGCTTCAACCTCACGTTCTTCCCGATGCACCAGCTCGGGCTGCAGGGCATGCCGCGGCGCGTGTACACCTACCTCGACGAGATGGACTGGGGCTCGCTGAACCTCGTGGCGACGGTCGGCGCCGCCATGCTCTTCGTGAGCGTCTCGCTGCTGCTGCTCAACGTGGCACGCTCGCTGCTGCGCGGTGAGCAGGCAGCCGACGATCCATGGGGAGGCGACTCGCTGGAGTGGAGTACCGCGTCTCCACCCGAGCCTTACAACTTCGATCCGCTGCCAACCGTGCGCGGACTGTATCCGCGCTGGGACGCCTCACACGGCGTGGACACCCCCGTCGTCACCGGCCTGCGGGCGGACCGCCGGGAGGTGCTGATCACGCACGTGCTCGACGCGCAACCCGACTACGTGTCCGTGCTGCCGGGGCCGTCCTTTGCGCCGCTGCTGCTCGCGTTTGCGTGCACGGTGGCGTTCCTCGGCGCGATCTGGTCGCCGTGGTTCGTGCCCGTGGGCGCGCTGCTCGCGTTCGCGGTGCTTGTGTGCTGGCACTGGCCGGGCACCGAGGAGCGCACGCCGCCATGGACGTCTGGCGGAGGCGGTCGATGACCACGCGCCCCGCAGCGATCGACATCAGCCACCTGCCCAACCTCGTGTCGGGCAGTCGCGGCACGATCTGGTGGGCGATGGTGCTCCTGCTGGTCGTCGAGGCCACGGTGTTCGGCACGCTGATCGCCAGTTACTTCTACCTGAGGATGACGGAGCCCGACTGGCCCCCGGCAGGAGTGGATCCGCCGAAGCTGCTGCTGCCGACGATCAACACGCTGATCCTCGTTGCCAGCAGCGTCCCCGTGTATCTCGCCGACACGGGCATCGCCAGGGGGAATCAACGCCGGCTCGTGGCGGGGATGGTGGCGGCGGCGCTGATGGCCGCGGTCTTCCTCGTGCTCAAGGTCATCGAGTACTCGAGCGTGACGTACGCCTGGGATTCCCACGCCTACGGGTCGATCGTGTGGCTCATCATCGGCTTCCACTCGTCGCACGTAGGGTCCGTGGTGCTGAAGACCGTTGTCGTAGCCATCCTCGGAGCTCGCGGGTACTTCACGGCGGAGCGGCATCTCGGCGTGGAGATCAACGGCATGTACTGGCACTTCGTGGTGGCAGTCTGGATTCCCCTGTATCTGGTCCTCTACTGGTCGCCGCGGCTGCTGGGGTGAGGTTCGAGATGGCAGAGCGCACAAACGATCCGCTGCGCGCCGTCGGCACCGGCGAGTCCGGCAGCGACGACCACGAGGCCCGACGCTGGGAACAACCACGCGGGCTGGCGGTTCTCTGGTCGATCGTGCTCGCCGGCCCCGTCGCCTGGGTGGGACATCTTTCGACGGTGTATTTCGTGTCGGCGTTCCGCTGCGATGCCTCGCACGGCGCGATCTTCGTGCTGACGGCGGCGTGTCTGGCACTCTCGCTGGCCGGCGCGTGGGTCGGCCAGCGCACGCGCCGCGTCATGCACGACCGCCGGGACGAGTCCGAGACCGCACTCGAGACGCGCAGCCTGTTCATGGCCCGCTCGGCAGTGTGGCTCGGCCTCGGTTTCGCGCTGGTCATCCTCGCCCAGATGATCCCGGCGCTGTTGCTGTCACCCTGTCACGGGGTCATCACCACCTTGAGGCACTCGTCCTCCTTCAGCGAGAACGTCTCGTAGCCGTGCGCGACGTCGTCGAGACGGAGGCGGTGCGTGATGATGAACGTCGGGTCGATCTCGCCGTTGCGGATGCGCTCGAGCAGCGGACGCATGTAGCGGTGCACGTGCGTCTGCCCCGACTTGATGGTCAGTGAACGATTGACGATGGCGCCCATCGGAAACTTGTCGACGAATCCGCCATACACGCCGGCCACCGAGACCGTGCCACCGCTGCGGCAGTTCATGATGGCCTCGCGCAGCGCGATGGGCCGGTCGGTCTCCATCATCATCACGGTCTTGGCCTTGTCGTACGCGCCCTTGATCCCGGGCGCATGCCCCTCGAGCCCGACCGCGTCGATGCAGTGATCGGGCCCGCGTCCGGCGGTCATCTCGCGGAGCGCCTCATGGACCGAGACCTCCTCGTAGTTGATGGTCGTCGCGCCTGCCTTCTCGGCGGCGATGTGCAGCCGGTACGGGATGCGATCGATGGCAATCACCTGCGACGCGCCGAGCATGTACGCGCTCTTGATGGCGAACTGCCCCACCGGACCGCATCCCCAGACCGCGACGATGTCGCCGGGCTCGATGCCGCAGGCCTCGGCGGCCATGAAGCCGGTCGGGAAGATGTCCGACAGGAA
>JAEZCY010000262.1 GCA_023429845.1 Acidobacteriota bacterium
GGCTGGATCACTGACCGTCGGGCAGGGCCCGACGGCTACAGTGGAATGTTGCCGTGCTTCTTTGCCGGCATCGTCTCGCGCTTGTGCTGCAGGCGCTCGAGCGCGCGGCAGATCCGCTGCCGCGTGAACCGAGGGGCGATGACTTCGTCCACGAAGCCGCGCGTCGCCGCGACGTACGGGTTCGCGAACGCGTCCCGGAACTCCTGAACCCTGGCTGCACGGGCCGCGGCAGCGTCGGGCGCTGACTCGAGTTCACGTCGGTAGAGGACGTTCACGGCGCCCTCGGGCCCCATGACCGCGATCTCGGCGGTCGGCCACGCGAGATTCACGTCGGTGCGCAGGTGCTTGCTCGACATGACACAGTAGGCGCCGCCGTATGCCTTCCGGGTGATCACGGTGATCTTCGGCACGGTGGCCTCCGCATAGGCGAACAGCAGCTTTGCGCCATGACGGATGATGCCGCCGAACTCCTGCACGGTCCCCGGCAGGAAGCCGGGCACGTCCTCGAACGTCACGAGCGGGATGTTGAACGCATCGCAGAACCGCACGAAACGCGCCCCCTTGACCGACGCGTCGATGTCGAGCGTGCCCGCGAGATGCGCCGGCTGGTTCGCCACGATGCCGACGGAACGGCCGCTCATGCGGGCGAACCCGACGATGATGTTCCGGGCGTGGTACTGCTGCACCTCGAGGAACATGCCGTCATCGACGATGGCCGCAATCACGTCGTGCATGTCGTACGGCTGATTGGGCGATGCCGGCACGAGGGCGTCGAGCTCCGGCACTTCGCGGTCCGGCGAATCGGCGGTCGGCAGCAGCGGGGGATCGTCGAGGTTGTTGGACGGCAGGTACGACAGCAGTTCGCGCACCAGCACGAGCGCGGCCTCGTCGTCGTGGACGGCGAAGTGCGCAACGCCGCTCCGGGCGTTGTGCGTCATGGCGCCGCCGAGTTCCTCCTTGGTGACGTCCTCGTGCGTCACGGTGCGGATCACGTCAGGACCAGTCACGAACATGTAGCTCGTGTGCTCGGTCATGATCGTGAAGTCCGTGATCGCGGGCGAGTACACGGCACCGCCGGCGCACGGACCGAGGATCGCCGAGATCTGCGGCACCACGCCGGAGGCGAGCGTGTTCCGGAGGAAGATGTCCGCGTACCCGGCCAGTGAGGCGACGCCCTCCTGGATGCGGGCCCCTCCCGAGTCGTTCAGGCCGACGATCGGCGCGCCGACCTTCAGCGCCTGGTCCATCACCTTGCAGATCTTCGCGGCGTTGGTCTCCGAGAGCGAGCCGCCGAACACCGTGAAATCCTGAGCGAAGGCGTAGACGACACGGCCGTCGATCCGCCCGCTGCCGCACACCACGCCGTCCCCCGGCACCTGCTGCGCGTCCATGCCGAAGTCGCGACAGCGGTGGACCACAAGCTTGTCCACCTCGTCGAACGTCCCGGGATCGAAAAGGCGCTCGATGCGTTCACGCGCGGTGAGCTTGCCGGCCCGATGCTGTCGCGCGATGCGTTCGGCTCCGCCGCCAAGGGCGGCACGTTGCTCGAAGGCCGCGAGCCGCGCCGACGGGCTCTCGTGGCTCATCACCTACTTCTGCTGCGCTTTCTCCCAGTCCTTCAGGAATTTCTCGAGCCCGCTGTCGGTCAGCGGGTGCTTGAACAACGCGTCGATCACCGCCGGCGGGCAGGTGCAGATGTCGGCGCCGAGCTTTGCCGCCTGCACGATGTGCATGGGGCTGCGGGTGCTCGCCACGAGGATCTGCGTGGTGAACTCGTAGTTGTCGTAGATCTCGACGATGTCCTCGATGAGGCCCATACCGTCGGTGGCGATGTCGTCGAGCCGCCCGACGAACGGGCTCACGAAGTAGGCGCCCACCTTGGCGGCAATCAGGGCTTGCGCCGCCGAGAACACGAGTGTGACGTTGACGCGGGTGCCTTCCTCGGTGAGCGTCTTGCACGCCTGGACGCCCGCCGGCGTGAACGGCACCTTGACGACGATGTGCTCGGAGATGTCGCGGAGTTCGCGCCCTTCGCGCAGCATGCCCTCCACGTCGGTGGCCACCACCTCCCCGCTGACGGGACCCTGCACGATGTCGCAGATCTCCTTCAGAATCGCGTGAGGGTCCTGCCGCTCCTTGGCCATCAACGAAGGGTTCGTGGTGACGCCGTCCACCACGCCGATGGCATGCAGGCGCCTGATCTCGGCGATGTTGCCCGTGTCGACGAAGAACTTCATGATTCCTCCTGTGGGCCAGGCTGCGACAGCCGGCCCTAACGAGTTAGCGTCCGGGTGTGCAACCGCCGGACGAGCCGGCGGCAGGATCGCAACCAGACTACCGGGATGGGTCGGTCGCCCCGTCGGCGACGACGGGGTTGCGCAACTCGCCGATCCCTTCGATACGCACCGCGATCTCGTCGCCCGCATGCAGCGGCCCGATGCCGGCCGGCGTGCCCGTCGAGACGATGTCGCCGGGCAGCAGCGTCATGATGCGCGAGATGTAGGCGATCAATGTTGCCACGGGGAAGATGAGTTCGCGGGTGCTCGAGTCCTGCCGCACATCCCCGTTGACGAGTCCGGTCACGCGCAGGTCGTCCGCGGAGAGGCCGGCGGCGATGCACGGGCCGAGCGGCGCGAACGTGTCGAACCCCTTGGCGCGCGTGTAGCGGCCGTCCTTCTTCTGCAGATCACGCGCGGTCACGTCGTTCATGCACGTGTAGCCCAGCACGTGCGCCATCGCGTCGGCCTCGCGCACGCGCGTGGCACGGCGTCCGATCACGACGGCGAGTTCCGACTCGTAGTCCACCCGTCCCACGCCTGACGGAATGACGATCGGATCGCCGTCGGCGACGATCGCCGTCGAGGGCTTGAGGAAGATCAATGGCTCGGCTGGCAGCGGCTTGCCCTGCTCTGCCGCGTGATCCTTGTAGTTCAGCCCGATGCAGACGATCTTCGACGGCGCGACGGGCGCCAGCGGCGATGATGGCGGCCCCACCTCGACTCCGGGTTGCCACCGGCCGAAGATGTCGCCTTCGAGGGCGCGGAACACGCCGCGCTCCTCCACCACATAGCCCGACGTCGTCCTGTAGAACTTCGTCATCTTCCTCCGCCGTGCTCACGTGCTCGGTGTGAGTCGTCGGCCGGCGCCGCGTCGGCCCGGCCCACTCCAGTTCTTCGAGGCGCAGCCGCACGCTCACGTCCGTGAACGCCCGTTACCGCGCCGCTTCCCTTACCCGATTGCTCTCGGGGCTCGCGTTGGCGGGCGTGGTCCGGTCCACGGCCACGACCGCATAGATGTACATCACACCCGCCTGCGCGGTGGTGTCGCGGTAGGTCGTCTCGACGACCGGCTCGGCGGTGATGGGCTCGAGGGCCGCGGCGCCTTCCACTCCACGCAACACCAGGTACCCGGCGAGATCACTGGCAGTCACCGGCTCCCACAGCAGCGCCACGCCGCCCTCGCTGCCTACTGCCACGAGACCGGTGGGCGCCGGAGGCGGGTAGGCATCCGTTGCAGTGACGCACGTGGACGGCGAAAGCGGGCTTTCGATGGCGATCGGCCCGCGCTGCTCGACGGTGCGCACCGCGTAGCAGCGCGGCACACCGAACTCCATCCGGGCATCCGAGAAGGCTGGCACGCCCAGCAACACGGGGTTCAGAGGTCCTGTCGCCTGCGACGCGGGTGCGTCGGGCCCGGGCAGCTGGTAGACCCGGTAGCCATGAGGCGTGCCGTAGGTGACGAGCGGCCTCGCGGGCAGACGCGCGTCCACCTGGCTGGCCGCCACCGCCTCCTTGTATGACTCCATCGTCACGACGGGCTGCACAGGCAACTGCACGCCCGGCGGCGTCGTCCAGCTGAGGTGGAACGTCGTCGCATCGTGGGTGACCGCCGGAGCCGGCGGGGCCGGGGGCGCAGGCACGAGCGGTACTGCGAGCGGTGCGGTCGGCACCCCGGCGCGCTCGCGTGTCGAGTACGGAATGGCGATGTACTGGCGAGCAATCTCGTTGACCGGCTGCGGCCACAGCAGAATCCGACCAGAGCCCTCGGTCGTGGCCACCGGCGCGTCGTCCTCTGCCACGTCGTCCACGGCGGCGCGAAGCCTCGCCGCCTTGTCGGCGTCGGGATGCTCGAACACCGCCGAACGGATCGCGTCGGTCAGCACCTCCTCGACACGCACCGTCGCCCCCTGCGCGGGACGCGTGTCCGCAGGCGTTGCTGGTTCCACAGGGACCTCGACCGCGGCGTCCGCGTCGGCGTCGGCCAACGGCGGGGGCTGCACGTCCAGGCGGGCGATTCGCGTCGCCAGCTGCTCGATCTCGCGCAGCATGAGGGGGCGGCCGAGTGGCCCTTCGGCCTTGCCGGTCAACGCGTACACGTCTACATGCGCCAGGTCGGCCGGCGTGGTGCCGTCGGCATTGGCTGTCGGCACGGTGAACTGAATGTCGACGGTGTCGGCGCGGCGGGTCGCCGCCAGGTCCGCGATCGCCGCCGGCAATGGACGAAATGGCGCGAGCGGAGGCCCCTTCTTCCCGCAACCGGCCGCGATCGGCGCCATACTGCTAGCGAGAAGCACACTGAAGAGGATGGGGCGGAAGCGACGCACGGGCGCTCTATCCTACCCTGCCGGCCGGCAATGCTCCTTCCTGTCCTGGTCCGGCGACGCCGTACATGAGCCATCGAGGTGACACCGTTGCCCGCGCACCCGGGTGACACGCGTCTATGGGCGGGGCCCGCGTGGCAGATATGTTGCACCGTACGGTGGCGACAGTCGGAGTGATCATGAAGAGAGCATTCATCCTCACGGCGCTCCTTGCCGGGGCGGTGTTCGTCACCGAACCCGTCCTTGCCGACCAGCGTCCGCGCAACCCGGGCGGCGGTGGGTCGTCGTCAGGCGGAGGCTCGGGCACCTCGGGTGGCAGCAGCGGCGGCGACACCGGCCGCGTTGCCGTCCCGCGTGGCGGCGGCAGTTCGCCCTGGGGCGGCGGGGGCTCCTCGCGCCCGAGCGAGCCGTCATCGACATCCTCGTCCGGCGGACGGCGCCCCGCGCGGGTGTCAGGTGGCAGTGGTGGTACTGGCGTGGCAACGCCGCCTCCCTACTCGAGGGCGCGCGGCGGTGCGCCGGTCACCGGCTACGCAGTGCCACGCGGGTCGGTCGGAACGTTGCCGCCGATCATCTCTGGGCCGATCTACTGGGGGCCCGACAGCTGGTACTTCTACCCGTGGGGCTACGGCGGTCTGGCGCTCGGCTACCTGTGGGACCCGTGGATGTGGAACGGGTACTACGGCGGCATGGGCGGGTACGGCTACCCGTGGGTCGACCCGTACTACTACGGCGGCGGCGGGGGCGGCTGGGGGAGCGACGCCGCCAGCACTGCGGGGACCGGTCAGTCGGCACAGACGGGCGACGTGCCGAATCCGCTCGACCCGAACGCGCAGACCGGCGCGCTGCGGCTGAAGGTCGTACCCCGCGAGGCCGAGGTGCTCGTCGACGGGTACTTCGCCGGTCGGGTGGACGACTTCGACGGGGCGATGCAGAAGCTGAAGGTGGCCGTCGGACCGCATCGTGTCGAAATCCGGGCGCCCGGGTACGAGCCGCTGAGCTTCGACGTGATGATCGTCGAGGGCCAGACCACGACGTACAAGGCGGACCTTAAGCGCAACTGATAGGCTCGCGGCGATGGCGCCGCGGCCGCTCGTGCATCTCCTGGGCCTCTGCAACGTGCTTGCAGGGGCCCTCCTCGTTCTGGCGCCCTCGTCCGCGGTGCCGCTCGCCGGGGCGACCAGTCCTGCGGCTCGCGTGTTCGCGGGCTCGGCGGCCGCCATGCTGTTGTCGGTCGCGGTGGCAGGCTGGCTTCTTCCAGCCACCGCCACGCGTACCTACCTCTGGATTTTCGGGGTGGGCGTGAAGGTGGCCGGCGCTGTCACGTGGAGCGCCGCCGCCGGCTTCACAGGCGTGCCCGGGTTGTGGGCCGGCGCGTTGTTCGACCTCGCGGTGGCCGTCGCGATCGGCGTCGGCCTTCGCCGCGGTGAGTGACTGCTCGCGCGTCGCCGTTGAGCGCGACGGTCCGTTGCGAATCAGCCGTCAGCGGCCAGGCCGACGGCGCTGGAAGAACCAGTACACCGGAATGCCTGCGGCAAGAATGGCCAACCCGCCGAGCGACGGCAACGGCTCACGCCAGATCGCGTTCACCACCATTGCAGCGCTCGCGATCACGAACAAGCCGGGCGCGACGGGATACCCGAGTGCCTTGAAGGGCCGCGGGGCGTCGGGCTCCCGCCGCCGGAGCACGAACAGCGCGAGCACCGCGATGCCGGCAAACAGCACGACGGCGAACCCGGTGTAGGTCACGAGCTGCTGGAACGTGCCCGTCAGCACGAGGACCGCGCTCCACGCGGCCTGGGCCGCGATCGAGAACGCCGGTGTGTGCGTGCGCGGATGCACCCGCGCGGCCGCTTTCAGGAACAGTCCGTCCTGGGCCATCGCATAGTACACGCGCGGGCCGGCGAAGACGTTGGCACTGATGCTGCCGAGCACGATCAGCATGCTGACGATCGTGAGCACGTCGGCCACCCTCGGACCGAACAGCACGCCGGCCGCCGCATCGACGATGCGGACGTCCACCGCAGCCATGGCGGCGACGTCGAGTGCGTAGATGTACACGACGTTCATCGCGATGTAGACGACGACGACCGCCAGCGTGCCCATGGCAAGCGCGCGCGGCACGTTGCGCCCCGGGTCCTTGATTTCCTCGGCGATGTACGAGGCGGCGTTCCAGCCGGAATAGCTGAACATCACCGGAATCAGCGCAAGCAGGAGGCCCGAGGGAGCCCACGGCACGGTGGACGTGAAATGCGCCGCCGTTCCGTTCCCGAACGACAGGCCGGCCGCGACGAAGACGAGGAGCGTCAGCACCTTCACGAGCGCCAGGACGTTCTGCACGATGCGGCCCGGGCCGATGCCGAACGCATGGACGGCCGACAGCCCGAACACGGCGGTCAGCGCGATGAGCGACTGCGGCGACAGCGAGAGCGTGACGGGGCCGATGGGCAGGCTGGCCCACGGCGTGGGGTCGGCGGCCGCAGGAAAGAACCGGCCAAGGAAGCCCGTGAGCCCGACCGCATTGGCGGCAATGGCTCCGGAAAATCCGGCGACAAACGACGTCCATCCGGTGAGAAACGCCGCGAGGGGTCCGAAGGCCTCGCGCAGGTATACGTACTCGCCGCCGGAACGCGGACGCAGGGCAGCGAGTTCCGCGTACGCCATGGCGCCGGCGAACGCGAGCACGCCGCCGAGCAGCCACACGGCGAGCATCGCACTCGGGTTGCCCACCATGCCGGCGACGATGGCGGGCATGAACAGGATGCCGCCACCGATGACGTTCGACACGACGACCGCCGCCGCGTCGTACGCGGACAGGCGACGTTCGAGTCGTACCGGCGATGGACTGCTTGACGCTGTTGAAGCGGGTGACGGGGTCGCACTCACTTCCCGGCCGCCGGGGCGATGGCGAGGAGCTGGCGCTCGACGACCTCCTCGGTGAGCTTCACCCACTGCGCGCTGCCCTGCTTGGCAAACAACTCGACCTGCACGTCCTTGAAGCCCTCGTGCTGGAACATCTCGATGCGAGCCTGCTCACCGGAATAGCCGAACGTGGAGCGCAACACGAATGGCCCGCTCGTCTGCCCCGGCGGCAGCCCGTTGTAGTCGATGCCCTGAACGAGCTGTGCACCGAGTTCTTCAGGATCACCGATGACCCGGAACACGGCGTTGAACTGCACGCTGTGTATCGGTCGCTCCGCCTTGTTGCGCACGCTGAACGCGATCGTCGGCAGCAGCCGGCTCTGGCCAGCGTCCACTCCGCCATCGTCGAAGCCCGTCTTCACGTCGTAGACCTCGAGCGCGTCCTGCACGGTGGCTGAGCCGGAGCAGGCCGCCGCGACGAGACACCACGCGGCGAGCACGAGGGATCGACGATTGAGGCGTAACATGCGCGGATTCTAGCATTCAGAACTCGCGCACGAGGACCCGCGTGCGGGCCTCCTCGCGCGTGAGTCGCTGGGCACGGAAGTCCACCAGATCGGAAGCCCGAATGCTGAGCGTGACGGTGACCATGTCGCTGACCGCATCCGGAAACGCGACGTAGCCGGCATCACGCGCGGCAATCGTCACCCACTCGCCGGACGGCAGTTGCAGTGAGCCTGCATAGTCCAGCATCGCGTCCACGAGGGCCTGCTTCACCTCGTCCTCATAGACCGCGCTCGGGTCACGTGGCGGAGCAATGGCCGGCGCCTCGGGCGGCGGCGCGGGCGCAGGCGCCGCACTCATGTACGCCTGCGACGGAGCACTCGCCGCGTCGCGCGATGCGGAATCGACGGGACCGTCCTGCGCCGCCACTCCTTCCCGTCCGCTGCCGGCAACCGGGCCGCCCGCTCGTGCCGGGGGGGCGCTCGACGACGTCGTCTGACGCGGCGTCATCTCGGCGCCCGCCGGGGCCGCGGCCGCAGGGGCGCGATGCTGCAACTGAATCGACCGGATGGCACGCTCGACGTCGGCGCGGACGACGGGGTCCTGTTCCGCTTCGGCGACCTTCTGCAGCGAGGCCACGACGCGCTCGTCCCGGTCCTCACTCAGCACGCGCAAGGCCCATGTGACGCTTTCACTCAGGCGAGGCACCTCGACGGAGAAGAACAGGCCGTAGCCTTCGATGCGGAAGCCCTGTGCGCGCGGGGCGCCAGCCAGCGCGAGCACGTCGGGTGTGAACGCGGCGAAGCGCCGGCGCATGAGGTCGGCGGCATGCTGCACGGCCCGCTCCAGTACGTTCTCCATCTGCCGCACGTGGTAGCGCGCCGTCAGCGCGGCGCCTCGTCCGGCGTCGGCCCGAGCGTCGTGAGGAGCGGGCGGCGGCGGTGACTGGGCGAACAGCAGGGGCGCGTCGAAGATCAGGAGCCCTGCGCCCAGGAGCACCGAGAGCCGACGACCGCGGCACGAGGAGATCTTCGCGCCGAACAGGGCGCGTGGGGGGAACCGCAGCACGGCTGACACGAGAGTAAAGACGCGCGGATCAGGGTCGCGGCTGTGTCGCCGCGACGCGGCGCAGCAGTTCGCTGCGCTGCTGCTCGATGCGCGTGAGTGTCTGTTCGACCTGGACGATGTCGGCCTGACGGGCGAGCTGGAACTGGCGCCCCAGCTCGGTGACCCGGAGCGCGAGGTTCTGCTGCTGCCGCACCTCGCTGCGGTCCAGCAGCTCCTGGACGCGCGCGAGCAGTTCATCGTCGGACAGCCTGCGCTCGGCCGCCGGGGGAGGTGTGGGCATCGCGACGCGCATGGCTACCGCCGCCGGCCGCGACGAACGGGCTTCCTGTTCGATGCGCGCGAGTTCCGAGCGCAGTTGCGTGGCCACCAGCTCGAGGTCGGCACGCCATGGTGCATCGGCCTTGGCGGCGGATTCCACCCAGTTCGCCGCAGCGGGATCGGATGCCGGTGGTGTCGCCACATCGACCGCGGCGGCGCGTGTCAGGGTGCCGGGGGGCACTGCGCCGGCGCCAGCGGCGCCGGTGGCGATGGTGAAACCGGAGGTGTCGTAGGTGATGCGCAGTTGGGCCAGACCGCTGGCCGCGGCAAGGACAAGGACCGCGGCGGCGGCCAACCCGCCACCCCACAGCACGCGACGCGCGGGCGACTGGCCGGTCGTGCGGACCATCGCGAAGCCGAGCGGGAGGCGTGGAGCGTGCCAGGCGCCTAGCGTCCCCCGAGTTGCATCGAGTCCGTCCAGGAACTCGGCGCATGCGGCGCATCCAGCCAGATGCGCCGCCAGTGCTGCCCGTTCATCGGGATCTCCCTCATCGTCGTAAAGCAGGACGAGCAGGGCATCGGGTTCGGGGCAGCGGTTCGCGTCGGTCATCTACATGCCATCAGCGGCGGCGCGACTCGTTACCAGGGCCGGGCCGCGCGTGCGGCAGCACCACATCGGCCGTGATGCCCTGGCGTTCCAGCTCGCGCCGGAGAACGACCAGCCCCTGGTAGAGGCGCGTCTTCACCGTACTCAAGGGGCAGTTCAGCAGATCGGCGATCTCCTGGAACGTGAGCCCCTGATATTCCTTCAGGACGATGGCCTTGCGCTGGTCCTCACTGAGCGCCGCCATCGCACGATTCACGGCCGCGCCCAGATCGCGGCGCGCCACGAGATCCTCGACCGACTCGACCGGGCCATGCTCTCCGGCCAGCTCGATCACGTCCACGCCTTCGGGCGTGTCCACGAAGGGCGCCCGCTTCTGCCGCCGGATCCAGTCGCGACAGAGGTTCAGCGTAATCCTGTACAGCCACGACGAGAACTTCGCCTGCCCACGGAAGCCACCGAGCGAACGATACGCGCGGAGGAACGCCTCCTGCACGACGTCGCGCGCCTCTTCCTCGCGTCCGATTACCCTGTATGCCAAGGCATAGATCGGCCGCTCCCAGCGAACCACCAGCTGGTTGAAGCTGTCGAGGTCGCCGCCAGCCGAGCGGGCGACGAGCTCCTCGTCGGTGGACGGCATCTGCTGCACTACGGGCGACGGGGCATCGCCTCCCCGTGTCCTGTTCTTCTGACGCACGGGCTCCGAATTGGCCGGTTCGGCCTTCTCGAAAGTCCCGATCTGGTCTCCGGTGAGGACAGAAACTGACATTGGCACGCTCCTGCCCGCGAGTAGTGCAAGGGTGCGGCCAAACCAGGCTCTCGCGCGTCGCGCGAGAAAATGCCGGGCTCAGCGCAGCTACTGCCCTGCGTGATACGCCGGAGGGCCCCCACGGCACGGACGTCCTGCTACGATCGTCCGGATGTTGCAGCTCGTCGGACTCCGCAAGGCCTTCGCCGACCGTGTCCTCCTCGACGAAGTCACCTGGCAGTTGAACGCCCGCGACCGGGTGGGACTCTGCGGGCCGAACGGCGCCGGCAAGACGACCCTCCTGAAGATCCTCGCGCGTCTGGACGAGCCCGACACCGGCCAGGTGGTCACTCCCTCCGACATGACGATCGGTTACCTGCCCCAGGACGGCCTGGAGTACGGCGGACGCACGCTCGTCGCGGAAGCGCGGCAGGCGTTCGGGCCGCTGCTGGCGCTCGAGGACGAGTTGCGGACCCTGGAAGGGCAGCTGGGCGATTCGACGCTCGACGAGACCGCGCATGAGGCGGCGCTCGTGCGGTACAGCGAGGCGCAGGACGAGTTCCGCCGACTCGACGGCTACACCATGGACCTGCGCGTGGCCACGGTCCTCCGCGGCCTCGGGTTCGAGGACGCCGACATGGAGAAGCCGACCGAGACGTTCTCGGGCGGCTGGCAGATGCGCATCGCGCTGGCCAAGCTGCTGCTCCAGCGACCCTCCCTGCTGCTGCTCGACGAGCCGACGAACCACCTCGACCTCGACGCGCGAAACTGGCTGGAAGAGTACCTGTCGCAGTACCCGGGTGCCGTGATCCTGGTCTCGCACGACCGGTACTTCCTCGACGCCGTCGTCACCCGGATCGCCGATCTGAGCCTGCGCACGATCACCGACTACCAGGGCAACTACTCGTACTACCTGCGCGAGCACGAGGCGCGCATGGAGCGCCTCCGCACGATGAAGCGCGAGCAGGACGAGGAGGTGGCGCGGATCAGGATGTTCATCGACCGGTTCCGCTACCAGGCCACCAAGGCGGCGCAGGTCCAGAGCCGCATCAAGCTGCTCGAGAAGGTGGTGCCGATCGACGTCCCGCCCGAGCGCAAGAAGGTGCACTTCACGTTCCCCGAGTGCGCCAAGAGCGGCCGGTCGGTCCTCGAGCTCTCACGCGTGACCAAGCGGTACGGCGAAAAGGTGATCTTCCGCGACCTGTCGCTGCTCATCGAACGCGGCGACCGCGTCGCGCTGGTCGGTCCGAACGGGGCGGGCAAGTCCACGTTGATGCGCATCCTGTCGGGCGCCGAAACCCCGGACACCGGCACTCGGACGGAAGGTCACCAGGTCGTGCTGCAGTATTTCGCGCAGGACGAGGCCAACCGACTCGATCCGGTCCGGACCGTCTACGAGACGCTGGCCGACGGCTCGCCGATGCACATGGTGTCGGCCATCCGCAACATCCTGGGCGGGTTCCTGTTCGCCGGCGACGACGTGTACAAGAAGGCTGGCGTGCTGTCGGGCGGTGAGCGCACGCGGCTGGCCGTCGCACGCATGCTGCTGCGTCCGGCGAACCTCCTGCTGCTCGACGAGCCGACCAACCACCTGGATCTCGACTCGAAGGACGTGCTGCTCGACGCGCTCGAGCACTTCACGGGGACGTTGATCCTCGTGTCGCACGATCGCTACTTCGTCGATCGCCTCGCCACGAAGATCATCGCCGTGGGACACGGGGAAGCGCTCGTCTACCCCGGCACGTACGAGGAGTACCGCTGGAGTCAGGCGCAACGCGAAGCGAGTGCCGGTGCGCCGGCCACCGTTGCCCGCGCCGCCGGGTCACAACCGACCGCGGCTCGGACGCCCGCGACGTCCGGCTCTCCCGCGGCCAGCCGGGGGCCGACACGCGGAGGCGCGGCGGCGGTCGC
>JAEZCY010000297.1 GCA_023429845.1 Acidobacteriota bacterium
CCCCGAACCCCCATAATGTCCCCCATGCAGACGCGAGACGTGACGCTCGGCTCGGGGCGGGTGTCGGTGACCGAAGCCGGAACGGGCGCACCGCTGCTCCTGCTGCATGCCTTTCCGCTCAGCGCGCGCATGTGGACGCCGCAGTTGACGCACCTGCCCGCGGGCTGGCGTGCCGTGGCGCCCGATTTTCGCGGCCTGGGTCGCTCCGAGCGCGGGGCCACGCCGGCGCGCCATGTGCGCGACCACGCTGCCGATGTGATCGCACTGATCGACCATCTCGACCTGCCGCCCGTCGTCCTGGCCGGCGTGTCGATGGGCGGCTACGTGGCGTTCGAGGTCTGGCGACAGCGTCCGTCTGCCATCCGCGGACTCGTGCTGGCCGACACCCGCGCCGACGCGGACGGGGAGGAAGCCCGGGCGCGCCGCGCCGCAATGCAGGCGCGCGCCATGAGCGAGGGCACGGGTGCCGTCATCGACGCGATGCTGCCCGGGCTGCTCGGGGCGACGACGCAGATCGACGAGCCGCACGTGCTGCACGAGGTGCGGCAGTGGGCCCTCGAGGCGCCGCCGGAGGGCGTTGCCGACGCGCTCGAGGCGCTGAAGACGCGCCCCGACAGCCGCCCCGACCTTGCGACGATCACCTGTCCAGCGCTCGTCGTCGTCGGCGCGGAGGACACCCTCACGCCGCCCGACCTCGCTCGGGTGATCGCCGATGGCATCACAGGCGCGGAGTACGCGGCGATTCCGCGCGCCGGGCATCTCGCTTCGCTCGAGCAACCGCGGGCGTTCGATGCCGTGCTTCACCCGTGGCTCGCCAGGCTGACCTGACGGTCCTGTCCGCTGCCGGGCGCCGGTGGCGCAGGCCGCCGTCCCTTGCACGACCTGTGCGCATCTACTGACGAATGTTACCCTTCGACTCACGTGAGGCCGGACCGCTCCACGCGGCGAGTTCCGGCCTCGGAGTGACCTACGCCATGGTTCTTCGTGTTCTTCGCGCCGCTGCCGCCACGGCCGCCATCGCGGTGCTCGTTACCCCGGTCGGCGAGCAGCCGACGGCGGCTCAGACCGTCAGCCCGCCGGACGTGGGCATGCACCGCTCGCTCGACGTCATCCTCGACACGTACGTGCGCGAAGGGCTCGTGTACTACCGCGCGTTGCGCAGCGAGCGCAGTCGCCTGGACGCCTACGTCAGCAACCTCGACGTGCCCGCCGCCTCCTTCGATCGCTGGTCCCGCGAGGAGCGTGCCGCGTTCTGGCTGAACGCATACAACGGGTTGATGTTGCGCACGGTCGTGAATGCGTATCCCATCCGCGGCAAGTCGTCGCAGTACCCGGCGGAAAGCATCATGCAGGTGCCCGGCGCCTTCACCGCCAAGCGGCACCGTGCCGGCGGACGCCAGATCTCGCTCGAGGACATCGAGAAGGACGTGCTCCCGACCTTCGACGACCCGCGCATGTATTTCGCTCTCGGACGCGGCTCGATCGGCGGCGGCCGCCTCCGCAGCGAGGCGTTCACCGCCGCCCGGCTCGAGCAGCAGCTGGCCTCCGTGGCCGCCGAGTGTGTCACGCGCAACGAGTGCTTCCGGTACGACGCGGCCGCGGACCGCATCGAGATTTCGCCCATCTTCGGCTGGCGTCAGGCGGAGTTCACCCGGGCCCTGCCGGGCGACCCCGCCGCCTTCCCGCAGCGGAGCGCGATCGAACTGGCCGTGCTGCAGATGGTGCTGCCGCACGTGCTGCCGACCGAGGCGCGCGCCATCAAGCGCAACACGTTCACGCTGGCGTACGGCGAGTACGACTGGCGGCTCAACGATCTCACCGACGGAGGACCTCGCTAGTGGATCTCGGACTCGCAGGCAAGGTGGCGATCGTCACCGGAGGCAGCAGGGGACTCGGTTTCGCGTCGGCGCGAGCGCTCGTCGCCGAGGGTGCGCACGTGGTGATCTGTGGCCGCACCCCGTCCACGCTCGACGCCGCCGTCGCGCAGCTGGCCGACGTCAGCGGAGACGCCGCCCGCGTGCTCGCGGTGGAAGCCGACGTCTCGCGCGAAAAGGACCTGCGGCGCCTGGTGGACGAGACGGTGGCGCGCTTCGGCGGCGTGGACGTGCTCGTCAACAACGTCGGTCTCGGCAAGGGCGCGGGCCTGCTGGACACCCCGGACGACGTATGGCAGCAGGCGTTCGACCAGACGTTGTACCCGGCCATTCGCGCCTCGCGGCTCGTGGTGCCGCACATGCAGGGACGCGGCGGCGGCGTCATCCTGCTCATCGCGTCCATCTGGGGCCGCGAGTCGGGCGGTCGCATGACCTACAACGCAGTGAAGGCCGCCGAGATCAGCCTCGGCAAGGCGATGGCGCAGCAACTAGGCCCGTCGAACATCCGCGTGAACTCGATCGCGCCGGGCTCCATCCTGTTCGAGGGCGGATCGTGGCACCAGCGGCAGCAGGCAGATCCGGAGGGAATGGCGCGCTTCATCGAGCGCGAACTCCCGTTCGGGCGTCTCGGCCGCGCCGAGGAGGTCGGCGACGTCGTGGCGTTCCTCGCGTCGGCGCGCGCGAGCTGGATCAGCGGCGCCTGCGTCACGGTGGACGGCTGCCAGAGTCGCAGCAACATCTGAACCCGGCACCGCTCTCCCGAATCCCGACTCCCGACTCCCGAATCCCGAGTCCCCCGCATGCTCAACTCGGTTGCCGACCTGATTCAGCGCGCTGCCGACGCGCTCTTCGTGCCCTGGCTCCTCGTGCTGCTCTTCGGCACGGGCCTGTTCCTGACCGTTCGTTACCGCTTCATGCAGGTCCGCCGCTTCCGGGCGGCCTTCCGGTCGATGCTGGGGGCGCAGGACGCGGGCGCATCCGGCGCGCTGAGTCCCTTCCAGGCGTTCATGACCGCGCTGTCGGGCACGATCGGCACCGGCAACATCGCAGGCGTGGCCACGGCCATCGTCTCTGGCGGTCCGGGCGCGCTGTTCTGGATCTGGGCATACGGGTTCGTCGCCACGACCATCAAGTTCACCGAGGCGGTGCTCGGCGTGACGTGGCGTCAGGTGGGCGCCAACACGATCCGATCCGGTCCGATGTACGCGCTGCGGGACGGGATGAAGCTGCCGTGGCTCGCGTCCACGTATGCGCTCATCGCCGGCGTCGCGGCGATCTCGACCACCCCGTTCACCCAACCCAACTCCATCGCCATCGTGCTCCAGAGCGAACTCGGCGTGCCGACCTGGGCGGCCGGTGTCGGCATCGCCGTCCTGGTGTGGCTGGTGATCGTGGGCGGCATCGGCACGATCGGTCGCGCCGCCGAGAAGCTGGCGCCGCTGAAGGTCGGGCTCTATCTCGGGGGCGGCCTCATCGTCATAGCGGCGTTTGCCTCGGAGATCCCCTCGGTGCTGTCGCTTGTCTTCCAGGAAGCGTTCTCGATGCGCGCGACGGCCGGAGGCACGCTCGGCTTCGTGGTGGCGATGCGGTTCGGCCTGGCGCGGGGCATGTACGCCAACGAGGCGGGCTACGGCACGGCGTCGGTGGCGTATGGCACGGCACGCAGCCGCAACCCGGAACAGCAGGGGCTCCAGGCCGTGATGGAGGTGGCGATCGTCTCGTTCGTGACGTCCACCATCAGTGCGATGGCGATCCTGCTCACCGGCGCCTGGAAGTCGGGCCTCACGAGCACGGCGGCGGTGGCGTCGGCTTTCGATGCGGCGATGCCCGGCGTGGGCGGCTACGTCGTCGCGCTCTGTGCGTTCCTGTTCGGCTACACGACGCTGATCGGCTGGGCCTTCTACGGCGAGCAGTTCTTCGAGTACCTCCTGGATCGGCCCGTGGCGCACTGGTACCGCTGGACCTACTGCCTGCTCATTCCGTTCGGCGCGATCGGACGGGTTGAAGTCGTCTGGGCGTGGGGCGATCTCATGAATGCGCTTCAGATCTTCCCGAACCTCGTTGGCGTGATCGGGCTGTCGGGGTTTGCGGCGCGAATCGCCCGCGGCCGCGCCCCTCAGTGACGGTCGTCAGCCGGGCCTGTCTGCCGCAGCGGTTGTGAAGGCGGACGCGGCGGCGGCGGGGGCGCTGCCATGAACGACGGGGTCACGGTGCGGTCGGCCTGCGGCACGTAGAGCGTATAGCCGTCACTGCTCCCGACCGGCTCGAGGCGGAGGAGGTCGATCGCGAACGCGCGCAGCGCCGGCGAGGTGTGCGCGTCGTCGGTCAGGACGTACCCGAGTTCGGTGGCCAGCATGAAGCGGTCGCGCGACGCGAACGCGCGGCGACGCTGGACCTCGCTCAGCGCCCCCTGCCCGTCGTCGCTCAGGGTGATGAGCGCGTCGAGCACCGGGTAGCGCAAGTGGAAGCGCTTCTGCTCGCGGGTGACACGCGACACGTAACCGCCGATGAGCCGCTTGCCATGTGCGGTCTGCTGATACTGCGTCAGCGGATTGAAGTTGCCGAGTGACGATGTGCCGTCACGCAGGCCGAACGGCAAGGTGAGCACGCGGATGTCGGTGCGGGGATCGGCGGCGATGCGACGGAACACCGCAGGCACGTCGCCTGCGTAGAGTGTCCGCGGCACGGGCGACAGTTCGAACAGCAGGACCGCGGTGACCACGCCCAGCACCAGCCGGCGCCGCTGCGGCCACCGCTGGCCGATGGCAGTGAGAGCCAGGGCGAACAGCACGGCGACCAGCATCGCCACGAGCACGACGAATCGGGAGGGGGAGCGGGCAAGCCCGATGATCGGCACGTACCGGAGCAATGCCCACGGACCCGGAACGTGCGTGTTCAGGCCCGCCACGTGCACGAACGGCCCCAGCGCGAACAGGGCGAACACCACTGGCATCCACAGCCAGCGCCGCCGCTGCGGCCGCCAACCGGTCCACAGCGCCACGCCAATCACCAGGAGCGTGACGAGCGACATCGCGCCGGTGAGTTCGGCGAATCCGTCCACGCGCTGTGCCTCGATCCATGCCTTGAACGGCGCGCCGAACACGGGAGAGTTCGGGTTGGGCATGACCAAGGCGAGCAGGTCCACGCCGGGAGGGCTGCTGCGCCAGTAGATCTCCTGACCGAGGCCGCCGCCGTGCCAGAACCGTTCGCCGTACGCGACCAGCACCGGTGACAGCAACACCGCA
Source organism: Acidobacteriota bacterium (assembly GCA_023429845.1). Lineage (GTDB taxonomy): Bacteria > Acidobacteriota > Vicinamibacteria > Vicinamibacterales > Vicinamibacteraceae > Luteitalea. Next base: position 5,120 of record JAEZCY010000297.1, read on the forward strand.
GCCGTGCCGACCATCAGGGCGACCAGCCACGAATGCGACGGCACGAACCGATAACGCCACTCGATGCGCGGGGCCCAACGCAGCAGTGCGTAGGCCGCAAGGAGGATGGTGAGCAACAGCACGGGTGTGTACAACGTCCGCATGCTGATGCGGACGCCAGCAAACTCGAAGAGGCCACCCTCGATGGCAATCAGTGCGACGAAGGTCGCCACTACGATGGCGAGTGCGCCGGCCACGCGACGCGCGAACACGAGGCGTGTCGTGGCCGGTGTCAGCGACACACTTATCGCACTGGCGAGGACGTACAGGCCGACCAGCAGGGCGCCGTAGACCGCGTAGTAGATGTCGCAGAACGCGGCCCAGGCGATCGTCGCGCCGATCGCGATGGCATCGCGCGCCCGTCCGCGCCGTTCGCCTTCCACCAGCAGGAGCAGCAGCAAGGGGAGCGGCGCCGCCGCGACGAGCGAGAAATGTCCGGTGGTGCGTGCCATCAGCACCGGCGAGAACGCGAAGGCCACACCCGCGAGCCATGACTCCCATCGTCGTCCGCACAGGGCGTACGCGAGCCTTGCCATGCACCAGGCCGTCAGCGCCATCATCGCGAGGTAGACGACGTTGAAGGCACGCAGCAGTCCGAGCGGCCCGATCAGCGGGAACGCCAGGAGGTTCATGAACAGCGTGTAGTTGTGCAGCGTGAGATCGACCGGAGGCGCAAGCGACAGGATGGTGCCCGTCTGCAGCGGCAGTTGGTGCTGCAGCACTTCGTGCCGGAAGACCCACAGGTTCCAGACGTAGACACCGGTGTCGCCGGAGGGCGCGCCCGTCAGGTGCGTGCCCAGATGGAGGGGCAGCGGCCACGAGAATGCCACGGCGAGGGCTGCAAAGAGCCCCAGCCACGCGAGAGAGACCGAGGTACGTAGCACGGCGCGACTGGAAGTGCGATGCCGATGCTAACATGGCCGAGCTTACATTCTTAACATCCTCTTGACGTTCTTAGCGCCGGCGCCCGCGGCAGCAGAGAGTCCGTAGCCCGTCGGGCCTTGCCCGACGGTGGGGGCCGCGGACGTTTCGTCTCTTGATCGCCCTGTGCCCTCGGCGTAGCATCGACGGACGATGTCGGGAACGCTGGCGCGTCGGTCGGGCAACAAGGACCAGGCACTGGACGACGCGCTCGGGCATCTGGCGCCCGATTCGCGTGCTGCGCGCGCGTTGCCGGTGCCGCTGGCCGCCGCCGGCGTCCACGCGCAGGTCGCGGCCGACAAGGTCGTTACCGCGGTGCGCCACATCCCCGCACAAGAGGCGCAGTACGCGCCGTGGCCCGACGCGGTGGATCCGACCCTCGTCGAGGCGCTGCGCGCCAGGGGCATCGAGCAGCCCTACACGCACCAGGCGGCGGCCATGGAGCACGCGCTCGCGGGCCGGCACGTCGTGGTGGTCACCCCCACCGCCTCCGGCAAGACGCTCTGTTACAACGCGCCCGTGCTCAGTACGGTGCTGCGCGACCCCGGCGCGCGCGCGCTGTACCTGTTCCCCACGAAGGCGCTCGCGCAGGACCAGCTGGCGGAGTTGCAGGGGCTCGCGCAGATCGTCGGCGCGGCCGCTCAGCGCGACATCGGCGTGTTCACCTACGACGGCGACACGCCCAACGACGCACGCCGCGCCATTCGCGCACGGGCCAGCGTCGTGCTGAGCAATCCGGACATGCTGCACGCCGGTGTCCTGCCGCATCACCCGCGCTGGGCACGCCTGTTCGAGAACCTGCGGTTCATCGTCATCGACGAACTGCACGCGTATCGCGGCGTGTTCGGCAGTCACCTGGCCAACGTGCTGCGCCGGCTCCAGCGGATCTGCCGGCACTATGGTGCGAACCCGACGTTCATCTGCACGTCCGCGACCATCGCGAACCCGAAGGCGCTCGCCGAACAACTGACGGAGCAGCCGTTCGAACTCGTGGCCGAGAGCGGCGCGCCGCGCGGCGAGAAGTTCTTCGTGCTGCTCAACCCGCCCGTGGTCAATCAGGCGCTTGGCATCCGCCGATCGTATCTGTCGGAAGCCCGTCGCGTGGCGCTCGAGTTCCTCCGGCGCAACCTGCAGCTGATCGTGTTCGCGCAGAGCCGTCTGGCGACCGAGATCCTCACGACGTACCTGAAGGACGCGTTCCAGGGGCCACCCGGCGCCACCGAGGCCGTGCGTGGCTATCGCGGCGGTTACCTTCCGCTTCGTCGGCGGGAGATCGAGCGGGGGCTGCGCGAGGGCGACGTGCGGGCGGTGGTTTCGACCAATGCCCTCGAACTCGGCATCGACATCGGCGCGCTCGACGTGTGCGTGATGGCCGGCTATCCAGGCACGATCGCGTCGACGTGGCAGCGCGCGGGGCGCGCCGGCCGGCGGTCGGGGCGCTCGGCGGCTGTTCTCGTGGCCTCGAGTGCGCCGCTCGATCAGTTCATCGTCCGGCACCCGTCGTACTTCTTCGACGGGACGCCCGAGCACGCGCTGATCAATCCCGAGAATCTTCACGTCCTGCTGAACCACGTCAAGTGCGCGGCCTTCGAACTGCCGTTCCAGGACGGCGAGCGATTCGGCCGGACTCCGGTGAACACGGACGAGGTCCTGCAGGTGCTCGACGAGGAGGGCTTCGTCCACCTTGCGGACGGCCAGTGGAACTGGACGCACGAGTCGTACCCGGCCGACGCCATCAGCCTTCGCGCCATCACCTCCGACAACTTCGTCATCGTGGACGTGACCGAGGGCTCGCGCGTCATCGGCGAGACCGACTACACGAGCGCCCTGTCCACGCTGCACGAGAAGGCCATCTACATCCTCGAAGGCGCGCTGTTCCAGGTGGAACGCCTCGATGTGGAGGGGCGGAAGGCCTACGTCCGCAGCGTGGACTGCGACTACTACACGGACGCGATCACGTACACGAAGGTGAACGTGCTCGACGAGGCCGAGACGAGCATGGGGGAGGCAGGAGCCGGGAACCGTGAGCCGGGAACCGGAAACGGGGAACCGGCAACCGCAAACGATGGTGAGGCCGGCTCTCCGGCACCAGTCGAGGGTGTCGCCGGGCGTGGCTCCGAGGGCTCGGCCGGCGATGTGCTGGTGCCGCAGCCGAACCGCTCCGGGCGCTCGCACGGCGACGTCCACGTCGTGTCGCGCGTGGTCGGCTTCAAGAAGATCCGCTTCTACACGAACGAGAACGTCGGTTCCGGCGACCTCGATCTGCCCGAGCAGCAGATGCACACGACCGCGTACTGGCTGACGATTCCCCGCGGCGTGCTGCTCGACGTGCCGTACTCGCCCGACGATCGGCGCGACGGAGTGAGCGGCCTGGCGTACGTGATGCACTCGGTGGCGCAACTCCTCCTGATGTGCGATCGTCGCGACCTCGGCGTGTCGGTGGACACCGGCACCGGCGAAGCGGCAGTCGGCGGACGGCCGGGTGGGCCAGCCACGGGCGACGCCGACGCCCACGTCTTCCTCTACGACAACTACCCGGGAGGGATCGGCTTCAGCGCACCGCTGTTCCGCGCGCACGACACGCTGCTGGCGCAGGCGCAGGCGCTCATCGCCGGGTGCCCCTGCGACGTCGGCTGCCCGTCGTGCGTGGGACCGGTGGGCGACATCGGACCGCGAGCCAAGCGCGTGGCCCTCGACCTCCTCGCGCGGTTGCAGTCGACTCCGTCTGCCGCCGTCGACGACGTGCCCTTCTGAATCACGCCATCGCCTTCCACATGGCTTCATCCACCCTGTCACGACTGCGCGAGATCGCCCGCGGCCCCTCGCCGCCAGGCGACGTCACGACGACACGTCGTGAGCTGACGTACGAGCCCGTCGACGCTGACGGGCTGCCGCTCGACCCGCGCATTGCCGCCGCCGACGCGACAGGCGGCGTGCCCGAGGGCGCACGGCTTGCGCAAACGGCGCACGGCCCGTGCCTGGTCGTCGAACACCTCTACGAGCCCGACCGAAGCCATGGTCGTGTGCGCGTGCACGAGTGTGGCGCCATCCGCATCGACGAGACGCTGGATCTGCTCGCGGGTCGCGAGTTGCGCAACGGCGACTGCGGCCCCGATCCGTCGCGCCTCGTCTACTTCGATCTCGAGACGACGGGCCTCAGCGGCGGCGCCGGCATGATTGCGTTCCTTGCCGGGGTCGGCGAGTGGACCCCGGACGGCTTCCGCACCACGCAGTTCCTCCTGCCGTCGCACGCGGCCGAGCGCGCGATGCTGCACGCGCTCAACGACTACCTGGGCGACGATGCAGTGCTCGTGACCTACAACGGGCGCACGTTCGACGTGCCGGTGATGGAGATGCGTGGGGAGATGCAGCGCGTGCCACAGGTCGTGTGCGACATGCCGCATCTCGACATGCTGCACGCGGCTCGGCGGCTGTGGCGCGCGTCCGAGGACGGCGAGCGATCCTGCCGTCTCACGCACCTCGAAGAGTCGGTGCTCGGCGTCGGACGGGTTGGTGACGTGGGCGGCTTCGAAATTCCCGCAAGGTACTTCCAGTTCCTGCGCGGCGGCGGCGCCCACGTCCTCGAGCCGGTGCTGCTGCACAACCGCCTTGATCTGCTCTCGCTCGCGGCGCTGACCGCGCATGCGCAGCGCCTCGTCTGCGAAGGACGCGAGGCGCCGCCGTCAGGGGCAACGGCCTATGGTCTGGGCGCCCTGTACGAACGGGCGGGTTGGCTGCACGCGGCCGAGACCTGCTATCGCGCCGCTGCCGACGACCACTGGCAGACGCGCGACGTGCGCCGAGGCTCGGCACGGGCGCTCGCGCGGCTGCTGCGACGTCAGCGACGGTACGAGGATGCCGCTGCGGCGTGGCAGCAGCTCCTGCAGCTTGGTGGCCGGCCGCAACTTCTTCGGGAGGCGCGAGAAGCCCTGGCCATCCATCACGAACATCGTGGTGGACGTCTCGACGAGGCGCGCCGTCATGCCGTGGCTGGCGTCGAGCAGGCGATAGGACGGGGCGAGCGCGAGCAGTTCAGCCGGCGCCTGGCGCGGCTCGACCGCAAACTGGCGCAGGAGGCGCCTGCCGGATCTCTCTGGAATGAATGAAGAGTGCTGTTCCGCCTTCGGCGCCGTGCGATGGATGGCGGCGATGCGGACCAGCTGTGACGGCCGCAGCTAGGCGGACGCGCCCTTCTTGGCCTTTTCCGCGGCCTTGCGTGCGGCAACGGTCGTTGCGCCGAACTTGCGGGTGAAACGCTCCACGCGTCCCTCGGTGTCGACGAGCTTCTGACGGCCCGTGAAGAACGGGTGGCAGTTGCTGCAGATCTCGAGGTGCAGTTCCTTCTTCGTGGAGTGGGCCGTCCAGGTCGCCCCACAGGCGCACCGGGCTTCGACCTGGTGGTACTCGGGATGGATATCAGGCTTCATGACGTGGCTCCTTGACGAGCGGGCAAACCCAGATCTTACCACGCGGGCGTCCCGCGCGTGATGGGTGCCCGTTGACCCCCGAGCGGCTCGGAACTTGCTCTCTCCCCCAGCGGGACGAGGCCCCGTCGGCCGAACTGCCGCTGTTCTCGGTGTGTTCACGCCCGACTCCCAGTCAGCCGATCACGATTCTGTGCGTGCGCTGACATTTGTGTGAGGGGTGCCTGGAGCTTCCGATGCTGCGTCGATTCGTTCTCGGGTGTGCCCTGTCGCTCGCCATGGCTGGCAGCGCCGTCGCCGGATCCATAGGGCCCCAGACCTCGGGCCTGCCGTACGGCTTCCTGTACTCGCCCTCCTCCTCGCCCTTCGAGGCTTTCGAGTGGACTCCGCTCGACTTCGCGGCGTTCTCGGCGTACGGAGGCGACTTCGCCAACGTGCGCAAGCCCGTGTCGCCCATCTACTTCTTCGAGGACCCGGCTGGCGCACCGCAGCCCCAGGGGCCAGACGATGAACACGGCGCCATGCAGATCATGGGGATGTCCTTCTTCGAGGAAATGCCGAACGCGTCCGAAGCGCGCATGGCGTTCGCGATGATGGCCGCTGCTCCGCCGGACGAGCCTGAAGACCCCGCCGTGCCGGAGCCAGGCGCCCTGGCGCTCATCGGCCTGGGGCTGCTCGGCGCTTCGGCTCGCCTCCGCAAGACGTTCAAGGGCGCGTCCCGCTAGCGCTGGAACCGCCTCGGCGCACCCGCTGCGCCGGCTGCGCCCTATCGGCCAGAATGTTGTCCCGGCGGGGCAACATCCTGGCCGTTCCTTCGTGTACAGGCGCGCTCCGGCTGACAATCTCGTCAGCCCCGAGATGGCGCCCCCTGCGCGCAAGCAAGTCAGCAAGACCCGGCTCCGGGTGAACTTTCTCGGGGCGACGCGGGTTTTCCTCCCAGGCATCGCGCCTTTCCTCGATCAGGGGATCACGTGCGTCCGGTCCCACCGGTGCCGGCGCAAGCTCGCGAGGAGCCCTTCGCCCAGTCGCCGACCATCCGAGACACCCGTGTTCTCGGCCACGTGCGCTGCCTTGCGCATGCCGGGGATGGTCGTCGCCACGACCGGGTGCTCGATGGCGAATCGCAGCGCGAGTTCCGGGAGGGTCATGCCCACGGGCACGTCCTCCATGATGCGGTCAACGCGATCGAGCGTCTCGCGGAGGTTCTCTGGCGTGAAGTAGAGGCTGCGCCAGTCATCGTCGGGGAAGGTCATCTCCCGCGTCATCTTGCCGCTCAGGCTGCCTTCGTCCAGGGGAACCCGCGCGATGATCGCCACGTCGAGCCGTTGCGCGGCAGGAAACAGTTCGTCCTCCGGATTCTGGTCGAACAGGTTGTAGACGACCTGAACCGCGTCCACCTTGCCCGTCTCGAGCGCATCCACAACGTTGCCCGGCTCCCAGCGGTTGACGCTGATGCCGAAGCCTTCGATCTTCCCGGCCCTCTTGAGGTCCTCGGCGGCGCGCTGCCATCCCTCGTCGGTCGCCCACGCATCGTCCCAGACGTGCAGCTGCTGCAGGTCGAGCCGCTCGATCCCGAGGTTGCGCAGGCTCCGGTCCGTCATCTCGACGATGTACTCGTAGGGGAAGACCTCGGCGGCCGCGACGTCGCCCGTGCCGGGCCATTTGCGGTTCTTCGGGGGAACCTTCGAGGCGACGTACAGCCTGTGACCGTCGTGCGCACGGAGCGTCTGCCCCAGCAGCTGCTCGCTGTGTCCTTCTCCGTACGCGTACGCGGTGTCGAAGAAGTTCACGCCGGCTGCCACCGACTGGTCGAGTGAGGCGAGCGACTGGGCGTCGTCGCTGCCGCTCCAGCCTCCCATGCCCCACATGCCGTAGCCGATCTCCGAGACCTGCCATCCGAGTCGCCCGAAGCGTCGCGTCTGCATGGAGGGATGGTAGCCCACAGGCGGCTCGTCTCGGCGAGGGCGGGGCGGGCGACGGCTACTGTCGAGTGCACAGAGCAAAGGCCGCTCGATTCCTCGAGCGGCCTCTGGTCGTGTCTTCGCACGTGTGGCGGTTCAGCGAGCCGCCACACGCGATCGGCACCCGAAATCCGGCTCCGGTGTTCCTACTTGCCCCCCGACATCGCACCGAGGAACTCGGTGTTCGACTTGGTCTTGCCCATCTTGCCGAGGAGCAGTTCCATCGCCTCGGTGGGCGACAGCGGGTTGATCACCTTGCGGAGCACCCAGATGCGGTTCAGATCGTCCTTCGGGATCAGGAGCTCTTCCTTCCGCGTGCCGCTCTTGGTGATGTCGATGGCGGGGAAGACGCGTCGGTCGGCAAGCTTGCGATCCAGGTGGATCTCCATGTTGCCCGTGCCCTTGAACTCCTCGAAGATCACCTCGTCCATGCGCGAGCCCGTGTCGATGAGCGCGGTCGCGATGATGGTCAGCGAGCCACCCTCCTCGATGTTGCGGGCGGCGCCGAAGAAGCGCTTCGGCCTCTGCAGCGCGTTGGAGTCCACGCCGCCCGACAGCACCTTGCCCGACGGCGGCACCACCGTGTTGTAGGCGCGCGCGAGACGCGTGATCGAGTCGAGCAGGATCACCACGTCCTTCTTGTGCTCGACGAGACGCTTGGCCTTCTCGATCACCATTTCGGCGACCTGGACGTGGCGCTGTGCGGGCTCGTCGAAGGTCGACGAGATCACCTCGCCGCGCACCGACCGCTGCATGTCGGTGACTTCTTCGGGCCGCTCGTCGATGAGCAACACGATCAAGTACACCTCGGGATGGTTCGCGGTGATGCTGTTGGCGATGTTCTGCAGCAGCATCGTCTTGCCCGTGCGGGGCGGCGCGACGATCAAACCGCGCTGGCCCTTGCCGATCGGCGTCATCAGGTCGAGGACGCGCGCCGACAGGTTGTCGCCGGCGGTCTCGAGGGTGATGCGCTCCTGCGGGTAGAGCGGCGTGAGGTTCTCGAAGAAGATCTTCTCGCGCGTCCGTTCGGGCGGCTCGAAGTTGACGGCCTCTACCTTGATCAGCGCGAAGTAGCGTTCGCCCTCCTTGGGGGGGCGGATCTGGCCGCTGACCGTGTCGCCAGTGTGCAGGTCGAACTTGCGGATCTGCGACGGCGAGACGTACACGTCGTCGGGTCCGGCCAGGTAGTTGTAGTCGGGCGCGCGCAGGAACCCGAAGCCGTCGGGCAGCACCTCGAGGACGCCCTCGGAGAACAGCATCCCGCTCTTCTCGGCCCGGCCGCGCAGGATCTCGAAGATGAGGTCCTGCTTGCGCAGCCCGGTGGCGCCGGGGATGTCGAGGTCCTTGGCGACCTGCGTCAGCTGCTGCACGCTCATCTCCTTGAGCGTGGAGAGGTTCAGCACCTCCGCCTCCGACCGGCCCCCCTGGCCTGCCGTCGCCTCCATCTCGGGATCGTCCTGAGGCAGCCCCTGCTGGCGATGGCTTTGGGATTGGCGGTGCTGCCGGCCCTGCTGACGCCCGCCGCGGTCATCCTGGCGGCCACGCCCGCCGCCATCGTGCTGGCGGCCGTCGGAGCGGCCCTGATGATGCTGGCGAGGCTGTGCTGGCGGCGAGGACGGTGCCGGCTGCGGTGCCTGAGGTTGCGGCGGGGCCGCCGGGGTAGAGGCGTCGGCGGCAACCGGAGCAGGCGCTACCGGCGCGTCAGCTGGCTGACGATTCTGGTCCACAGATTTTCCAGTCCTTCGCCGGTGAGAGCCGACACTGGCGTCACCGGGGCGTTCAGCGATGTTTCCCATGCGCGTAGGT
>JAEZCY010000050.1 GCA_023429845.1 Acidobacteriota bacterium
GGGCGGGGGGGGGACCGCCCGCCCTACCCGCGTCGGCGACGGTTACGCGAGCTTGACGGGACGTCCTGCCTTCACCGACTCGTAGATCGCCTCGATCACCCGCATGTCGTTGCGGCCGTCCTCGCCGTCGATGATTGGCCGCGTGTTGGTTGCGGCGCACTCGGCGAGGTGGTCCATCATCGCCGCGAAGTGATCGGGTTCGCGCATGCTGCGCGTCTCCACGACATTGCCGCGGAACACGCGGAGACCGAGCGCGCGGCGACTGTACGCGGGCTCCATCTCGAACGATCCCTTCTCGGCGTGCACACGAAAGCGATTCAGGTTCGTGCCGTAGCTCGACACGCAGTTGGCGAGGGTGCCGCTCGGGAACCGCATGTTGAACGTGATGGTCTCCTCGACCTCGCGGAACCTGGGATCACCCGGCGTGCTGTACTCGTAGCCGAACACTTCGGTCGGCTCCTCGCCGGAGAGGTATCGGGCTGCGTTCACGGCGTAGATGCCGATGTCCATCATCGACCCGCCGCCCCCCATCTTCTTGGTCAGCCGCCACTGTTCCGGGTTGCCGATGTTGAACCCGGCCTCACAGAGCACCACCTTCGTGCGGCCGTACTCGTTGCCGCGCGCCATCTTGATCATCGCCTGGGTGTAGGGCTCGAAGCGCAGGCGATAGGCCACCGCAAGATGCTTCTTGGCCGCCGCGGCGGCGGCAATCATCTCGTCGCATTCCTTGACCGTGTTGGCCATGGGCTTCTCGACGAGCACGTGCTTGCCGGCCTTGTGCGCCCGCACCGTGTACTCGGCGTGCATGTTGTTGGGCAGCACGATGTACACCGCGTCGATGTCCGGGTTGTCGGCGATGCGGTCGTAGGTGTCGTACGAGTAGAGCCCCTTGTCGGGGACGCCGTACTGCGCCGCCAGCGAGCGCGCCTTGTCCACGCTGCCACTCACGAGCCCCGTCAGGCGGGCCCGCTTGGTGTTGGCAAAGGCCGGAAGGATGTCGCTCAGCGACAGGCCGCCGAGGCCGACGACGGCGTAGCCGAAGGTCCGGGCGGGCGGCTGTGGCGTGGCTGGCTGCGCGGCCGACACCGACGCGGCAGCAAAGGGCGCGGCGGCAACCGAGACGCCTGTCGCGCGGAGGAAGTCTCGACGGGAGGTGTGTTCCATGGTCATGGTCAGATCCTGGGTGCGTTGGGAGGCCACGCACGCGGCCTGGTGATGGTCGTCGGCACGGGCCGTGTGTCGGGCGTGCTCATTATCACGCGTCGGGCCCGGCGCGGGTTGCACCATCGGCACCCGTCTGCCCTACAGTGGCCCGCATGAGACTGCGATCGCTTGCTCTCGTCACGTGTGTCGCCGCGGCTGCCATCCCCTCGTCGGGCGCATCGTCGGCGCAAGGAGCTGCCTGCGGCGAGATCACGGCGCGAAACGCCGACGACTGTCTGCGGCTCAATCACCTGCAGGTCGTCGGCACCCACAACAGCTATCACGTCGCGCCGGAGCCAGCCATTCTCGCCGCGCTCGGCGAGCACGGGCCGGCCGTCGACTACACGCATCGATCCCTGACCGCCCAGCTTGAGGATCTGGGCATGCGGCAGTTCGAGATCGATGTGTACGCCGACCCGGAGGGAGGCGCCTATGCGACGCCGGACCTCGCGCCGCTTGGCCAGGATCTCGCGCACGTCCGGCGACCGGGACCCGAGATGCAGGAGCCAGGGCTGAAGGTGCTCCACACGGCACCCTACGACTTCCGGACGACCTGCGCCACCCTTCGTGCCTGCCTGACCGAGATCCGCGACTGGTCTCGTGCCAACAGGGGGCACCTGCCGATCGGCGTGATGGTGGAGGTCAAGGATCCGGCGGCGGACACGAAGCGCCGCCTGCCGCTGCCGAACGCCCCACGCTTCGACGCCGCACAGCTCGATGCGCTCGACGCCGAGATTCGCGCCGTGTTCGACGAGGCGCACCTGCTGACGCCCGACGATGTGCGGGGTGAGGCGACGACCCTGCGCGACGCGATTGCCGGCCGGGGCTGGCCGACGCTGCGCGAGTCGCGCGGCACGGTGCTGTTCATGATGGACAACACCGGGCCGCATCGTGACCTCTATCTCGCGGGCCGAGAGTCGCTCGAGGGCCGCGTGATGTTCGTGAGCGTCGCGGCCACGCATCCGGCCGCCGCCTTCATGAAGATGAACGACGCGCTCGGCGATGGTGCGGCAATCGTTGCGGCGGTCCGCTCAGGCTTCCTCGTCCGCACGCGCGCCGACGAGCCAGGGCGCGAGGCGCGCACCGGCGACACGGCGCGGCGCGAGGCGGCGCTCGGCTCGGGCGCACAGTACGTGAGCACGGACTATCCGGAGCCGAGCCCTTATGCGTCTGGCAGGGGCTACGTTGTGCGCCTGCCCGGCACTGCGGGTGCGGCACGGTGCAATCCGGTCAGCGCGCCGCCCGGCTGCCGGGACGAGTGGCTCGGGGAGCGGTAGGAACGTCGAACGTCGAACGCCGAACGTCGAACGCCGAACGGGGTAACACGGAACGACGACTCCGGACTCCCGAGCCCCGAGCCCCGAGTCCCGCTTCCCGTCGTCTGCAGACCGCCGCCTGCTACCCCTTTCTCGTCCACCACAGGTAGAACGGCACCCCGAGCGCTATGAGGCCGAGGCCGGCGATGGCCTGGCGCGGAGCGGTCTGCAGGGTGTTCAGGATCAGCCAGCCGGCCGTCAGCATGAACTGCGCCGGCACGACGGGGTAGCCCCACGTTCGGTACGGGCGATCGGCATCCGGCAAGCGGCGGCGGAAGACGAACACCGACGCGGTCGCCAGCCCCATGAAGATCAGCACGGCGAAGATGCTGTAGTCGGTAAGCGTGTCGAACGTGCCGGTGAGCACCAGCACGGACGCCCACACCGCCTGCGCGACCAGTGCCCGCACGGGCACGCGGGTGCGCGGGCTCAGTCGCGACAGGCCGTGGAAGAAGACGCCGTCGCTGGCCATGGCATAGGGAATCCGCGCGCCGACCAGCGCGACGATCTGCAGGGCCGTCAGCACGGACACGGACAGCAGCGCCGTCATCAACCCTGTCGCGGCCGTCCCGAGGAAGTGCGTGGCCGCGACGGTGGCCACCGCCGCCGATGCGGGGACGCTCGCCACCTCGTCGGGGGTGAGCACGTAGAAGTACCCGGCATTCACGACCACGTAGAGCGTCGCAACGGTGAGCAGCCCGCCGATGATCGCCAACGGCAGGGCCCGGGAGGGATCCTTGATCTCGCCCGCAACGTAGGTGACCTCGTTCCAGCCGTTGTAGCCCCACAGCGCCGCCATCATCGCCGCGCCCACGCCGGCCATGCCGAGGCGGGCCGCCGGGTCCACGCCTTCGCAGGTGCCGCCGGCGCCGCTCATCGCGTAGTGCGACCAGGAGCCGTCGGCCAGCAGGAAGGCGCCGAACCCGACCGCCATCAGCAGCGCCAGTTTCAGCACGGTCAGAGCCGACGCCACGCGGCCACCGGTGGAGACGTCGGCGCAGTTGACCAGCGTGACCGCCCACACCGCCGCCACCGCGACCAGCTGCACGAGGCTCACGTTCCAGCCGAGGGGCGCCACGGTGAGGTGCCATTCACTCAGCGCGCCGCCACCGAGCGACGTCACGAAGATGGCGAACCCCGTGGCCAGCGCCGCGAGCGCGCCGGTCGTGGCAACGAAGAAACGCGTCCAGCCGTAAAGGAAGCCCGGGAGACGACCGTACGCCTGCCGAATGAACACGTATTCCCCGCCGGCGCGCGGGAACAGCGTGGCGAGCTCGGCGTACGTGAGTGCGCCGAGCAGGCTCATGACGCCGGCAATCACCCAGACCGCCATCACCATGCCGGGTGTCTCGACGTTGCACGTCATCACCCGCGCCTTCAGGAAGACGCCGGTGCCGATGACGTTGCCGACGACCATCGCGAACGCGGCAAAGAGACCGAGACCGCGCACGAGGGACACCGGTGGCGGGGCAAGGAGGGAACCTGACACGTCGGGGAGTGTACTCGGGAGCCGGAAGCCGCAGGTCGCGCCAGGTGCCGGGCGGGGCCGATCCGGCTCCTATCTGCGTTCGAGCTGGACGACGCGCGTCCTGGACAACAACTCGAACGCCCGCTGTCGACGCTCGGTGAAGAACACGAACATCGCGTCGATCCAGAACACCTGGAGCAGCGTCGGCAATTGACGCACGACCGCCTGCCCGGCGGTGATGGGCGCGCCGGTCTCCTGCACCACCGTCAGCCCGACGCGACGCTTGCCGAAGGTCTGCCCGGTGCGCGTTTCTGCGACGATCGTGTAGGTGACGTAGCCGAACGCCGCAGTGGCGATCGCCAGCGCCACGAGCCAGGGCGTGAGTCTGGACACGGGGGTGAACCAGGCCAAGCCGCCCAGCACCGCCGCGATGGCCATGAACGCGCCGACGTCGATGACCTTCGCGACCACGCGCGCGCCGAAGTCGGCAGAACGCTGCGGGAGCCCCGTCAGATACGACACCGCCAGGTCCGCCGGGGCGCCGAGCCGCTGCAGCACGGCGTCGAGCGGCTCTCCGCTCGCCAGGCGTTCCTCGATGTGACCACGCAGTTCGAGCGCGATCTGCTCCCGGAGCGGCATCGACGAGGGCAGGTGCTCGAGCACCTGCGCGAGGTACCTGTCAGTGGTCGTGGTCATCGGCTTCCGCCTTTCCTGAGCAAGCGGCCCATCGCGTCAGCAAACGCGAACCAGTCCGCCATGAGCGAGGCCAGCTCCGCCCGACCCGCGTCGGTGAGCCGGTAGTACTTGCGCGGTACGCCGCGCTCGGGCGTTTCCCAGCGAACCGTGACGAGGCCCGCACGCTCGAGCCGGTAGAGCACCGGGTAGAGCGTGCCGTCGGTCACCTCCAGCGCGCCGGCGCTGGCTCGCGTCAGCTTCGTGACGATCTCGTAGCCGTACGCCTCGCCGGGTTCGAGCAGGTGCAGCACGATGAGCTCGAGGGACCCGCGGCGGAGTTCCCGCGCGATGCCCTTTCTTTCGGAGTCGCGCTGCTCGGCCATGTCATGAAGTATGGTGCAAGGTGTCTTGTGACGCAAGGTATATGACGAGGCTAGTCGTTGCCCGGTTCCGCACGCCGGCTGGCGCCACCACGTCAGCCCCACGCCGAGGTGCGGCTGCTCGCATTACGATGGGCCATGCACCGCACGGCTTCGCCGCCCGCGCTCGCCCTTGTCGTCTGCACGGCCCTCTTGCTTCTGGCGTCCGGCGGCAGGATGACGGCGACGACGGGCCGGTCAGTTGTTGCGCCGTCGACTCAGGCGCCGGCCTCGCCGGCTCCAGCTTGCGGCGGGCGCAGCGCCAACCCGCGCACGCCGTGTGCCGAGCATGTGGCGGCCATGCTCGCGGCGCTGCCGGAGACGGCGCCCGCCCGTCCGACGCGACCACGCAAGGTCCTCGTTCTCGCACGCGCTGCCGGTTACGTCCACTCGTCGATTCCGCTTGCCGTCCGTACGGTCGAGGAGTTAGGCCTCAGGACGGGCGCATGGGCGACGACGGCGACCTACGACGCCGCGGACGTCACCACGGAGAACCTGAAGCAGTACGATGCGATCTTCCTCGCGAGCACGACAGGGCATTTCCTCGACGACCCCGATGACGCGGCCGCCACGGCCGCGCGTCGGGCGGCGCTTCTCGCATTCGTGCGTGGCGGCAAGGGCCTGGCCGCGATCCATGCGGCAACCGACTCGTATCACGCGAGCGCGACGGCAGAGGGCGGTGCGCCGCGTCCGAAGACCGACCAGTGGCCCGACGATCAGGTTGGCACCTGGCCCGAGTTCAACACGCTGCTCGGCGGCTTCTTCAAGTACCACTGGAACGACGGGCAGTCGATCACCTACGTTGTCGAGGAGCCGGATCACCCGCTCAATGCGCCGTTCCGAGGGCAGACCCCGTTCGTCGTGGAGGACGAGACCTACACGTTCGGCCGCGAGGTCTACTCGCGCGACAACCTCCGCGTCCTGACGAGCGTGGACTATGCGCGGATGTCGGCGGAGGACAGGGCGAAGGAGCAGTTCCCGCGGCCCGATCACGACCATCCGCTCAGCTGGGTCCGCGGCGAACAGAAGGGGCGCGTGTTCTACATGTCGCACGGCCACAACGAGAAGGTGTACGCCAACCGCGCGCTGCTGGCGCATCTCCTGCGCGGAATTCAGTACGCGCTCGGCGACATTGCTGCCGACGACTCACCGCGCGCGCGTTAGGGGTGCAGCTCCGCCGGCAGCCGTTCGAGCCGTTCCGGGCTCTCGAGCGCGAGCAGGCGCGCACTGCGCAGGGCCGCCTCACGGTTTCCGCAGCGCAGGCGGTCCTCGACGTTCTCGACCACGCAGTCCAGGAAGATGTCCGTGAGGGCTCGCAGGCCGCGACGGTAGGCCGCCTCTGCCTCCGCCCAGCCGCACACGAGGGGCCATTGCCGCTCGTACACCGTGCGGATGCTGTGCAGCATCCGCTCACCGTCGCGCGAGGAGCTGGTGCTGTACCGGCGGTACCGCGTGACCGGCGGGGACTGATGGCAGTGCGCGGGAAAGCGATAGGCCGCGCGCAGGTAGAAGTCGAGGTCGTCCGCGCCCCACGGGTCGCGGAATCCACCGACGGCGGCGACCGTCTCCCGACGGAAGATCGCCGACGAGGGCGGGATGACGTACCACTCGAATCCGAGCAAGGGCACGTACAGCGCCGACTGCGGCGGCGGAGGCGCCACCGTCCACGGCACGGGCGTCCCCTCGTAGGTCATCTCCTCGCGCGCGCCCACGGCAAAGCCGCACTCGGGATGCGCGGCGAGCACCGCGAGTCCTGTGTCGAGTGCGTGTGGCAGCAGGTGGTCGTCGGCGTCCAGGAAGACGAATGTATCGCCACGCGCCACATCGATGCCGGTGTTGCGGGCCACTGCCGGGCCTGCGTTGGGCTGACGGACGGTGAACGTTCGCGGATGCGCGGTGGTCACCCGCGTCACGTCGAGCGGCGATCCATCGTCGATGACGATCACCTCGCAGTCGCAGCACGATTGCGCATCGACGGTCGACAGCGTCTCGTCGAGCAGCGCGAGCTGCGCCTCGGACGTGATGTAGCACGGCAGCACCACCGATACACGCGGCGGGCGGCGACCGGGCTGTGGCATCGGCGAACTCCTCCGGGGCAGGGCCTGGTCGGGATTGACCCTGCCCGGCTGCGTGTATAGTCACGCAACCGAGGAGGTGGAATGCAAGAATCACGACAGCTGACTCTTACCTGTGCCGTAGCTGCGTGCATGGTCGCCCTGCCGATTGTCGCGTTGGCCCAGCCACAAGCTCCCGACCGCCCGCTGCGGGTGATGTCCTACAACATCAAGCACGGCCAGACCAACGCCAGCTGCGTGACGCCGCCGCCCACGCCCGGCACCCCGCCCAATCCCGACTGCAACCTCGACATCGACGCAGCAATCGACGTCATCCGTACATACGACCCCGACATCGTCGGGCTCCAGGAGATCGATCGGTTCTGGGCGCGCAGCGCCTACCTGGACGAGCCGGCGGTCATGGGCGACGCGCTGGGGTACCCCCACCGCTGCTATGCCCCCAATCTCGACCATGGCGCCGATGGGCATTCGCCGCTGCCGCACCAGTACGGCACGCTGATCCTCAGCCGCTTCCCGATACTGGAATGCAGCAATCGGCTACTGCCGCGCGTCGCGACCGAGGAGCAGCGCGGGTTGACGCTCGCCCTCATCAACGTGCGCGGTGTGCCGCTGCGGTTCTACAACACGCACCTGCACACCACGCAGGCGGCGCGTCTGCTGCAGACTGCCGACATCGCCGCCGTCCTCGATGCGGCGCCAGACGTGCCCATCGTGCTGATGGGGGACTTCAACGCCCGCAGCGCCAGTCCACTGCTGCCCGAGATGGTGCCGGTCCACGCGCGCCTCGTGGACACGTGGGCCGTTGCGGGTCTGCCTGACGCACTGAACCCGCAGGGCTTCACCTCGCCGGCCGACGTGGACCGCAATCCGACGAGCCGCATCGACTACGTGTTCGTCTCGTCGGGCGTGACGGCGCGGGGCACCACGGTTCCGATCACGCCTCCGGATCTGTCGCCCGACATCACGACGGGCACGCGCCTCGCGGCCGACCACTACCCCGTGGTCGCCGACATCGCGTTGCCCGGCGCAGCCGTCGGGGTCGGCAAGCCGAGGCCGCCCCGCGGCGGGCCACGCTGAAGCAGGTGGCTGCGGGCGCCGGTACGGCGCAAAGGGGAGGGAGGGCCCCGGCCAGCCCGCAGCCGTTGGAGTCCCAAGAGATAGCCCGCGAACTACGCCCCGCGAAGGGGTATGATCGGAAGGATTCTGACCTCGTTGCGAGGCCGGGCCCTACCCTCCACGTTGAAACGGCCATGACGAACACACCCAAGCACGCGTCCACGAAGATTGAGCGCCGCGACTTCCTCAAGAAGTCCGGAACGGCTGCCGGCGTTGCCGCCGCCACCGGATTCCCGAGCATCGTCTCGGGGCAGTCGGTCACAAACGCCCTGAAGGTGGGGCTCATCGGCGCGGGCGGGCGCGGCAGCGGTGCAGCGGCGCAGGCCCTGACCGCCGACAAGAACGCCGTGCTGACAGCGGTGGCCGACATCGACCAGGCGATCGTCACGCGCGCCGTGACACGACTGTCTGGCAGCCAGCGGTTCGGCAGCCAGGTCAAGGTCGACCAGGCCGTCTACGGCCTCGACTCCTACGACAAGGTGATCGACAGCGGCGTGGACGTGGTGTTGCTCGCGGCGCCCCCGGGATTCCGCCCGGCCCACCTGAAGGCCGCCGTGGAGGCGGGCAAGCACATCTTCGCCGAGAAGCCGTGCGCCACCGATTCGCCGGGCGTCCGTGCGGTGATCGAGGCGCAGAAGCAGGCCAAGGCGAAGAACCTCGCGCTGGTCTCCGGATTCTGCTGGCGCTACCACAACGCCGTCCAGGCCGCGATGGCGCAGGTGCACGGCGGCGCGCTGGGTCGCCTCGTGGCGCACTACTCGACGTACTACACCAACCCGGTCAAGCCGATGCCGCCCGCGAGTGCGCGTCCGGCCGGCATGGGCGACATCGAGTGGCAGGTCCGTAACTGGTACAACTTCGCGTGGCTGTCGGGCGACAGCCTCGTGGAGCAGGCCGTTCACAACGCCGACATGATCATGTGGGTGATGAAGGACGAGCCGCCTGCCAGCGTGGTGGCGGTCGGCGGTCGTGCGGTGCCGGCCAACGGCGGCAACATCTACGACCACTTCGAAGCCAACTTCGTGTGGCCGAACGGCTACCGCGTGTTCCTCGCCAACCGCCAGTCGACCGGCTGCTACAACGGCACGCTCGACTACGTCATGGGCACCGACGGTACGCTCTTCCTCGGTCGCGGCAAGCCGCGCATCGAGACGCCGGACGGCAAGGTCAAGTGGCAGTGGGACGGCGAGGACTACGACATGTACCAGCGCGAGCACGACGTGCTGTTCGAGTCGATCCGCACCGGCAAGCCGAAGAACGACGACCTGAACCTGGCAACGAGCACGCTGCTGGCGCTGATGGGCCGTGACGCGGCGTATTCGGGTCAGGAACTCACGTGGGATCAGGCGCTGAACTCGCAGGTCAGCCTGCTGCCGTCCACGCTCGAGATGAATGCGAGCTTCGAGGCGCCGGGCCTCCCCATCCCGGGCCGCACCAAGGTCTCGTAGTCATGACGACACGCGTCGCGGCGTTCGTCGCCCTGGCCCTCGTGGCCGGGGCGGCGACCGCCCCGGTCTCGAGCCGGCAACCGGCCGCCGCGCCCGCGGCGCCGGCCATCGATCCGCAAGAGATGAAGGCCATCGAGGCCATCCGCACGCGGATCCTCGAGAAGCAGAAGTCGGCAAGCGGCCCCGCGCAGGCCTATGCCGTCACCATCCCGAACACCACGGCGGCGTTCGAGATGGCCCCGGTGCCGGCCGGCGAATTCGAGATGGGTTCGGCCGACCCGGGCGCGCCTGCCGACCAGAAACCGGCACGGAAGGTGAAGCTGGACGCGTTCTGGATGATGACCACCGAGGTCAACTGGGACGCGTACCTGATGTTCATGTTCGCCGACCAGGCCAACGAGCACGCCACGCCGGATGGCATGGTGGACGCATTGAGCCGCCCCACCGCGCCGCACCTCGAAATGAGCTTCGGGCGCGGCAACGAGGGCTTTCCGGCGATAAGCATGACGCAGCACGCCGCCAACAAGTACGCCCAGTGGCTCAGCGCGAAGACGGGCGAGTTCTACCGCCTGCCGACCGAGGCCGAGTGGGAGTACGCGTGCCGCGCCGGCGGGCCGCCAGTGCTGCCCGAAGCGCAGCTCGCCGAGGTGGCGTGGTATCGCGAGAACTCGGCCACCTCCGAGTTCAGCGACGGCACCTATCACAAGCTGGGCACGAAGAAGCCGAATGCCTGGGGCCTGCACGACATGCTCGGCAACGTGATGGAGTGGACGGCCGACCAGTACGCGCCGTATGCGCCCGGGGCCCAGACCAACCCCTGGGTGCGTCCGACCGAGTCGTACCCGATGGCCGTGCGCGGCGGCTCGTGGAGCGACCCGGCAAGCCGCGTGACCTGCACCAACCGCGTCAAGTCGGACGTGGTGTGGAAGGAGCGCGACCCGCAGTTGCCCACGAGCGTCTGGTACATGACCGACGCGGAGTGGCTCGGCTTCCGACTCGTGCGCCCGGCAACCGTCCCCAGCGCGGAAGACATGTACCGCGCCTGGAACAACGGCGTCGAGGTGGATCCGTACTAGACGAAATTCGAATTCCAAACTTCACTTCCTCCCCGTGAGTCCGTGCCCGAACGGATACAGCGGGTCCTTGGAGTCGTGGGGCACGTCCTCCTTCTGCGCGCGCACGGCCTCCATCGACGACGGCAGCTCGAAGGGCAGCTTGCCGACAAGCGGAGACGTGCCGGTGAGCACGTCGAGGAGCGCCTCGTCGCTCACGCCGAAGTGGGCAACCAGCGCCGCCGACTCGCGCGCGAGCTCGGGGACGACGTACGGCCTGTCGAAGTACATCGCCACCACCGTCGGCTTCGCGCGCATCACGTCGCGAATCTTCCCGAGCACCTCAGGGGCGATCGTGAGGTCGATCGGCGCGCCACCGGTCGCCATGCCGCCGAGGCCCGCGCCGCGTGGCGACGACCCCTGTGG
>JAEZCY010000112.1 GCA_023429845.1 Acidobacteriota bacterium
GCCCCTTGGGCGACGGGAAGCCGCGGTTCGATGCTGGAGAGGTTCAGGTAGGCTGGAGGGATGCAGATGCGGGCGAGATTCCGGACATGGCTCAGCGGGCGGCAGCCCGGTCGCGTGCGGCAATGGCTGCTGGCGCGTCCGCGGCTCCTTGCTGCCGGGCTTGCGGGTCTGTCGCTTGCCGCGTGGCTGGCGTTCTTCGGCGGGCTCTGGCTTGCGTGGGACATCCGCCAGTCGCTGCCCGACCGCGAGGCGCTGTCGTCGGTGGGCGACATGGCGCAGGCCACGACGCTCTACGACCAGGCCGACAAGGCCGTGTTCACGATCTTCAAGGAGCAGCGCATCGAGGTGCCGCTCGACAAGATCGGCAAGAACCTTCGCGACGCGGTGGTCTCGGTCGAGGACCAGCGCTTCTACACGCACAACGGCGTGGACATCGTCCGCATCGGCGCGGCCGTGGTGGCCAACGCCAGGACGGGCACCCGCGGCCAGGGCGGCAGCACCATCACGCAGCAGCTCGCGCGCATGAGTTTCCTCTCGCGCAAGAAGACGTACACGCGCAAGATCAAGGAAGCCTTCGCGGCGTTGCTCATCGAGCGGACGTACACGAAGGACGAGATCCTGGCGCTCTACCTGAACAAGGCGTACTTCGGCGACGGCTACCACGGGGTGGAGGCCGCGTCCCTCGGGTTCCTCGGCAAGCACGCCCATGAGCTCGACGTGCCCGAAGCCGCGCTGATTGCCGGGCTCATCCAGCTGCCGTCGGCATACGCACCGACAATCAACATGGACCGGGCGATTGCGCGCCGGAACATCGTGTTGCTGATGATGCTGGACAACGGCGTCATCGACCGGGCCACGTACGACACCGCGCGCCAGGCCAAGGTCCACCTCGAGAACAGCCTGCGTCGCGACGAGCCGTACGGGCTGTACTTCAAGGAGGCCGTGCGACGCGAACTCGTCGATCGGTTCGGCTGGCAGCGCGTGTCGGAGGGCGGCCTGAAGGTCTACACGACCATCGATCCCGAGTTGCAGCAGCAGGCCGAGAAACTCGTCGAGCAGCGTCTCCAGGAGATCGAGCGCCGTCGTCGCTACCCGCACACCGCGCGGGCCGACATCCAGATCGAGGAAGACGTCGCGCCGCCCTATCTGCAGGCGGCCGTCGTGGTGATGGACCCGACCACGGGCGCCGTCCGTGCCCAGGTCGGCGGTCGAAACTTCCGTGAGAGCCGCTTCAACCGGGCGGTCCAGGCGCGCCGGCAGTCGGGGTCGGCCTTCAAGCCGATCGTGTACGCCACGGCCATCGAGCAGGGCCAATCACCCGGGTCGCTCGTGAGCAACCTGAACGATCCGATCAACACCCCCCAGGGCGACTACGTTCCCGAGGACGAGCACTCGGATGCCAGCAGCATGACGCTGCGCACTGCCCTCCGCACGTCCAGCAATCGTGCCGCGGTGCAACTGCTGCGAACCGTGGGCATTCCCGACACCGTCGAGACGGCCGAGGAACTCGCGCTCGGGCGCATGCCGGCCGTGCCGTCCATGGCACTCGGCGCTGGTGAGGTCACCCTCCAGTCACTGACCGCCGCGTACGGGGCGTTCGCTGCCGAGGGCGTGCTGCGCGAGCCGCACCTCATCCGCCGCGTGGAAGACCAGGACGGCGAAGTGCTGTACGCCACCGAGGCCCGGGAGAAGCGCGTGTTCTCCGAACAGACGGCATTTCTCGTCACGAGCATGCTGTCGGACGTGATCAACCACGGCACCGCCTGGCGGGCCCGCGCCGAAGGGTTCAGGCTGCCCGCCGCCGGCAAGACCGGCACCACCAACGACTACCACGACGTGTGGTTCGTCGGGTACACACCGTCTGCCGTGACCGGCGTGTGGATGGGATTCGATCAGCCGAAGCAGATCATCGCCAACGGATACGCGGGGGAGCTCGCGGTGCCGCTGTGGGCGAGCGTGATGTCGGTGGCCACCGCCGGCAACAAGCCCGTCACCTTCAAGCGCCCGAACGGTATCGTCGGTGTGGACATCTGCCGCGTCACGGGCCGCCGCGCCGTGGAGGGTTGTTCCCGTGTTCCGGTGGAGAGCGCCGAGGGCGGCATCGAGATCCGCTCGATGGCCTACACCGAGTACTACCGTCGGGGCACCGAGCCGTCGGCCGAATGCGAGGAGCATCAGGGGGCCAACTTCCTCGAGCGGCTCGCAGGGTTCTTCGGCCGCGACAACGACCCCAAGCCCGTGTCGGCGGACCAGGCGGGATTGCCGCCCGCCAACATTCCGCGCGACGTGCCGGCACCCGCCGTCGCGAGCGACACGGCGGAGGGTGGCGAGGCTTCGCGCGACGCGGCCGCCCGCGCGCAGGGACGGGACGGGGCGGCTGAGACACGAGTCGAGGAAGGGGAGGAGGCTCCGAAGAAGCGTGGGTTCTGGGGACGCCTCTTCGGCCGACGCGACAAGGAAAAGGATCGCGACGAAGAGAAGAAGAAGCCCGAGCCGTGACCGAGCCCAGGGAAATTTCAAATTGCCAATTGCAGATGGCAATTGGAACCCCGAGTCCCGAGTCCCGACCCTGAACCCCGACGCCCCGAGGCCAGCTAGAATCCCCCTATGAGGCTCGCCGACGTCCTCGGCCACGGGCAACCGCGATCACTGCTGCTCCGCGCGGTGAGCGCGCGCAGCGTGCCGCAAAGCCTGTTGTTCGACGGCGCCGACGGCGTGGGCAAGCGGACGACGGCTCTCGCCCTTGCCGCCGCGATCAACTGCCCGCAGCCGGCGGAAGACGGCGATGCCTGCGGCGCCTGCTCGTCCTGCCGTCGCATCGCCCGCGGTCAGCACCCAGACGTGGTGGTGCTCGGCCCGAACGAGAAGGGCTCCATCACGGTGGACATGGCGCGCGAGGTGATCGCGCGTGCCGGGTACCGCCCCTTTGAAGCCCGCCGCCGCGTGGTGATCGTCGACGGCGCGGACGTGCTGCAGCCGCAGGCGCAGAACGCCATGCTCAAGACGCTCGAGGAGCCGCCGCCGTCATCGATGTTCATCCTGGTGACGTCGCGGCCGGACGCGCTGCTGGAAACGGTGCGCTCCCGTTGTCCGCGCGTGCGGTTCGGCCGGCTGGGGCCGTCGGAACTCGCAGACGTGCTGATCCGACACTGCGGCATCGCAGCCGCCGAAGCGCCAGGGCTGGCTGCCATGGCGGACGGCAGCGTCTCTCGCGCGCTGGCGCAGGACACCGGGAGCCTCGTCGAAGCCCGCGATGCCGCGATGTCACTGCTCAGGGGGCTCGCCGGACGGCCCCCCACAGCCAGGCGCCTCCAACTCGCGCAGCAACTCGCGGAAGTTCCGAAGAAGCGCGGTGCCGGCACCGACCGTGACGTGCTGGCGCGCCGGCTCGATGCGCTGTCGCTCCTGGTGCGCGACCTCGGCGTGGTCGGGCAGTCGGGCCCGGCGCCGGTGCTGGCCAATCAGGATCTCGGCCGCGACCTCGCTGGTCTCGCCCGCGACTTCGATGCCGAACGAGTCCTGGGCGCGTTCTCGACGGTGGAGCAGGCGCGTCGTTCCCTCGAACGCTTCCAGTCGGCCAAGGTGGTCGCCGACTGGCTGGCGTGCGAGTTGTAAGCCATGGCTGACGAGACGATCGCCCCGGTGCCGCCCACCGTCAGCGTGCGGTTCGTCCCGGCGGGCCGCCGCCACTCGTTCCTCCTGCCGGATCTGGCTCTCGACGGCCCAGCGCGTGCCGGTGACGGCGTCGTCGTGACCGATGGCGACCGCGTCGCACTGGGGAGCCTCGTCGCTGAACCCTCCGTGGTGGCAGAACGTCGTCCGGCGGCCGACGATGGGCGGTCGCGCGTATTGCGGCGATCGACGCCGGAGGACGTGGCGCGTCGCCTTCTGCACCAGCACCGGGAGCGCGAGGCGTCGCAGTTCTGCCAGTTGAAGATCCGCGAGCGCGGCCTCGAGATGAAGCTGACCCGGGTGGAGCACGCGTTCGACGGCTCGAGGCTGCTGTTCTACTACACGGCCGAACACCGGGTGGACTTCCGTGAGCTCGTCCGCGATCTGGCCGCCGCCTTCCACATGCGGATCGAGATGCGTCACATCGGCATGCGCGATGCCGCGAAGCTGCTCGGCGGATACGGCCCGTGCGGCCGGCCGCTCTGCTGCACGACGTGGCTCACCTCGTTCGAGCCCGTGTCGATCAAGATGGCCAAACGGCAGGGCCTCAGCCTGAGCCCGTCGAAGCTGGCGGGCGTGTGCGGACGGCTGAAGTGCTGCCTGCGGTACGAACTCCCCAATGCCAGGGGCGAACGGCACGCCGGCTGCGCGCAGGAAGGATCGTGCAGCGGCAGTTGCAGCGGCGACGGAGCGTGCGGCACCGGCGGGTGCTCGTGCGGCGCCCCATGAGCGCTCGACACGCCGTGTCCCTCCCTCGCGTGGCAATCACGGTCGGCGATCCGGCCGGGATCGGCCCCGAGATTGCCATTGCCGCGGCACAGTCGCGTGAAGTGCGTGCCGTGTGCGAGCCGATCCTGTACGGCCCGCACACCGCAGAAGCCATCGACGCGTTTCCGGCCGGCCGGGTCTCGGCCGAGGCGGGTCGCGCCTCGTACGACGCCGTCGTCGCCGCCGTGCGCGATGCGGAGTCCGGGGTCGTCCAGGCCATCGCGACCGGACCCGTGCACAAGGAGGCCTTCGCCGCGTGCGGACTCCCGTGGAAAGGGCACACGGACCTGCTCGCGCACCTGACCGGCAGCGGGCGCGTCGCGATGATGTTCCACTCGGAGCCGTTGCGCGTGGTGCTCGCCACCGTGCACGTCCCGATCGCCGAGGTGCCCCGTCTGCTCACGCAGGCGCTCGTCGAGGAGATCATCACGCTGACGGCGGCCAGCCTGCCCGACTTCGGGTTCGCCATGCCGCGCATCGGGCTGGCGGGTCTGAACCCGCATGCGGGCGAACATGGGCTCATGGGGCACGAGGACGATCAGGTCCTGCGCCCCGCGGTGGCGGCGTGTCGGGGCCGCGGCATCGACGTTCAGGGGCCGTTTCCCGGCGACACCGTCTTCCTCCGGGCCACGCGTGGCGCCTTCGACGTCGTGGTGGCCTGTTACCATGACCAGGGCCTGATTCCGGTGAAGCTGCTCGCGTTCGGGCAGTCGGTGAACGTCACGCTGGGGCTGCCCATCGTGCGCACGTCGGTCGATCATGGCACTGCGTTCGACATAGCCCGACAGGGCACCGCCGACGCATCGAGCATGGTGAGCGCCGTGACGCTCGCCGCGCGGCTGGCGCAGGCCAGGCTGGGCACCGCGGAGTAGGCCGGGGAGAGCCCCGCCCCCCTTCGATGGAGCCTGGAGACAGGCCGCACGCGACAGGCAACCACACGACATGTCCTCGCATCCGACATCCTCGCCGAAGTCCGCTCCCGCCAAGGCGGCGGAGAAGGCGCCGCGCCTGCTCGCCGACAACCGCAAGGCGGGGTTCGACTACGAGTACCTCGACCAGTACGAGGCCGGTGTCGTACTGCTCGGCACCGAGGTCAAGGCGATCCGCGAAGGACGCGTGAACCTGCGCGACAGCTACGCGCGCGTCGAACGGGGCGAGCTGTGGGTCTACAACATCCACATCAGTCCCTACAGCCATCGCGGCTACGCCGAGCACGAGGCGCTGCGCCGGCGCAAGCTGCTGCTGAACCGCGCGGAGATCCGCAAGCTGATTGGCCGGACGGTGGAGAAGGGGCTGACGCTCGTCCCCACGCGCATGTACCTGAAGAACGGACGCGTGAAGCTCAACATCGCACTCGCCCGCGGCAAGAAGGCGCACGACAAGCGCGAGACGATCAAGCGCCGTGAAACCGATCGCGAGACGCGCGCCGCAGTCAAGAGCCGCGTCGATCGGAAGTAAGCGTCAGGCCTGACCGAGCGCGCGCAGGAGCACCGCCTCGTACGCCGGCAGCACGCGTTCCCAGGTGAACGCGTCGGCGTGCCTGGCATGGCTGGCGCCCCGCATGGCGTCCAGCGCCGCCTCGTCGTCGAGCACGGCGAGCAGGCGCGCGCAGTCCTCCGCCGACGTGAAGTACCGTGCGTCCGGCCCGGCCACCCACCTGTTGAACACGTTGTCGTGCGCCAGCACCGGCGACCCCGCGCCGAGCGCCTCGACGAGCGAGGGGTTCGTGCCGCCGACGGTGTGCCCGTGTACGTACACCCGCGCATGGTGCCGCAGGGCCTGCACGGCCGTCTCGTCGTAGATGGCTCCCGCGAAGCGCACGTCCGGGCCCGCCGCGGCACGCACGCGCGCGTGGTAGCGGTGGGACGGCTGGTAGTCGCCGAGCACCACGAGCGGCCACGGCCGCCGCACGCGTGACCACGCGGTGACGATCTCGAGGATCGAGTTCTCCGGCTCCGGTCGCGCGACCACGAGGCCGTATCCGCGCGTCGTCAACCCGAGCACCGCGATCGGCGCGACCGGCGCGTGATCCACCCGGTCCGCCCCATACGGCACCATCGACGTGCGCGCACCGAGTCCGCGTCGCGTCAGCATGCGGGCGATCTCGGGGTGATCGGCAATCAGGTGCTGCGCAGCGAGGCCGGCGACCCAGCTGTTGGCGTAGAACCAGGTCCTGATCGGGGCGGGCCACTTGCCGCGCTGCCATTCCACGCCGTCCATGTTGACGACGTGCCGGCGGCCACGCAGGCGATACCAGGGAAAGAAGACGGCCGTGTTGAAGCCGAGCGTCAGCACGAGGTCGTCGTGTGCCGCCGCATGGCGCGTCGTCCAGGCATCGAACCAGATGCTGCCGCGAGCGCCTTCGACGGGCGTGGGCACGTGCTCCAGCGAGACGCCGCGCCAGCTGGCGGTGCGGCGAGCGGTCCCTGGCGGTTCCTGGCAGTAGACCGTGACCGCCCAGCCGCGCTCCACGAGCCACGGCGCAAGATGCTGGGCGCATGCCTCGAAGCCGCCGTGGCGGTTCGGGATGCCGCGCGAACCGAGGATGCGCAGCCGGGGCGTCGGGCGAGTCACCGCGGCGACTCCTCGCGGCGCGAGGCCACCACCACCATGTCGGACAGCGTCGTGTCGTAACCACCCGCTGACAGGATGCGGCTCACGCGTCCGATCGCGCCGAGCGTGACGTCGGCAAGCCGGTGCCGCCGCCGCAGATGCCGCGGCACCGGACCTTCATACAGGGCGAGCAGTTCTATCCGCAGGCCGTGCGATTGCGCCAGGCGGCGTATGCCTGAGGCCCTGAGGACGAAGCGGAGCGCCGTAGGAAACTGATCGAACGTGTCGGTGCCTGCTGACGCGTCGCCCAGCACCCGGCGGTAGACCCACACGTGGAACCACCACGGCGTGAAGCGGGTGACCAGTCCCTTGAGCGACAGGATGTTCGGCAGCGCGAGCACGGCAAGGCCGCCGGGGCGAAGGACACGCGCGATCTCCGCGACGGCGCGTTGCGGATCGGGCAGGTGCTCGAGGACGTCCCAGCAGACGACGAGATCGGCGCTCGACGATCGGATGGGCAACGCGGTCACGTCGCCCTGCGCGCGGTGCGGCGTGCTGGTGTTGCGCCGAAGCTGCCCGCGCAGCAGGTCCACGCCAACAACGCGCGCATCGTCGGGGTACGCGAGGTGCGACCGCGCGCCACACCCAGCTTCGACGACGCAGGGAACGCGATGAGGCGCGAGGGCGCGGGTCACGAGCGACTGCGCGGCGGCCACCGGGTCGTCCGGCGCGTGCAGGGATGCCGACCGGGCGGTCACTAGCGCGCGCCGCGGCCGAGCAGCACGGCGGGGATGGTCATGAGCGCGATCTTGAGGTCGAGCCACAGCGACCAGTTGTCGATGTACTCGAGATCGAGGCGCATCCACTCGTCGAATGTCAGTTCGTTGCGCCCGTTGATCTGCCACAGGCAGGTGAGCCCCGGCTTCATGCTGAGGCGGCGGCGCTGCCAGGGCTCGTACTTGTTCACTTCCTCGACGACGGACGGGCGCGGACCGACGAAGCTCATGTCGCCGCGAAGGATGTTCCACAGCTGCGGCAGTTCGTCGAGGCTCGTGCGCCGGAGGAACCCGCCGAACGGGAACACCCGCGGATCGTTCGTCATCTTGAACGCGGGGCCGTCCATCTCGTTGAACGGCTCGAGCAGCGGCTTGAGGCGTTCGGCGTCGATCCGCATCGTGCGGAACTTGAGGAACGTGAAGCGCCGCCCGTGCAGGCCGCACCGGACCTGCCGGAACAGTACGGGGCCCGGCGACGTCAGCTTGATGCCGACGGCGATGGCCAGCAGCACCGGGCTCAGGAGGAGGAGCAGCGTGAGCGCCAGCGCCACGTCCACGACTCGTCGCACGGCGAGGCGCACCTCGTTGCCCGGCGTCGTCGAGAACGTGAGCAGCGGGAAGTCCTCACCCAGCTGGTCGAAGCTGAGGCGCGCGACCGATCGCGGCAGGAAGTTCATCGCCAGGCGCACCACGGTGCCTTGTTCCTCGAGGTCGGCGATCACCCCGGCCGTGTCGTGCAGGTCACCAAGCTGGCCGACCGCCGGCGCGAAGAGCACTTCTCCGGCATGGTGCTCCCGCGCCAGGCGCGGCAGGTCCGTGTAGGTGCCGAGCACCGGAAATGCGAGCGTCCCGTCACTCGCCCAGCGTCCGTCGGTGACGATCCCGGCAACCTCGAGACCCCAGTCGCGGTGCGCATTCACGAGCCCCGCCGCTTCCGCGGCTTCGCGGTGCCCGCCCGCCACGAGCACGCGTCGATGTTCCCCGCCGCGCAGCAGCCAGGCGCGCACCAGACGTCGCAGCCCCATGACCGCCACGAAGTCGAGCAGCAGGAAGACGACGATGACCGGCCGGCTGATGAAGGTCAGTCGAGCCGAGAAGATGAACGCGATGAGGAGCAGGCCCGCGATGGCGATGCTCGTGAGGATCGTGGACGTCTCGCTGTTGAGCGTGCGGCCCTGTCGGCCGTAGAGGCCGAGCGCGTAGAACACGAGCGGCCACACGAGCAGGATGCAGACGACAACCGGCAGGTACCACGCAAACGGCGGCAGCGTGCCCGAGAGGAATGGGACGCTGTCGCCCGGGATGAACCCGCGCAGCGTGTAGGCCACGGCCAGGGCGCCCATCGTGGCCAGCGAGTCGCTGAGCACATAGGCACCGTTGATGAGGCGAGCGCGTTCGGTGATCATCCCGCCGCTCCCTCGCGCCGGAGAGGTTTCTCCAAGGTCGGCCGCACGCAGGGTCCATTGTCCGACACGGGAAGGGTAGTGACAACAGCGCGAGCGGGGAGAGCCGGCAACCGCAACCGGGGCGACACCCGGAGCGATCACTTCCCGGAGAACCACCGTGCCATGTCCGCCGAGGTCCGACGACGGCGGCCGAGCACGTGCCGGCGCCGGGCCAGCATCGAGGGCAGCAATCGGGCGACGTCCACGAGGCCGGGGACCGACGTCCATTCGCGCAGCAGCACGTAGCCAATGACCTGCGCGTCCCTTCGCAGGGCCGGCAGGAGGAAGCGCCGCGCCAGCCCCCACGACTGGTTCTTCAGCCGGAGCAGGAAGCGGTTCCGCACCGAGTACCTGTTGATCTCGGGAGGCAGCGCGGAGCGCCGTTCCGGCGTCACCCGCCGCCGATGCCAGGCGCCGGCGTCGGGCACGTACAGGCTGTCCCAGCCGCGCCACTGTGCGCGCCACGCCAGGTCGGCGTCCTCGCGATACGCAAAGAACGCTTCGTCGAAGAATTCGCCCGCGTACGCCACGTCGTCCAGCATGGCCCTCCGGTAGAGGGCCGCCGCGCCGCTCGGGCCGAAGATCGCTTCGGGAGGGCCCAGGTATCGTCCAGCGGCCGGTTCACCGGCGCCGCGATCGAGATGGCGCTGGTCCCGCGTCATGACGATGCCGGTGGAGTCGATGGTGTCGTCGTCGAGGCGCAGGAGCCGGCCCGTTGCCGATCCGGCTCGGGGCGCTGCATCGAGCGTGGCCACGAGCGTGCGTACATACGACGGCGACAGCACCGCATCGGGGTTGAGGCACAGGTAGTACGTGCTCGCGCACGTGCGGATCAGCGCGTTGTGCCCGCCGGAGAACCCGTGATTGTCAGGCGCGCACGTGCGTTCGTCGGGAGAGGTGAGCGACTCGACGAGCAGGCGCGACTCGGGCGTCGAGCCGTTGTCCCAGACGTGCAGGGAGACGCCGGGATGATCCTGCGCGCGGACCGAGGCGATGCAGCGTGCGAGCAGCGCGTCGGGATGCCAGGTGACGATTCCGACTGAAACGGAGGAAATCATGGGGAAGGCAGGGACCGCGGTCCCTACCTTACTCGGATTCCCGTTTCGTTCGTGCCCGCGCCGAAGGCCTCGCCGCCGCCGTCCCAGTACAGCGCGCGCTCGACGACGATCGGCACGTCGGTGACGCTCTCGACGGTGATGCCGAACGATTCGCCGTCCTGCAACTGCGCGAACGCGTCCTGGCAGGCGCCTGGCTGTCCCGCGTAGCACGTGAAGCGCGAGTTGGCCGGCACCACGAAGTCACTCGACGTCACGGCCGCTCGTCCTCCGGCACGCAGCAGACGCAGTCGCACGGTGGCGGCAGCGCCAGACGGGTTGGCGATGAGGACGAACGTCTTGTGGTGCTGAGGGCCGCCGTTCTGGCCTTCCGCGAGCGCCCAACGCGTGCCCGTCTCGGTCACCCCCGCGCTGTTGTGCGCGTCGGTCCAGTTCTGGAAGGTGCCGAACCAGTACATCGCGCGCTCGACGACGATCGGCTGGGGCGCCGACACCTCGGCCGACACGTCCACCTGCGAGCCAACGGCATCGCGCCCCGACACCGCACTCAGCTCGGCATCAACGAACAGCGTGCGTCGGCTGTTGGCAGGCACGCTGTACGTCTGCGTGTACGCGCCTTCCGGCGTGAGGTAGCGCACCGTCGCCACGGTTGCGGTTGCGCCCGGGTTGGCGATCAGCAGGTACGTGTCGAAGTTCGGGCCGGTGGCGCCTTCGGCCACGAACCAGCGCGTCGCCGGCGCGGTGACGGCGGCCGACGCGTGGCCGCCCTCGAACGTGCGTCCGCCGCGGTTGAAGTACATGGCGCGCTCGACGGTGATGGGCTGGTCTGCGGTGATGCGCGTGGAGAACGCCTTGCCGACGAGCACGCGGTCGCACGTCGCGCCACCGGTGCCGGGGGCACACAGTTCGTTGGCCCACAGCGTGAGCCGGCCCGGCGCCAAGGGGAAGTCGTAGGGCACCGACACGACCGGCCCGTCCTCGATCAGGAAGTCGACGGTGACCTTCGGCGCGACGTTCCCGGTCGCGGTCAACAGGATGAAGGTCTGGAAGAAGTCGTTGGCGGCGCCTTCGGCCAGGAACCACTGCTTGGCCGGCGCCACGAGCGCCTTGCCGGTGTGACCGCCCCAACCGTCGCCGAAGCTCATCGTGCGTTCGACCACCACGCCGCCGCGCAGCGACTCGACGACGACCGAGACGGCGCGGCCCTCGCCGTTGTAGCTGCTGTTGGGCAGCGCATTGACGTTCACCGTGTGCCGGCCGTACGCGGCAATCGGGATGTCCTGCGTGACCGGCGGGGGCGGAGTGCTCTCGCCGAGGTCGGACCGCTGCCCGAAGAGCACCACCACGCGGGCGATGGCCGGACGGTTCTCGGGGTTCGCGATGGCGACGCGCTGCTGGAAGAAGCCCGTCGACCCTTCGGCGAGCTCGAACCGGTTGGCGATGTGGGGACTCGTCCCGCTGTCGAACTCCTGCTGGTTGGTGACGCCGTCGCCGTCGGGGTCGGCGCCCATGTTCGTGACCTCGTAGAACGTGCGCCACTGCGACAGCGTCATGGGGGCCTCGTACGTGCGCGCGACCTGCAGCGGCCCGGTCGAGTACTTGCCGTACTGGTAGCCGGCGTCATCGGTCATCTCGACGTACACCCAGTACGTGCCTGGGGACATACCGCCCGGCGTGCTCGCGAGATCCCAGATGTAGGCGCCCGCTGACGCGTTCAGGTTGCCGGCGACCAGGCGCTTGGTGGTCGGGTCGCGATCGTCGTCCACGTACACGGCGACGCTGGCGTTGACGGCCGAGGGACTCGCGTTGTAGCGCGCGTCATGCGCCGCCCACTGCACGACGAACTGCCCCGCCGCATCCGGCTCGTCGTCGGCAGCCAGTTTGACGTTGGAGAGGGTGAAGGGCGTGTCGAGGTGCCCCTCGGTGATGTCGAGCCGGAAGTTCGTCAGATTGGACGCGAGGTTGCCCCAGGCCGAGCCGCTCGGCAGGAACTGCAGGCCCTCGTCATGGCAGCCGACGTCGGCGCTGCCGTACGCGCTCAGGTCGAGCGTATAGGTGCGGGGCCCGCCGTCCTGCACGACGATGCCGCACGTCTGGACGAACTCGCCGCCGCGATGCGCGGCCGTGCGCCAGATGACCCGCATCATGCCGCCCACGCCCGGACGCTGCGTGGCCGGGTCGATGTCCTCGAGGAACGGCCGCGCCGACAGCGGGTCGAACGTCGCCTGCAGGGGCAGGTCGTAGTCGATCGTGAAGGTCAGCCGGTGATAGCGGCGCGCCTGTTCGGGCGTCAGCGAGAACCTGGCGCCGAGGTCGTCGTCGAAGAACCGCACCTGTGAGTCGCTGCCGAGCATGTTGTACTGCCCCGACATGTACGCGGTGCCCTTCAACCCGTGGGGCGTGAACGTCGCGTTCTTCACGTCGAACAGTGCGCTCGTCGGTGACGTGTAGCGGAACACGTCCTCGCGGTTGGCCAGGTCCCAGGGATCGCCGATGAGCGTCGTGGCCATGTCCTCGCCACCGGTCTCATCCGGGTTCAGGATCGTGAAGAACGGAGCTGCATCCACGACGAGCGTCGCAGCCCGGGACGCCGCGGCGCCGGCTGCCGTGATCGTCCACGTGCCCGGCGTCAGGTGGCCATAGTCCCAGGCCACGCTGGAGTTGTCGGGAAACGCTCCCGTCGCCGACCGCGGGTTGGCGGGGTTGGCGCGCGGCGTCAGATCCTCGGGGAACACCTGCAGCGCCTGGGTGCCGTCGGTCGCGGTGATCACCACGTTGCTGCCCAGGGACTGCCAGGACAGGTTCACCGTGCGTGCGGCCGTGACGCGCACCCAGTCGACCTGGACGGTCGAGCCGACGGGTCCGCTACCCGGAGTGAGGCTCAGGCCGGCGACGTGCCCGGACCAGGGCGTGCCCGCGAACCTGTTGCCCACGAGCACGTCGGGGTCCGTCAGGCGCACCCGGTACACCTGCCACTCGTTGGCCGCGCCCTGGGCGCCGATCGGATTCTGGTTGATCCATCGCGCCGTGTCGTTGTCGTAGCCCCTGGCAAGCATCAGGAGCACGGCCGCTGGTGTGGACACCGCCCTCCGTCCCTTCTCCCAGACCGCCTTGAGCAACTCGGTGCCGCCTGCCGTCCAGGAACGCTTCACCCGGAACGAAAGTGTGACGTAGCGATTGGCGTCGATGGGCGTGTGCAGTCCCGTGTCTTGCCGCGCGTTCATGGCGCCGGGCACACCGCCGAACAGCATCTGGAGCGACGGCGACGCCTCGCGCATGACCCCGGTGAAGAGGCCGTTCTGCACGGTCGGGTACGGCTCCCACGACGTGTAGTCGTTGCGCTTGTCCTGAGGCGTGTCCTCCCCGAGCGAGTAGGCGTAGATGTAGTCGCTTGCCTTGTCGAAGTCCCAGGGGTCGTTCTTGGCCTCGGCGGCGTAGTCGGGGGCCGCGGCGACCCTGGCCGACGATGCGCCGTTGATCCGGAACGTCTGCGCGTCAGCGCCGCGGGCGCCCAGCAGGGGAACCACCAGGCTCAGGACGGCGAGCGACGAAAACCGTACGGAGAAGCACATTTCTGTAAGCGCGCGTGGGCGCAGGGGTGCCTGCATGCACGGCGAGGTGCACCGACTCATGCACGGGCTCTCGCGGGTGTGCCGCCGCGACGGTGGACACCAGGCACCGGCGGGCGCCCGGCAATGCAACTGGACCTAGATGCGGGACCGCCGGACGGTCAGGAGAGACGCAAACCCGATACCAACCAGCGCGACCAGAGAAAGGCCGAGGGCGGGGCGGACGAGAGGCTGAGTGAACTGCAGCGTGACGGTACGGCTGCCCGGGGGGACCGGGATGCCGATGAGCACCGCGTTGGCCACCTGGAAGGGGACGCCGACGCCGTCGATCGCGACCGACCAGCCGCGGTGTGCCCGGTCCGCGACCACGAGCACGCCGCCATCGGGAGCCTCGACGCCGATGGTCCGCTTGTCGTCCGCGAGGCTGATGGATGTGACTCGGGCCGTCGCGTTGGCGGGGTGGTCAGGCGCTTCGGACAGCCATGCCTCCGTGGCCACGTCGAAGTGCCCCGTATGCATCGCCGACGCATGCGTGGCTGGCGGGCCCACATGTACACGATCGACGAACCAGGCCCGCGGACGGCCATGCGGGTTCCGGTAGATGTTCAGGTCGCCGGCCCGGACGAGCGTCGCCTCCCCGAAGCGATCCGGTGCGGTCGAGAAGGTACGAAACCAGAGGGTCCGCTCATCGTCTCCCTCGTCGATGCGAAGCGCGGTCGGGAGCGGCGACGCGCTGGCCGTGGCCAGGAGCGTCGCCCCGGTGTCCTCGCGCGAGCCTTCGATGCGCAGCGTCAGCCGGACCGAGCGTCCGGCCGACCGCTCGAGGGGCGGGAACTCGATGCGCCACCAGTCGTTGTTTGGCAGGTCTGCCTGGGCCACGGTGCCGGCCGAGACGCTCGTTCCCTCATCGTCTTCGAGTGTCCAGTGCCACTGGCCCTCGTTGACGCGCCCGTAGGTGGCCGTCAGCAGGTCGAGGCGCCGCAGGCCATCGTGCCGCACCGGGATGGTGAAGGTGACGGTGCGCCCGTCGGTGAGCGGGCCGAGGGGCACATAGCCGCCCGAGCGCGGCGTGAGGTCCAACGGTGCGGCGACGATGAAGCGCGAGCCGAGCGAGCCCAGCATGCGGAGATCGAGGCTGTCGCGTCGCAGCCCCACGAAAT
>JAEZCY010000129.1 GCA_023429845.1 Acidobacteriota bacterium
GCGCAGCTGCTCGCGCAGCGTGCCGTGCGCGATCACGCCGAACAGTCGTTCCGGGCCCCGACGGCAGCGGAGGCCGCGGCCCTCGCGGTACAGGCCGGGACGGCCGAGACGTCGGAGATTGCTCTGCCCATGGGTGGGTACGCGTTGAAGACGGATGCCTCGGGCGTGTCGCTCGCGGTGGCCACGGTCGCCGCCGACGGTGTCGTCATCGGCCACGGTCGGAAGGGAGGTCGCGGTGACCGGTAGGCTCGCTGCCGCCACCCTCACCGTCGCCTTGCTCGCGGCACCTGCCTCGGCACAGTCGGCCCGCATCATCGTCGTCAACGGCGATCCGCCGGGAGTGGGGTTCAACGACCCCACGCCAGCCGCACCGGTAGGGGGCAATCCGGGCACCACGGTCGGCCAGCAGGCCCTCAACGTGTTCCAGACAGCGGCCAACCGCTGGGCCGCCAACCTGCAGAGCAAGCAGGTGATCTCGGTCGTCGCATTCTTCACGCCGCTCGGGTGCACCGCGACAGCCGGCGTGCTCGGTGCGGCGGCGCCGTACTTCTCGATCCGCGACGTGCCGCCCCTGCCGCAGGGTGGCAAGGCACTCGAGCCGGGCACGTTCTATCCGGTCGCCCTGGCCGAGAAACTGACGCGGCAGGAGATCAGCGAAGCCGTTCTCCCGGACGAGCCCTTCGAGATCTTCACCTTCTTCAACAGCGAGCTGGGCAAGCCGGGTTGTCTGACGGGCAATGGCTGGTACTACGGTCTGGACAACGACCAGCCGGGCAATCGCATCGACCTGCTCGCCGTCGTGATGCACGAGTTCGGTCATGGCCTGGGTGTGACTGTCGGCCCGACGAACGCCGAGTTCGGCACGCGCGCCGGCGGCTTCCCGTCGGTCTGGGAGCGCCGCATGCTGGACGTCACGACCGGCAAGCGCTGGATCGACATGACCGACGCGGAGCGCCGGGCGTCGGCCATCAACACCGGCAACCTGGTCTGGGCAGGCAAGCAGGTGACCAACGTGATCCCGTCGGTGCTCGACTTCCAGTTGTCACTGCGCGGGTCGGACATCCCGAACGGCGAGGTGCTGGCCTCGACGCTGGGTGCGGCCCTGCCGCGCCGTTTCGGCGGCATCCTCGTGGCTCCCGCCGACGGCGGTGGCGCGAGTCCGCTCGACGGGTGTGAGCCGTATCCAGCCGCGAGCCAGGTCGCCGGCAACATCGTGCTCGTGACCCGCGGCACCTGCACCTTCCAGCAGAAGGCCCAGGTCGCGCAGGCGGCCGGGGCGGCTGGACTCGTCGTGGCCAACAACGTGCCCGGCCCCTTCGCCATCGGCGGTGTGGACCCGACGCTCACCATCCCCGTCCTCAGCACGACGCTGGCCTACGGCGCGACGTTGCGAGCGGCCGCGCCGACCGCGGTCAGCGTCTTCAGCGACCCGCGCATACGGACCGGCACCACCAGCGGCCATGCCCGCCTCTTCGCGCCGAATCCGTATCAGCCCGGCTCGTCCGTGTCTCACTTCGACACGTCGCTGACGCCGAGCGTGCTCATGGAGCCGAACATCACC
The DNA here is from genome assembly GCA_023429845.1 of Acidobacteriota bacterium. Lineage (GTDB taxonomy): Bacteria > Acidobacteriota > Vicinamibacteria > Vicinamibacterales > Vicinamibacteraceae > Luteitalea. The sequence goes on from JAEZCY010000129.1 coordinate 1,562, forward strand.
AGCGAGCTCACCAGCCGCGTCAAGAACCCGGTCGATCTGACGCTGCCGTTGCTGCGCGACATCGGCTGGTAGCCGACTACTTCGCCAGGGGATCGGGGCGCATCTGGAAACGGACGATCTTGCTCGTCGTGCCTTTCCCGCCCTCCATGTGGAACGGGGCGCGCGTGCTGACGGTTGACCAGATGCCGCGCCCCTTCCAGCCGCCCCTGGGATCGTCGATGCGGCCGTCCATCCACTTCGTGTAGTAGCCGAGCGGGTACGGCACGCGCAGCACCACCCACTTGCCGTCCTTGAGCACCAGCAGCCCTTCCGAGGCGTTGCCGGTGTTGATGGGCGTGTTCGTGCTGCCGATGCCCAGCGTGTCGAACCAGTCCACCCACGTGTAATAGCTCGCTTCCGCACTGCCGGGATCGCTGACGCCCTTCATCTGCGGTAGCGGCTCGACGTAGAGCGTCCAGCCTTCCGGGCAGTGCTGGCCGGTCGCCTTCGGGCCGTTCAGCGGTGCCGTGCACTTGCGGCGATCGAAGCTGGCCATGTGGCCGCTCGCCAACGCTGCCCACACGACACCGTCACGGTCTACGTCCATGCCGCGCGGCGAGAAGCCGCGCTTGGCGGGGTCCGGGTGCGTGAACGGCGCTTCGTACACCTCGACCAGCGTCGTCTCGGGCGGGTTGTTGCCGGGCACCAGCCGCACGGCCGCGCCGGGATATCCGAGCACCGAACCCCAGATCGATCCGTCCGGCGCCGGCTGCACCGAGTAGAACGCGCCGTTGTAGCGCTTGTCCTTCGTCGGATCGACGGGGACGTTCGGCTCGACGTAGGCGTCGCGCTTGCCGTTGCCATTGGTGTCCATGACCAGCGCCGTCCAGCCCTGGGAGGCTGCTTCGTCTCCCGTCTCCTCGAACCGCTTCGTGTCGAGCCACCCCACGACCTGACCGCCGCCGCTCGTCCACAGGGTGTTGTTGGCGTCCTCGGCAAACGAGAGATGGTGCGTGCCGAAGCAGGTGCTGATGTGGGTCAGCTTCTTCGTCTTCGGGTCGTACATCTGGAGGTGGCGCGACGACCGTGCAAGCGGGAACAGCCTCGCCGACGGGTGCGTCGATCCCTCCTTGCACCAGTCGGGGTTGTCGAACGGCCGCACCGCGGACGTCAGCCACAATCGCCCCTGGCCGTCGAGCATCGGGTTGTGCACGTTGGTCTTGCTGTTCCAGATCGGCTCGCTGCCCCAGTAGGGTGACGGCGCCAGCATGTCCGGCGGGGTTGCCGGCGTGGCCGGGTCGCGCACGTCGAGGGGAATCCGGCTGGCCGTATGCGTCTTCGGGTCGAGCACCGGCACGTAGTCGGCGCTGGCCTCGAGTGCGCCGTAGAGCGGTCCGTAGGCGTTGACTGACGGATTGCGCCGGTCGGTGGACACCTGATCGTGGAGGTAGTGCTTCGGGTCGGCCCAGTCCCACTGGGTGATCACGACGTTGCGCTCGAGTGCCTGGGGTCTCGGCGGTGCCGGTGGCACTTCGCCCGCCTTGATCCGGTCGGTCCAGTCGGCGAACTCCTTCAGCATCCGGACGCCGACCTGATTCACGGTGCCGACCATCGAGGCGCCTGCCTGCCCTGACGCGAGCCGCCGCTGCCAGGCGTCCAACGAGGAGTGAAACGTGCCGAGTTCCTTGGGGATCGCCCGCGTGCCGATCGTGCCGAGACCATGGCACGCCGTGCACGTGCCGTTCTTCAGGGTGCGCAGATACTGATCCTGCGTCGTGATGCCCGGCTGGATGCCGTTGCCCTGCGGACCGGTGCCCGGGAACTCCTCCTTGCCGGGTACCTTCAGCAGCGAGAACCAGTAGCCCGACGGGTAGTAGTGCGCGGCGGCCTTCGCGTCCGGCGCCGGCACCGCCGTCAAGGCCATCCGGCTGCCCGGTGTGCCCGTCGTCTTCGGGGAGTCCACGAGCCCGTAACCCCGCACCCACACTGCATAGCTGGCCTTCGGCAGGTCGGGAATCAGGTACCGCCCGCTGTCGTCGGTCACGACGATGCGCACGAACTTGGTGGGGAGGTCCGTGGTCTCGGCGATCACCCAGACGCCGGCCTCCGGTCCTTTCGGGCCGGTGACGACGCCGGCGATGTCGTCTGCGTCCATCGGGATGTCACCGGCCGGCCCCTGCCAGGCACGGCTGTCGATGCCCGTGATCGCGAGGAGGGCCATGCAGGCCCCGGTGAGCAGCGTCGATGTCAGTCGCGTGCGCATTCGGCTCCTTGGTTTGAGGGGATGCTACATCGGCGAGCGGGTACGGGGTACCCCGCCGGGCCCAGCCGCATCGGCGATCGTCATCGCAGCGCGGATCTGTGGGGCCGCCCGCCATGCCGCTGCCGGTCCACGAACTCAGGCCGCACGGCGCCGGGCTCGCCGGCTGTCGCAGCCGGGCCCCATTCCGGTACAGTACGCCTCATCCGATTCGTGCGGCGCTCTGGACCCTCCCGCGCCGCGAGGAGCAGAGCGTGAACAGCAAGTCCGGTGGCACCCCGACCACCCGTCGGCAATTCCTTCATACGACCGCCGGCACCGTTGCCGGCGCGACCCTTGTCAACTCGGCGCGCGGAGCCGAAGCCCTGCCGCAGACGGCTCGCTCCGCCGCCCGCGTGCTCGGGGCCAACGACCGCATCCGACTCGGGTTCATCGGCTGCGGCATGCAGTTCGAGGTATTGCTGCGCCGCGGCTTCCTGCCGCGTCGCGAGCGCGAGAACGACATCGACCTCGTCGAGGTGTGCGACGTCTGGCAGCCGCGGGTGGACAACGCGAAGACCAAGACGGGTGCCGAGCGCGCCGGCCGCGACTACCAGGCGTTGCTCGCCCGGCCCGACATCGACGGCGTCGTCATCGTCGTCCCCGACCACCTGCATTACCCGATTGCGCGTGCCGCGCTGCTCGCCGGCAAGGACGTGTACCTCGAGAAACCGATGACGTACACGATCGACGAGGCCGCGAAGCTGCACGACCTCGTGCAGCAGACCGGGCGCATGCTGCAGGTCGGCGGATCGGGCGTCAACACGCCATTGCACTGGAAGCTGCACGACTACGTCGCGGCGGGAAAGATGGGCAAGGTCGCCTGGGGGCTGATCAGCTACAACCGCAACACCGCGGACGGCATGTGGGACTATCCGATCCCCGGCATCGGCGGCCAGGCGTGGCCCGACGCGCCCGTCACCAGGGAGAACCTGGACTGGCAGGCCTGGCTCGGCGGTGCGAAGAAGCGGCCGTTCAGCGCCGAGCGATATTTCCGCTGGCGCAAGTTCTGGGATTACTCCGGTGGCAATGCGACCGACCTGCTGTTCCACCGCCTCGGCGCGCTCAGCGCGATCGTCGGCTTCGATTTCCCGACGCGCGTGGTGGGCGCCGGCGGCATCTACGTGCAGAAGAACCGCGAGGTGCCTGACACGTACATGACCACGGTCGAGTACCCGGGGGAATACTGCTTCAACATGGTGTCGTGCATGGCCAATGCCGATTCGGCGCCGATTACCGTGTATGGCAACTGGGGCACGCTGCAGGTCGTGCCCGAAGTGCGGAAGCCCGGCGACGCGGCACAGCGTGGCCGCCCGGGCATGCGCGGCGTGGTCCGGGCCGAACGGCCGTTTCTCGAGAAGTTCAAGGAAGCCAACGGCGGCCTCGCCGAGGTCGAGATCACCAGTGACGAGCCGACCGAGGATCTGGCCGACAACTGGTTGAACAGCATGCGCAGCCGCAAGGCACCGATCTACGACGTGCTGAAGGGCTATCAGGTGACCGTCGCGATTCAGCTCGGTGTGCAGTCGTACCGCGAGGGCCGGGCGATGGGGTTCGACCCGCAGTCGCGGCGCGTACTGGCGCGTCCCGCTGACCGCCCGGAGTTCCCGCCGAGAGACAGCTGAGGCCGCGCACTGGCGTCGCGGGCCCAGGGGGCAGGCCCCAAGCCCAAGGCCCAAGGCCCACGTCCCGGAACCCTGCGGATGAGCGCATAATGGCGGCCTCAGCCTGTTCTTCCAAAGAGGCCTGCCATGCGCATGCGCGTCGTGTCGTCCCTCGTGCTTGCGGCGGCCGCCCTTGGCGCGACCGCCGCGCCTGCCCAGATCATGAGCGGCAGGCGCAACCAGCCAGGACCGCGTGATCCCACGCTGCCGCTGGACACCAACGTCACGTCCGACTACCGGCCGACCTTCCGGACGAAGGTCACGCGCATCGAGGTCAGCGCGCTCGTCGTGGACGGGGAAGGCGAGCCGGTCCGCGACCTGCAGGCTCGCGAGGTGGAGGTCTACGACGGCGGACGGCGGCAGGAGGTGCTGTCGTTCGCTGCGTACACCTACTACGGCGGCGCGATCCCCCTGGACGCCGCCGACTCGCCAACCCATCCCACGGCGCAGGCCGCGCTCGTCACCAACGCCTGGAGCTCGTCGTCGCGCGTCATCGCGCTGCTGATCGACGACCTCCACATCGACGCACGGCGCACGGAGCGGACCCGCCAGATCGCTCGTCACCTCGTGTCGCGTCTCGCGCCGTCCGACCTGCTGTACGTCTCGCTCACGAGCAGCGCCGCGGCATCCACGGGCGCCTTCACACGGGACCGTCGGCGCGCGCTCGACATCATCGACTCCTTCGGCGGACTCCGGCTGCCGGATCCGACGCTCGAGATGCGGCAGACACCTCAGACGTTCTCCGATCCGCTCGTGCAGGGCACGAGGACGCCGGGGCTCGCCGCGTCGGAACAGCAGCGCGCCATGCGGCTCGAGGACGCGTACCAGGCGATCGGACGCATCGCCACGGCGGTGCGTGAGGTCGGCGGGCGTCGCAAGTCGCTGCTGTTCCTCACCGAGGGATCGTCGGTCGGCGGTGCCGTCACGACGGCCGGCACCGCGAGTGCAGACACGACGGGCGCGCTCGTGGACGCCATCGCCTCTGCCAGCGTCGCTGACCTTGCCGTCTACCCGCTGAACCCGGCCGGGCTCGACGTGCCGACCGACAGGTTGATCGAGGGCTTCACGCGCTCAGTGGACATCGCCAGCGAGGCGAACACCCGCGGGTTCGGCGGCCGCGAGATCGCCCATGAGGATCTCACGGGCGTGCTGACGCAGTTCATGCAGTCGCGTACCCAGCTGCGCGACCTCGCGGCGCTCACGGGCGGTGTGTCGCTTGTCGATGGCAACGACGCGGGCAAGGGCATCGAGCGACTGCTGCGCGATGCGAGCGACTACTACGTCATCAGCTATGAACCCGACCGCGAGGTGAAGGGCACGCGCATGCGGCCGATCGAGGTGCGTGTGACGCGACCGGGGGTGAAGGTCTTCGCCAGGAAGGGCTACATGGCGCCCCCCGCATTGTCGGAGCCGACGATGAAGGTGCCCTCCCAAGTGTCGCCTGCCATGCGCACGCTGCTCGGCGGGGTCGTCCCGACCGACGCCTTGCCGATGTTCGTCCAGCTGATCACCCTCGGGCAGCACGCCGGGAAGGTGCGCTACGCGGTGGTCACCGAGACCGCCGGCGGTCCGCTGATCGACGGTCTGGGAGGCAACCAACTGGGGATCGAGCAGGCCATCGTCAGCATCGACGCCAGCGGCACGCTCGCCAATGCCACGCAGAAGAAGGCCACGCTGAGGGTCGGTCCGGCGCAGGTCCAGGCTGTGGGCGCGCTCGGCCTCCGGACGATCTGGTGCGTCGATCTCGCGCCCGGCATGCATCAGCTCCGGGTCGCGACGGTCCACGAGGAGTCGGGTCGTGGCGGATCGATGTTCCTCGAGGTGATGGTCGATGCCGCGCAGCCGCCCAACGCCGCTGCGCTGCTGGCGCTCGCTCGAGCGCCCAAACCGACCGCCTTCGTGGACCCTGAAGTGCAGCGGCTGATCGCGGGGCGCGACAAGTGATGGCGGGGGCGCGGGGGCGCGGCGCACGGCGGGGTGGCGACGTGGCGTGGGCGTGCCTGGGCATGTGCACGTTGGCCGGCGTCGCGCTGCTCGCGCAGGCCCCGTCGCCGCAGGACGCGCGGCCCACGTTCCGCTCCGGGGTGTCCCTCGTCGAGGTGACCGCCCTCGTCACCGATCGCAGCGACCGGCCGGTGGGCGGTTTGGGTGTCGCCGACTTCGAGGTGTTCGAGGATGGCGAGCGGCGGCCGATCGCGTCGGTCCGCTTCCTCGAGGCGAAACGTCCATCGTTGACCGTGCCGATGCCGGCCGGTGTCGAGGGCATAAGGCGTGAGGAAGTGGTTACCAACCGGGCGCTGGCCGACGCACCGGTGTTCGTGCTGCTGCTCGACGACCTCAACGTCAGCCCGTACGACGCGCACCGCGCGATTGGCGCCGGGCTCGGCGTGCTCGCCGCCGTTCCGCAGGACGCCTTGCTGAGCGCGGTCACGACGAGCGGTGACGGTGGCAGCATCCTGACATTCACACCTCCGTCGCAGGAGCATGAGGCGATCGTGAGGGCGTTTCGCGGGCGCTTGATCCTCGCAGGCCCAAAGTTGAAGAACGGGCTCGGCATCGCCACCACCGCCAGCAGTGTCGACGCACCGTGCGGTGTAGGGTCAGAGGTGCTCAATTCACCCGACTGCAGCGATCCGACGCGCGTCGCCCGACGCTCGGCCACGATCGAGGCGATCGGGAAGCTGCTCGCCCGCGCCGGCTCGCGGCGGAAGGTGCTTTTCTGGCTCACCACCGACGCCGGCGTGTCGCCACTCGATCCCCGCGGGAACCGTGAGGCACAGATTGTGGCGCTCGAACGGGCACTCGGCAGCGACGTCACCGTGTATCCGGTCGATCCGCGCGAGAACTACACGGAACCCCACAACGGTATCGACCGCCGCACAGGCGGCAGCATGCGCGTTGGCACCTCCGACACGGTGTTTCAGGGCCGCGGCGGGTCCACGATGATGCTCGGCACCGACGACATGGTCGGCGTGCCGCTCAGCCAGATTGCACGAGAGACGGGCGGACGCTGGATCCAGCATGCGAACGACCTGGACAAACTGCTCGGCACCATCGTCACGCAGAACACGTCCACCTACCTGCTTGCGTACGAGTCGCCGGTGTCCAACGTGCCCGGTCGGCGCCGGATCGAGGTCCGCACCACGCGCAAGGGGCTGAAGGTTGCCTCACGCCGCGCCTACATCGTGCGGCCGTCGGAGGAGAACGCTGACGCGCCGGCCTCGGTCGGCGACATCGCTACGCTGCTGCACGACACGATCCTCGGCACCGTTCCTCAGGGCACGCTCGCTCTGCGCGTCCATGCGGCACCGCAGTTCGTCGTCGGTGCGGCGGGCCGCGTGCTCGTCACCATCGCCGTCGATCCCGACTCGGTCGGCGACGCGACGGGCGTGGAACTGCAGGTGCTGACGGTGGATGCGGAAGGGAAGGTCGGCAACGGCCAGCGACTCGCGCTGACACCGCCGCCATCAGGCCAGGAGTGGGAGGGCAGCATCACCCTGCCCGTCACGGAAGGGCGTCATCAGCTGCGTGTGGCCGCCGTGACGCCTGACGGCGGTCGGACCGGCCTCGTGCTGCAGCCACTGCACGTGATGGCCGCGACGCGCGACCGGCTCCTTGGCGTGCCCGTCCTCCTCGGCCACGACGCCAACGGTGTTCGCCCGACGCTGGCGCGCACATTTCCCGTCGGGCACCCGCTGGCATTCCAGGTGGAGGCCGCCCGGCACTCGGCCACCCGCGATGTCGCCGCCGTGCACGGCCGCCTCGTGGACCGCGCCGGACGCACCGTACGCGAGGAGCCGGCGGCGGCTGAAGACGCGGGCATGTCCACGCACCGGAGAGCGACCGGCGTCCTCGCCACGGGCGACCTGTCGCCGGGCACCTACACGCTGCTCGTCGAGGCACGCCGTCCGGACGGAACCACGGGAGCCGCTCACGCCATCCCGGTGCATCTCGAGCCCGCGACGGACGCGACGGCGCGCCGCGAGTCGAGCCCGGCGCCAGTGGGGCCCAATCTGACGCCGCTGTCGGTTGCCAGCGGACCGCTCGCGCGCACGGCGCACCGCGGGCCATTGGTGATCCGCACTGAGGAGGCGTGGGCGGCGTTCTGGCGCACGCTGCCAACGCGGCAGACGCCTCCCGACATCGACTTCACCCGCGTGACGCTGCTCGCGATCGTCGCCGACGATCCGCCGGGCATGCCCCGCATCACTGCCGTTCGCCCGGAAGCGGGCGGCATCCTCGTGCAGTGGACCACGTCGCCGATCGACGGTCGGACGGAAGAGACGGAACCGCTGCGTCCGTTCGTCGTGATGGGGCTCACCTCGGCTGAAGGGCGCGTGCGCTTCGAGCGCGCACCCTGAGCGAGTCGGGGACGTAGCGCCCGGCACGTAGGCGTCAGGTACGTAGGCGTCGGGTACGCAGGCGTCAAGCCTTGCCCGACGCGTAGGCCGCCCGTCGGGCCGGGCCCGGCGGCTACACACCCCACGCCGCGCTACGCGGGGCGCGCGGAAGCTACCGCGACCAGTGCACCGACGTCGTCTGCCCGTTGGCGGCCAGGTTGCCGCCAACCGCGCGCAGCGTGAGATCGACACCCTCGGCCGTCCACACCGACTCCACCCAGCCAACCGGCTCGCTGTCGGCGAAGTTGTACGCCACGGCGGGAAGGTTGATCAGCTGCAGCCCATCGCGCTCGCGCACCTCGTACTTGTGCGAGTGGCCGAACATGATCGCCTTGACCTGCGTGTGCGGCCGCACGGCCTCGAACAGCCGGTCGGCATCCACGAGGTCGCCGTCGTTGCCGCCGAGCGTGTGGTGGACGAGCAGGACCGTCGGCGCGGCTGATGCGGCGAGTTCCGTCGCGAGCCATTCGCGCTGCGCGTTGCCGAGCTGCCCCGGCGTGACGTTGGGCGAGAGCAGGGAGTCGAGCAGCACGAAGCGCACGGCACCCGTCGCGCGCGCGGACGCGACCTTGCCCTTGACGCCCGAGGCCGGCGCGTCCGGGAACGCGGCAAGGAAGTTCGCGCGATGATCGTGGTTGCCGAGCACGAGTCCCACCGGCATGCGCGACGTGATCGGCGAGATCAGCTCGCGCAGCTGCGCGTAGTCGCCTGGCAGTCCCTCCAGCCGTGCGAGGTCGCCGCCAAACAGCGCACCTTCGACGTTGGCTGCCGTCACCTGCGGCACGACCTTCGACAGGTTGTCCACCGGAGAGAACCCGCGGAATGTCTCGGCGCGATCCGCGGGGATGTGCGTGTCCGACAGCAGCGCCAGCCGCAGCGGGCCGGCCGCAGCCTGGCGCGCCGACGACGTCCCGGCAAACGTCAGGGTCGCGATCGTCGCACCGGCAGCGGCAAGGAACTCCCGACGGGAAGAGGAAGCGAGTACGAACGGCATGCCACGCACGATACGCCAGGAGTGTGACGATGCGCCAACGGAGTCGGCGTCGCGGTGCCAGCGCTATACGGCGGTGCGGGCGGGCGTGCCGCCGACGGACCCGAAGCGTTCCACTTCGGAGACGAGCGCCGCGAACGTGATCGGCTTGGTCACGTAGCCGTCCATGTTGGCAGCCAGGCACCGTTCGCGGTCGCCTGCCATCGCATGCGCCGTCATGGCGATGACCGGCAGCCGTCGTCCGCTGCCACGTTCGATCTCGCGGAGGTGCGCGGTGGCTTCGAAGCCGTTCATCTCGGGCATCTGCACGTCCATGAGCACGACATCGAATCCGCCCGCCCGCACCGCCTCCACGGCCTCGAGGCCGTTGGCCGCCACCGTCACCTGGTGACCGCGCTTGCGCAGCATGGCGCAGGCGACGCGTTGGTTGACCAGGTTGTCCTCGGCGAGCAGCACCTGCAGGACGGCGGTCGGCGGCCCCGCCAGGGGCCCCCTGCCATTGTCGGACTCGAGTGGCGCGCGCTCGCCGAGCATCGCGCCGAGTGCGTCACACAGGTCGCGGGGGCGTGCGGGCTTCGTGAGGTGACGCGTGATCCCGAGCAACTCGCAGCGCGCGAGATCGCCGACCTCCCGGTCCGACGTCAGCATCAGCATGGGCAGCCGGCCATCGCCGGTCTGCACCCGTTCGGCGAAGGCGAAGCCGTCCTGTCCAGGCATGTGCCTGTCGATGATCGCCGCGTCGAACGGCGTGCCCGCGGCCTCGTGGGCGGCCACCAGCGCCAGCGCCGAGGGCACGTCCGGCGCGCCCGCCACCGACAGGCCCCACACGCCGAGCAGTTCCTGCAGGATGCTTCTGTTCACCTCGTGGTCGTCGAGCACGAGGACGCGGCGCCCTTCGAGCGGCGCCACCGTTCGCCCCGCTGCCGGTCCGACGGCTGGTGCGAGCGGCAGCGTGAAACTGAAGACGCTGCCGCAGCCGGGAGTGCTGTCCACGCGCAGCACGCCGCCCATCATCTGCACCAGGCGCAGCGTGATCGAGAGGCCGAGCCCGGTGCCCCCGTACCTGCGGGTCGTCGATCCGTCCACTTGCGTGAACGCCTCGAAGATGAGCTGCTGCTTGTCGGGTGGGATGCCGATGCCGGTGTCGCGTACCGTGAACACGATCGGACCCGCCTGCGCCGCACCGCGAGCGTCCGACCGCGCGTCACCGGGGCCGCCGGCGGCCGCGACGGCACGCGACACATCCACCGCCACCTCCCCGCGGTCGGTGAACTTGAGGGCATTGCCCACGAGATTCAGCAGGACCTGCCGGATACGCTCGCCATCGCCGAGCAGCGCGGGCGGCACGTCCGGCGCCACCCTCCACACGAGCTCGATGCCCTTGCGGTGCGCCTGGACGGACAGTGCCTGGAGGGCATCGCCGACGACGTCGCGCGGATCGAACGGCAGGCACACGAGTTCCATGCGGCCCGCTTCGATCTTGGAGAAGTCGAGCACATCGTTGATGACGTGCAGCAGCGCCTCGGCCGAACCGCGCACGGTGTCCACGTACTGCCGCTGGTCGGACTGCAAGGGGGTGCCGAGGAGCAGCTCGGTCATCCCGAGCACGCCGTTCATCGGCGTGCGGATCTCGTGGCTCATGTTCGCAACGAACTCGCTCTTTGCCCGAGACGCGGCCTCGGCGGCGTCCTTCGCTTCGCGCAGTTCCCGCGTCTGTGCGCGGACGCGGCTCTTGAGCAGGAACACCCACACGGCGGCGAGCAGCGCACCGATGCTCATGACGACGAGCCCGATGACCGCGGCACGCACGGTGGCCATCGGGGCAGGGGCAAGCACGGCGACGTCACCGCGATCCTGCAGCAGGACCTCGGCGCGGCGCGGGTTGCCGCCATCGCGCGTCGCGAGCAGTCGCGACACACCCACGACGCGCACGCGGCTGCCCGTGCGCAGGTGCCGGAGGTCGTCGCTCGATGCGTCGCCGAGGATCGCCACGAACACCTCGCCGCCGTTCTCGAGCAACAGCTGGATGCCGTCCGGCGTGACGACCCGTTCGACGAGCCGCCCCTCGAGCTGCACGCGCTGGCTGTCGGCCACGTCGTGCTGAGCCGACGCGACGTCGAGCACGGCGGGGCGCGGCAGCGGCCCGCGGCCCGCGCGCCGGACGATGGCGTCCTCGAGCACCGGTCCCGCCACCCCGCGGCTGGTGAAGCCCACGGCGTCGACCAGGTCGCCCTGGGCGAGGCCGAGCGGCTCGGTGGTACGCACCTCGACCCCGGCCGCGCTGTCGCCGACGTACACGATGGTGCCGCGCGCGTGCGTCACCACGCCACGGATGCGTACCCGGTGGCCGACGCGCTTGTGCACGTCGAAGCGCTGCAGCATGTCCACGGGCTGCACCGGTATCGAGAAGGGATCGCCGGGCGCTGCGACATCCACGCGGATGTCGTCGAGCGACGGCGTGAACAGCCTGATGCCGGTCAACTGGCCGCGGGCGTTGAAGATGGCGCCGGCCACGGCGCGGACGCGGACTCGCGCGTCCACCAGATGGTCCGGCACGCCGCCGGAGAACGAGGGGACCTGCGCTTCGAGGCGCGTCCCATCGACGTCGATCGAGAGCGTCAGATGCTGTTGCCGATCGCTCCGGAGCCGCCGAACGACGCCGGAGACTTCCACCCACTGGCCATCGAGCAGGCCCGAGGCGAGTTCCGGCAGGCGAGCCTGGACGGGCGCCGGCCAGCGGCCTGCGCCAAGACGCCGGAACGACCTGGAGATCACCGATGGTGCGAAGTCGCCGGGACTGCTCAGGCCCTGGAGTTCGACCTCGTCCCCGGGTGCGACGCGCGGAACCTCACCGTGCAGGTCCACGAAGATGCCCGCCGTCGCGTCCTGCAGGAACAACAGCTGCCACGCGGGGTCGTAGTAGGTGACGACACCGCGCAAGGTCACGGGGCGGGCCAGCAGCGCTTCCGCGCGGGTCTCGGCGCGCAACGCGGCTGCATCACGGTAGGCAATGTCGGCCCTCACGTCGGGGATGCTCGTCGTCCGCGCTGCGGCGGCTCGAAGGAGATCCGGGATGCCGTCCACGAGCAGCTCCGACGCGCCGAGGCGGCGGGCCTCCGGCCTGTGCCGCACCGGCACGCCGGCGATCGTGAGGCGCTGGTGCAGGAAGGCCGCGGCATCGGACGCCGACCCCTGCCGCACCCACGCCGTGATGGCGCGATCGGCCGTCGACACGTCGAGCCGCAGCCGCGCGTGATCCATGCGCGCCGCGGTGACGATACCTTCCACGACGACGCGCCGCCCATCGTGCTCGCCCGTGACGAGGGCCGTGCCGGAGACTCTGGTCGGCAGCACGGGTTGAGCCGGCCGCGCGTCGACCAGTGCCTCCGCGACGAGGCTGGGGCGGCCGTCCGGCGCCTGCAGGCGGCCCCGCAAGTGCAGCCGGGCACCGGGTCGGAAATGTTCCTCGAAGGGCCCGGGCAGCACGCGCAGACTTCCAGTGTCGTCGTGGAGCAGAAACAGCTGCCACGTCGGATCGGCGTAACTCACCACCCCGCTCACCTCGACGGTCGCGGTCCCTCGCGGCGCCACTCGGGCGAGATCGGCGATCGCCTGCACGCCCGCCGCAGACGAGCGGGGCGGGTCGCCGCAGCCGGGCGCCGCAAGGGCGAGCAGCACGAGGAGGGGCGTGCCTGGCGCACACCTGTACCGAGCCACTGATCTGTGTCCTTCTCTCGCCTATTCGGCATCCTGGGCTCGGACGTGAGTGCCATCCTTGTATGCTGATTGCCGAACGGGCGGGCGTCCGTGCCCAGCGCTCCCTCGGGTGTCCCGGTACGTGTGCGATGGCAAGGGAATCGGCAATCCGCATCGGTGTGTTCGCCGGCGTTCTCGGCGCACTCGCGCTGGCGGAGGTCGTGTGGCCGCGACGCCAGCGGACGCTCGCGCGGGTGGAACGATGGCCGCACAACCTCGCCCTGGTGGCGGTGGGCACACTGGCCATCCGCGTGGTCGCGCCGGCAAGTGTGGCGACGGCGGCGGAGGTGACGCGGCGGCGTGGGTGGGGGCTGCTGCGATTGGCGGGAGCACCCGGCGTGGTGGCCTGGAGCGTCAGCGTGCTCGCGCTGGACCTGGCCGTCTACGCCCAGCACGTACTGATGCACAAGGTGGCCTGGCTCTGGCCGCTGCACCGGGTGCATCATGCCGACGTCGACGTGGATGCGACGACCGGAGTGCGCTTCCACCCCCTCGAGTACCTCCTGTCGCTCGGTCTCAAGGGCGGAGTCGTCGTGGTGCTCGGCGCGCCGGTCGGTGCGGTGATCCTGTTCGAGGTGCTGCTGAACGCCACCTCGATGTTCAACCACGCGAACCTGCGGCTGCCCGAAGCTGTCGACCGCGTCGTCCGGCTCCTGCTGGTGACGCCCGACATGCACCGCGTGCACCACTCGGTCGATCGGCACGAGGCCGACAGCAACTACGGGTTCAACGTGCCGTGGTGGGACCGGCTGTTCGGCACGTACCGTGGCCAACCCCGCGACCCGCACGAGGCCATGACGCTCGGCGTGCCGACCTTCCGCGAGGCGCGCGAGCAGCGCCTCGACAAGCTGCTCATGCAGCCGTTCAGGGACGACTGCTGATCCCGTACACGCGCGCGGCGTTGCCGCCCCAGAACGCGTCCCGCTCCGGTCGCGACCAGGCGTCGGCGATCGTCCGCACCAGTCCGACCCAGTCGCCGTACCCGGTGCGCAGCCGGCAGACGGGCCAGTCGCTGCCGAACATCAGGCGGGCGGGGCCGAACACCTCGAGCGCCAGGTCGATGTATGGGCGAATGACGTCGTGGTCCCACGTCGGGTCACGCACCTCCGTGACCACGCCGGACAACTTGCAGGTGACCTGCGGACGCTTGGCAATCTCGCGAAAGGCACGCGCCCATGCCTCGTCGAACCGGCCGCGTGCGATCACGGGCTTGGCCAGGTGATCCAGGACGAACGGCTGCGACGGATGCCGATCGACGAAGCGGGTGGCTGCGGCCAGTTGATGGCCCTGGATCAGCACGTCGTACACGAGCCCGTGCCCCGACAGTCGCGCAACCCCACGGTTGAACGCGGGACGCAGCAGGAACTCGGGGTCGGATTCGGCTTGCACGACGTGCCGGACGCCGACGAAAGCCGTGTGTCTCCCGTAGCGTGCGAGCACCGTGTCCACGTCGTCGGCCGCAAGGTCCACCCAGCCCACCACACCGACGATCCGGCCACCAGAGGCGTCGGCCTCCGACAGCAGGAAGTCGTTCTCGGCCAGCGATTGCCGCGCCTGCACCGCAATCGAGGCGTCGAGGCCCGACGCGCTGAGTTCGCGGGCGATGTCGGCGTGGCGGTAGTGGCGACGCAGGACCACCGCGTCGGCACCGATCCAGCCGTACTCGACCGGATCGAAGCGCCACAGATGCTGATGGCTGTCGATCTTCACGCCCCAAGCCTACTGCGTGCGGCGCGGCGCCTGCCACGCGACGCAGCAGCTCCCGCCTTCACCGGGCGAACAGCGATCGCGCCACGAACCAGACGTTGGCCGGGCGCTCGGCGAGGCGCCGCATGTACCAGGGGAACCAGTAGTCTCCATAGCTGATGAGGACGCGGACGCGGAAGCCACTTCGCGCGAGGTGCTGCTGCACGCCACGCTGGATGCCGTAGAGCAGTGCGAACTCGTAGCCGTCGGGCGGCAGGCCCGCGGCCCCGGCGTGCCGCTGGATCGCGTCGATGATCGTCACGTCGTGCGTGCCGAACACGGTACGTGCGCCCTTGCCGTTCGCGTCGCCGGCGGAATCGACCATCGTCCGGGCGAGCGCCAGGTAGCTCGCATCGACGTCCACTTTCTTCGTGTGGGCGACGTCGCGCTGCTCACGGTACGCACCCTTCACGAGGCGCACCGCTCCCCGGGCGGCGATGACCGCGCGCAGGTCGTCAGCGGTGCGGTGCAGATACGCCTGCAGGCAGATGCCGACGTTGGGGTGGGTGGCGAGCACGGCGTGGTAGACAGCAAGCGTTGCCTCGACATACCGGTACTGTTCCATGTCGATCCACAGCATCGCGCCATGGCGGCCGGCACGCTCGGCCAGGCTCGTCACGTGCGCGCGGCAGCAACTCGGGTCGATGTCCAGTCCAAGCTGTGTCAGCTTGATCGAGAGCTGGCCATCGGGGTCGTCCTGCGCCAGGCGGTCGCTTGCCTCGTGATAGTGCGCAGCGACTGCGGTCACCGCACCGGTCTGGGTGACGTTCTCGCCGAGCCTCGTGAGGACGGTGGCGATGCCGTGCTGCTGCCGCAATACCGCTGCGGCCGCCACGGCGTCCTCGAGGCTCTCGCCCGGCATGAAGCGCGTGACTGCTTTCCGGAACACGGGGAGCCGCGCCGCATTGGCGCGCATCCACTCGTTCTCCGAAGCGGCGAGCAGCAGGCGGCGCAGCGGCTGCATGTCGGCGGGCCCTTACCAGACGCCTTTCATCAATCCGCCGTCGACCTGGAGCAGGGCGCCCGTGGTGTACGCGGACGCGTCCGACAGGAGGAATGCCGCGGCCTTGCCGAATTCATCTGGCGCGCCGTAGCGGCCGAGCGGAATCGCCGCCTCCATGCGCCGTCGCTGCTCGTCGGCAGGAATGCCTGAGGACTGCGCCCGCGCCTGATCCAGCTCACGGAGCCGGTCGGTGTCGATGCGGCCGGGCACGAGGTTGTTGACGCGGATGTGCTGGGGCGCGAGTTCATTGGCCAGCGTCTTCACGAGCGCGGCCACACTCGCGCGCACGACGTTGGACAGCGCCAGGTTGCCGATGGGCTCCTTCACCGCGGAGGATGTCGTCATCAGGATGCTGCCGCCGCCGCGGGCCGCCATGACTGGAGCGGCGTGCCGAACCATCCGGATGGCGCTCAGGAGCAGGAGATCGACCGTGTCCTGCCACGCCTTGTCGTCGAACGACAGCGCCTGGCCGGGCGGCGGCCCACCGGTGTTGACGAAGAGCAGGTCCACACCGCCGAACTGCTGCATCGTCTTCTCGTGCCAGGCGGTAATCTCGGCGGCCGTGCGCAGGTCGGCCGGGACGGCGAGCACGGTGACCTGCGGCGCGTGCTGACGCAGCGCCGATGCCGCTGCCTCGAGGCCTAGCGGATCGCGCGAGGCAATCGACACGTGGGCGCCTTCAGCCGTCAGCGCCCGAGCCACCGCGAGGCCGAGACCTCTGCTCGCGCCGCCGACCATGGCGATCTTGCCCCTCAGGCCCAGGTCCATCCGACTCCCTCCAGTGCCGTCGTCGACGCAGTGCGGGCGAGTCGGCAGCGCGCGTGATCTTCCGCGATGCGGTGCCGACCGGATGATGCCCTCGCTGCGGGAGCGCACACGGTATCAGAAGTGGCTCGAACCGTACGAGAACCCGGCTGCGACGCGTCACCGCTCCGGCCCTGGCTGAATGCCGTGGCTCTTTCCGGGTATCGTGGGACATGTCGATCACGACAACCGAGGAACTCGAGGGGATGCGCCGGGCCGGGCGGGTGGTCGCGATGGCACTGGCGGCAATGCGGGGAGCGGTGGTTCCGGGCGTGACGCCTGCCGACATCGAGGCCGTCGGCCGCGACGTCCTTCAGGCGGAGGGTGCACGCGCGGCGCCGGTCGTCGTCTACGACGCGCCGTGCGCGGCGTTCATCAGTGTGAACGATGCGGTGGTGCATGGCCTGCCCACGCGCGTGCGGCTGCGCGCCGGTGATCTGGTGAAGATCGACGTCACGCCGATCGTGGACGGGTTCGTGGCAGACGGGGCCATCACGGTGCCGGTCGAACCATCCTCGTCACGGGGCCGGCGGTTGGCTCGCTGCGCAGAGGGCGCACTCGCGGCCGCGCTCGCGGAAGTGCGCCCCGGCGTCCCGGTGCACGCGCTCGGCGCCATCATCGACCGCCACGTGCGCCGCGACGGCTTCGCGGTGATCCGCGACCTGACCGGGCACGGCGTCGGGCGCACCATCCACGAGCCGCCCGAGGTGCCGAACTTCGATCCCGGGGGCGTGTCGCCCATGCTCACCGAAGGCCTCGTGCTGGCGATCGAGCCGCTCGTCGCCGAGCGCTCGGGAGCGGTGCGCGTCGGGCGAGACCGGTGGACCATCGCCACACGCGATGGCGGTTGGACCGCCCACGCCGAGCACACCATCGTCGTCACGCCGACCGGTGCGTTGATTCTTACGAGCACCGGCGCCGACGACACACAGTTCACGCACTGACGGGCAGCCGGGCGGCCTGCAGACTGCAGCCTACGGCCGCTTCGCCTTCCAGGCCGCGATGACCGCCGCCTCGCGCTCCGGTGCGAGGCCGGCGCGCAGCTTCGCCTTGCGCTCGGGAGGCCACGTGTCCACGAAGGCCAGTGTGTCGCGCACCGTGTCGGCGAGCGGCCGGTGCGTCAGTCCCCTGGCCATCGCCGCCTTGACGCTGATCTGGCCGCCGCCGGCCTCGTCGCCGGTGAGCGGCAGCCAGACCGGCATGTCGGACCAGGGCCGCACCCGCTCCGCCTCCAGGAACGCCGTCGGCACCCAGACGAACGTCGCGTCGGACTTCGCGACGGCCTTGCAGGTGTCGAGCAGCCGCCCGATGGTGAGGCTGGCCTGCGGCGCATCCGCGTTGTAGATGCCCGTGAGGCGATCCTCGAGCGTCAGGGCGACGAAGTTGGCCAGGTCGCGGACGTCGATCACCTGCACGAAGTCGCCCGGTGCGTTCGGCGCGAGCACCTCGCCGCCCTTCGACACGCGCACCGGCCAGTACGTGAACCGGTCGCTCGAGTCGCCGGGGCCGACGATCAGGCCGGGACGGATCACCGTGGTGCGGCCCGGCATCGCCTTCTCCGCG
This sequence comes from Acidobacteriota bacterium, assembly GCA_023429845.1. Taxonomy (GTDB): domain Bacteria; phylum Acidobacteriota; class Vicinamibacteria; order Vicinamibacterales; family Vicinamibacteraceae; genus Luteitalea. The sequence continues at coordinate 19,767 of JAEZCY010000129.1, forward strand.
GCCTGCTCGCACAGCGCCTTGAGTCCGCCGTACGTCTCGCCCGTGATCTCCTGGACGTCGGGGTCCTTCAGGGTGGCCAGCGGTGCGCGTTCGTCCATGCCGGGCGTGTCGAGGGCCTTGTAGACGGAGATGCTCGAGATGATCACGTAATGCCCGATGCGGGGCGCCAGCAGCGTCGCGCTGCGCGTCACGTCCGCGGGCAGGTATGCCGAGGTGTCGAGCACGGCGTCCCACGAACGACCCTCCAGGGCCTTCAGGTCCGTCTTGCGGTCGCCGCGCAGCTTCTCGACGTCTGGGAACAGCTGGGGGTTGGTGCGGCCGCGGTTGAAGAGCGTCACGGTATGCCCGCGCTCCTGGAGACGGCGCACGGTGTGCGGCCCGAGAAAACCGGTGCCTCCGATGATGAGGATCTTCCGTGGCGTCGCTGCTGCGCCGCGGAGTGGCAGTGCGGCGGTGGCCGCGGCTGCGAGGCTGGTGCCGATGAACGACCGTCGTGTGATGGGCATGGTTCGGGACTCCTGCGGCCGCAGCCTGCCGCCCTCGGCCTGCAGCGCCGGGAAGATTGTCCCGACGATGACGCAGGGCGCAAGCGCCCCGGTTCCATTGAACGAGGACCCGGGACGAAGCGGTGCGCTCAGGCCGTGGCCGACGGTGCGGGCACGGCATCGGCCCGTGTGGCGAGGTGCTCGTCGTGCGTGCGGCCGACGCGCCAGCCCACCAGCGCCCAGGCCGCGGCGACCGCCAGCCCGACCAGCGCGACCCGCCCGAGCGGTACTTGCGCGGCGACCACCGCCGCCATCAGCCAGCCGTTCACGAGATCTCCGCCGCGGTAGATCGCGGTGTCGATGAACGCCTTCGCCTTGTAGCGGCTCTCGCGATCGACCCGTGTGAAGAGGCTTTCGCGTGCCGGAGCGATCAGCGAGAAGTTGCCGGCGCGATGCACCACCTGGATGCCGGCGAGCAGAAGCGGCGTCGGCGACGCCGAGAGCCACATGAACCCCGCCGCGACGATCACCGGCGACAGCATGAGGAGCGGCGTCACGCCATAGCGCGTCAGCAGCACGCGCGTGACGACGAGTTGCGTGACGACCGTAAGGGCATTCACCGCGAAGTCGATGCGGGCAAAGTACGCGGCGCGCGACGCCGGATCGCTGAAGGCGGCCGAGACCACCGCCGCCTGCTGGTAGTAGAGGATCGTGTTGACCGTGACGTAGAGCAGCAGGAGGCAGGCGATCAGCCGCAGGAACGGCGACCCGAACACCAGCCGCGCGCCCGCGAGCACCGTCCCGCCGATGGCGCGGTCTTCGCCTCGGCGCCGGGTGGCCCACGGCAGCAGCCTGACGATCGCCATGAGCGCCACGCCGAGCAGGAGCGCCGAGATGAGCATCAGCTGCGGGACACCGATGCGCTGGACCAGCAGCGCCGTGAACAGCGGACCCGCCAGCGCGCCGCAGGTGCCGCCGGCGGCGATGATGCCGTAGAGCCGCTTGGCCTGATCGCTCGTGAAGATGTCGGACATGAAGCTCCAGAACACCGACACCACGAACAGGTTGAAGACGCTCACCCAGATGAAGAAGGCGGGTACGGCGGTCTCCATCGCGACGCCGGCCCGGAACACCACGTAGAACGTGACCAGGCAGGCCACGAAGAAGCCGTAGACGACGGGCAGGAACACGCGTCGTTCGAAGCGCGACACCAGGGCCCCATAGAGCGGCTGCGCGAGCAGCATGCAGACGAACGTGCCGCTGAAGAGCCATTGCAGCCGTTCGACGCCGTAGCGGACGCCCATCTCCTCGCGCAGCGGACGCAACAGTCCGTAGGCGCACAGCAACGCGAAGAAGTAGAGGAAGCTCCAGGCGAGCGCGGCGCGTTCGTCGGGCGCGACCCCCGTGAGGACGGCGAGGCGTGAGCGCGAGGGCACCGCAAGCGAAGGCGAAGGCGAGGGCATCGACCCGAACAGCGTAGCCGAGCACAGCGTCGAATGCCGAACGTGGATCGGCCTCACGTCGGCGGCCGTCCGTTGCGAACCGCCAGCCCCTTGGCGTCTACCGCTTGCGCCGCCACAGCAGCACCGCTTCACGATTGCGAATCGTGCCGAAGCAGTAGCGCTTGCGGTTGCTGTACGTGTCGAGCCAGTCGCGCGCCACCCACAGGTTGGCGCCATCCGCGTCGTCGCGCAGCCGCTGCGCGGACCCGTTGAGCCCCTTCAGCGTGCGCTGGAAGTACGGGTCGAAGAACGAGAGACCGGCGGGATCGGCCTTGATCGCCATCACGTAGTGCCAGATGCCGCCGCCGACGTGCAGGTTGCAGAGCGCCACGCCGCCCGTGTTGAGGCATCCCACGAGCTGGTTGCCGCGCCTGACGTGGACCTCCGTGCCGCGCAGGTACTCGGTGCGCACCGCGAAGTTGCGTTCCTTGTACGCGCCCAGCCACTCGGAGGTGAGGCGAATCCCCCATTCGTCGGTGCCGTCGCCGAGCGTGTTGCGGCGGCTGACGCCGTTCAGCGTGTACGTGTAGACGCGCTGGATGACCACCGGCGGAATCTCGCCGCGCCCGAACAGGCGGGCAATGCCGTTCAGGAACGTGGTCGGGACGCAGTCCGCCTCGCTGAATTGGTACCGATACGGCACCGGGAACTCGGGCTGGCGCGACGCGCGGCCCGTGCGCGGTCGGTGTGACGGAGCGGAGGAGGACAACGTCACCCGAGTCTGCCATCCGTGGGGGCGTTCCGCAAGGCGGCACGCGGCCCTTGCGCGACGGCCCCGCCCCGGAGTCAGATCCCCGCATGCCGGCCCGTGCCTCCGCTGCCTCCCGTCGAGGATTTCTCGAAGGAATCCTGCTGTCTCTCCCCCTCGTGCTCGCCTCCAGCCGGGCTGGCTCCGCACAGACAAGTGTGCGGTCGGGCACGCTGGGCGCACCTCGCAGGACGGTCGGCCTGAACGCCACCCTGGACCACCCCCAGGGCATCACCGCCAGTGCCGACGGCGCCACCTGGTACGTGAGTGCCGTGCTGCGCGCCGAGAAGAAGGGGGTGCTCGCGGCATTCCGCGCCGCCGACGGGATGCTCCTGCAGCGCGTCGAGGTCCAGGATGGCCCGCGCTACCACCCTGGTGGGTTCGGGCGGCTCGGCGACACCCTCTGGCTCCCGGTCGCCGAGTACGCGCGTGAGTCCACGAGCGTCATCGAGGCGCGCCACCCCTCGACCCTCGCCGTGCAATCACGCTTCGCAGTGGCCGACCACATCGGCGCGCTTGCCGCCACGACCGGCGCCCTCGTCGGCTGCAACTGGGATGCGCGCGCCTTCTACGAGTGGACGTTCGAGGGCACGTTGACGACGAAGGTGGCGCACGACGGTGCGGCCCGGTACCAGGACCTGCACTGGACCCCCGATGGACTCCTGGCGGGCGGCCTGCTGGGCGACGCCGGGGTCATCGACCGCCTCGACTGGCCGTCACTCGACCTGAAGGAGCGCATCGTCGTGGGCACCACCGACCGGGGCGTGACCCTCACGCACGAAGGGATGGCGGTCGCCGGAAGGGAATTGCTGCTGATGCCCGAAGACGACCCGTCGCGCGTGTTCGTCCACGATTGGCGGTAGCGGCGCTCAGATACCCCAGCCGAACGCCCGCGCCACCGTCGCGGTGAGGAAGCAGACGAGGAACGCGGTGCCGAGCGGCAGCAGCGCGCCGAGCGTGGTCCACTTCACGCTCAGTGTCTCCTTGTAAATCGTGATGATCGTCGTCGCGCACGGGTTGTGCAGCAGCGCGAACAGCATCAGGTTCACGGCCGTCAGCATCGTCCAGCCCTGCTGGTCCACCAGCAGCCGGCGGAGATCCGCGAGCCCCTCCATCTCGGTCATCATCCCGAGTCCCATGTAGGCCATCACCAGCGTTGGCACGACGATCTCGTTGGCCGGGATGGCGATCACGTACGCCAGCAGGATGACGCCATCGAGCCCGATGGCACGACCGAGCGGGTCGAGCCATCCGGCACTCAATGCCGCCAGGGTCTGGTCTCCCCACCGGATGTTGGCGAGCAGCCAGATCACCGCGCCCGCCGGCGCCGCCGTCCAGATCGCGCGCCAGAGCACGAACAGCGTGCGGTCGATCAGCGACGTGTAGAAGATGCGGCCGATGCTCGGGCGCCGGTAGGGCGGCAGTTCCAGGGTGAACGCGGACGCCTCACCGCGCAGGATGGTCCGCGACAGCAGCCACGACATCAGCAGCGTGAAGACGATGCCGAGCAGGACGACGCCGACAACGGCGGCGGCCGCGGCAATGGACGCGAAGCCCGGCGCGAACGACGCCCCCACGAAGATCGTGCCGAGCATGATCAGGGTGGGGTAGCGGCCATTGCACGGCACGAAGTTGTTCGTGAGGATCGCGACGAGCCGCTCGCGAGGCGAATCGATGATCCGCGTGGAGATCACGCCGGCCGCGTTGCAGCCGAAGCCCATCGCCATCGTGAGCGCCTGCTTGCCGTGCGCGCCGGCGCGGTGGAACAGGAAATCGAGGTTGAACGCCACGCGCGGCAGGTAGCCGAGGTCCTCGAAGATCGTGAAGAGCGGGAAGAAGATCGCCATCGGCGGCAGCATCACGCTCACCACCCAGGCGAGGCCGCGGTACACGCCGTGCCAGACGAAGCCGGTGATCCACCACGGCACGCCAGCGGCGTCAAACAGTGCCACGGCCTGGTCCTCGACCCAGAACAGCGCCGAGGCGAGCATCGCCGAGGGCACGTTCGCCCCGGCGATCGTCAGCCAGAACACGGTCGCGAGCAGCACCAGCATGATCGGCAGCCCGAGCCACGGCGAGGTCACGAGCCTGTCGATGCGCTGGTCGAGGGCGACGCCGTGCGTGCCGCCCCGTCGCGACACGGCGCGGCCTGCCACGCGTTCCGCCTCGGCGTAGAGCGACTTCACGGCCTCCTCGCGGAAGCCGTTGTGCAACTGCCGGCGCAACTCGCGCGCGCGGGCGAGGACGTCGTCGGGCGTGGAGGCGGAAGAAGTGCCAAGCGTGGACATCGTCGTACTCATGCGGCCTTCGTCATTCGACCGTCGGCGCTCACTGCGCGCCCTGCAGCGCGATCTGCCGGCTGAAGCGCACGTCGCGTTGCTGCTGGCGCGACACCAGCCGCGCCAGTTCACCGGTGCGCAGCGCCTCTTCGACGCGTGCGTCGCCGTCGAGGAGTCTGATCGCGAGCCAGCGGCTGTTGGGCACACCCGGCGCCGCCGACTCGATCCGCGTCATGAGATCGCGCACGGCGTGCTCGAACTCCGGCGTGCCGGTCACCCGCAGCGGCGTGGTCGCGACAGCGCCGCTCGACACGCCGTCCAGGGCGGTCAGCAGGGCATGCAGCCCCTCGCCCGTCCGCGCGACGATCGGGATCGCAGGCACGCCGAGGTCTCGGGACAGGCTCCGCGCGTCCACGTCGAGGCCCTTGCGCCGCGCTTCGTCCATCAGGTTCACGGCCACCACCACGCGATCGGTGATCTCGAGCACCTGCAGCACGAGGTTCAGATTGCGCTCGAGCGCACTCGCGTCGGTGACGACGATCACCGCGTGCGGCTGGCCGAAAAGGATGAAGTCCCGCGCCACCTCCTCGTCCTGCGAGGCGGACAGCAGCGAGTAGGTTCCCGGCAGGTCGACGATCTTGTAGCGCACGTCGCCGTACGCGAAGCCGCCCTCGGCACGCGTCACGGTCTTGCCGGGCCAGTTGCCGGTGTGCTGGTGCAGGCCCGTGAGGGCGTTGAACAGGGTGCTCTTGCCGGTGTTGGGATTGCCGGCGAGCGCCACCACGCGATCGACGCCGCCGATCTGACCGCCGAGGGGCGCCAGTTCCGACGCGACGGGACAGGTTTCACAGTTGTGCGACATGACCGTCAGCCGACCTCCGTCTCTCGTTTCCGCACGATGACCGCCGACGACTGGTCGCGGCGGAGCGCGATCATCGTGCCGCGCACCCGGTATGCTCGCGGGTCGCCGGCAAACGTCTGCAGCACGGGCTGGACCTTCGTGCCTGGCGTGAAGCCCAGGTCGAGCAGCCGGCGCCGCGTCAAGCCCTGACACGAGGGCGCGAGTGACACGATCTCGGCCGTATCCGCCGTGGACAGGTCGGCGAGGCGCACCAGCCCCGACGCATCCGCGGCCCCGGCTTCGAGCGGCACCACGAACACGTTGCCTGCGAGTTCCAGGGGCAGGCGAACCTCACGGCCCTCCACGAGCAGCTGCATCGCGTCGTCGTCGGTGGCGGTCACGCAGAAGGCGTCGCCGGCGCGGAGCCCCAGCTGCGCGAGGGCTCGGAACATCGCGGCAGGCTCGTCCTCGAGATGCGCGATGCGACCCTCGGCGCTCACACCCAGGGAGGCGATCGGCGCGCCGACGTCCTGCACGCCTTCACCGGCCGACGGGATGGGATCGCCGTGCGGATCGGATTCGGGGTGCCCCATCGAGGCCGACAGACGGTCGGCGTCCGCTTCCGTGAGCCTGTGCTCGAGCCGTTCAGCCACCCGGTGCACGGCGGTCACAGGCAGGCGGGCCTCGTCGGCGAGGTAGCGTTCGAGGAGGCGGTGGGCCCGCACGAGGTGCCGGGCGCGCTTCTGGCCGGCCGGCGTGAGCTGGAAGCGCCCGCCGTCCGAGGACGCCAGGCCCTGCGACCGCAAGCGCTCGAGCACGCGCAGCAGCGGACGATCGCCGATCCGGAGGGTGCCCTTCAGGGAGGCAAACGTCGCGGCGCGGCCCGCCTGCGCCTCGTGCAGCAGGTGCTTGAGCGCGTTGTCGGCCCGTTCCCGCGCGTGGCGAGCCGCGCGGCGCCGCGTGCGCGCAAGCACGCCATGCCGCGGCCACAGGAGCGCGAGCAGCAGGACGATGAACAACGACACCCACACGAGCGCGTCGGTCATCGCGCCTCCATCAGGGTGGCCACGCGGCCGTCGAGCGCATCGCCGCGCAGGTTGGCGCCAATGAGGCGCCCATCGCGGTCGAACAGGAACGACGCGGGAATCGCCTCGACGTCGAAACGCCGGGCCAGCGGGCCGTCGTAGCCGCCGCGTTCACGCACCTGAGGCCAGCCGATCGCCTGGCGCTGCAGCCAGCTGCGGAAGTCGCGCGGGCTCGATCGGTCGAGGCTGACGCCCACGATCATCAGACCTTGCGCCGCAAAGCGGTCGTGCAGGCGCTTGAGCCGTGGCAGGTCCTCGAGGCAGGGCGCGCACCACGTCGCCCAGAAATCCACGAGCACGACGCGGCCCCGCAGTGCTTCCTGCGACAACGTCCGTCCTTCGATGTCCACCGCGCGCCATCCCGCTGCGGGCGCGGGGGCACCCGTCACGACGGCTTCGCGCGGTGTCGGCGCGGCACGGTCCTGCCGGGCGGCGATCGGATCGCCGGCTGCGGTCAGGGCGGCGAAAGCCAGGGCGACGGCTCTCATCCGCCCACCCTCACCGACACGGACACGGTGCGCGGCAGACGCGGTCCGTAGACATAGCCCGCGTCACGCAAGGGTCCCTGGTCGAGGTCGCGCTGGTAGGCGTTGGTCAGGTTGCGTACGGCCAACGTCAGCGTCATCGGGACGCGGCCGCTCGTGAGCCGCCGCGCCAACGACAGATCGACCTGGACGAACGATGGCGCCCGGTCCAGACGGTTCTGCGGGATCGCGCCGGCGAAGTGGGGCGCGAGCATCGAGCCGGTCATGCGCAGCCCGGCGAAGACGTCCACCGGGATCACTTCCCTCACGGTGATCGACGCGTTGCCGTAGATGTCAGGCGTGCGGAAGAAGCGCGTGCTCCCGAAGTCCGGGTCGGGTTGTCCGAACGTGCTGCGCTGCACGACGATGCCGCCCTGGATGATCAGGTGATCGCCACGGCCCCAGCCCGCATTGGCCTCGATGCCGCGCACGGTCGCCGTGCCCAGGTTGGTCTTCAGGAACTCGCGCTCGGCAGTGCCGGGCAGGTCCTGCTCCTGCAAGTGGAACTGATCGCGAAGCCGCGTGTCGAACGCGTTGACCTCGAGCAGCGCCTGTCCGCCCCACAGCGACGGCTTCCATTCGCCGCCGGCCATCCAGTTCCTGGAGCGTTCCGGACGCAGCGCCGGATCGACGACGACTACGCGTGCATCGCCGCCGACCGAAGCGATGTGCAGGTCCTCGTCGAACACCTGCGGTGCGCGGATCCCCTGTGCGAACGATACGCGGAGGTCGAGCGCCGGTCGGGGCGAGATGCGTAGCGCGGCGCGGGGGAGCACACGCGGCGTCTCGAGTGCCGAGTGGGCATCGACGCGTGCGCCCGTCACCAACTGCCATCCGGGCCGCATGGTCCACTCGTCCTGTACGAAGACGCCGAGTTGCGTGTAGCGCTGGTCCAACTGACGGCCGTAGCCTGGCTGATTGTCCTGGAGCCGTTCTGCCGTCAGCTGCATGCCGCCGCTCACCACGTGGCGCGTGCCGTACCGGTTGACCAGCAGGTCGGCCACGCCGAGGCGGCTCCGCGTGTCGCCGTAGGCCAGCGGATTCCTGCCGACGCCGTAGTAGCTGTCTCGCTGTGTATCGGCGGCGGAGAGCGTGAGCCGATAGTCGGTGCGCGGAGTCGGCGCGTGGAGCCACGTGACCGTGGCCGCCGTCCGCATCGTGTCGATGTCCTCGGCGATGTCGGCCTCGTGCGGCGCCAGGTCGAGCGCGTTGCCCCCGCGCCTGGTCTCATGGAAGGCGCTGGCGTCCACGGTCAGGCGGGCGCGAGCGTCGCGCAGCAGACGATGCGCCCGGATGCCGCCCGCGTCGAGCGCGCGCCTGGACACTTCGGTGAATCCGTCGCCCGTCAGATCGACCGGACTCACGCGATCCGCCTGTCCGTATGCGGTCAGCATGCCGTGGCGATCGGAGGACACCCAGTCGAGGGCGCCCGCCGTGCTCACGGTTGGCTGTCCGTGCGTCACGCCGATCGTGGTGTCCAGTTGCGCACCGCGCTCGTTGGGTTCCCGCGTGATCACGTTGATCACGCCGCCAACCGAGCCGGGGCCCAGCAGCGCCGCCCCGCCGCCCTTGGTCACCTCGAGCCGGTCGATGAGCCGCGCCGGGATCTGCTCGAGCCCGTAAACCTGCGCCAGGGACGACAGCGTCGGCTGTCCGTCGATGAGGATCTGGGTATACGGGCCTTCCAGCCCCAGCAGGCGTACCTGTGAGAAGTTGCAGTTCTGGCAGTTGTTCTCCACGCGCACGCCGGTCGTGTACTCGACTGCATCGGCAAGCGTTCGCGCGCCGACCTGCTCGACGAACTGTCGCGATACGACCTCGGTGCGCACGGCAGCATCGCGCAGGCGCGCGTCGCGGCGTGCCGCCACCACATCCACTTCCGCGCGGAACGCGGGCGCGAGCGTGACGACGATGGCACCGGACGCCGCAGGAACGTCGGTCGTGACGAAGCCGGGCAATTCGAGGCGCACCGGCGCCACAGCGGGCAGACAGGCCACGCCTGTGTCGTCGGTGGCCTGGAGTGCCTCGCCGTCCGCCGAGACCAGGGTGACGCCCGGCAAGGGGCTGCCGGCAGCGTCATGTACTTCCACACGCATCGCGCAGGGTGTGGGCGGTGCGAGGGGCTGGTTCAGGGCAGTGCCGGCGAGGAGCAAGAGCGCGATCATGTTTTTGACTAATCAAAAAATGAAGCACTCAGTGGTCAAAGTCAAGCGGCCATTTACGAATCGACACTTGGGGTTCGATTTGCTCCCGTGTAACGTTTCACAGCATGAGCAGGCGGCGGCGGGCTGCGCCGTCGGGTTTCCGCGGTGTTGGTCGCAGCGAAGGTTCGCCGCGCGGGCGCGGGGGGGGGCCCCCCCACGGCCCCCGCACCCGCCGGTCGGGCGACGGCTGAAGCCGCACCCGAGCCGACATCCGAGCCGGCCTCCGAGCCGGTGGCCGGCGGGTTTGGTACCCCTC
>JAEZCY010000214.1 GCA_023429845.1 Acidobacteriota bacterium
GCGCCTGCACCTCGCGAGCGAGCATCTCGCTTCGTTTGCTGGCCTGCGTGGCGCGGAGAAACGAGATGACAGGCAGTACGAAAGCCACCGCGAGGGAGGCGCCGAGGAAGACGAGGCCGATCAGGACTTCCACGATATGCCCGCGAGTATAATCTGCCGGTTACCGGCGCCGTGCGGCGTGCGGAGCGAGGAGACTTCCCGTTCATGGCGATCCGTGTGCTCCACGTGGGGCTCGGCCCTATTGGCGTAGGTGTCGTCCGTCAGTGCGCGACGCGGCGGGGCTTCAAGATCGTCGGAGCCGTGGATCTCGATCCGGAGAAGGTCGGCAGGGACATCGGCGACGTGGCCGATCTCGGGACGACGCTGAAGGTGCCCGTGATGGGCAGGCTCGGGCCGGCCGTCAAGGCAGGCAAGCCGGATGTGGTCGTCCTCTGCACCAGTTCGTCGCTGGCCAGCGTGGTCGAGCCGATCACCGGCATCCTTCGCTACCGACTGCCGATCGTCTCGACGACCGAAGAACTCGCCTATCCGTGGCAATCCAACAAGCGGCTCGCCAAGAAGATCGACGCGCTTGCCAGGAAGGCGAAGGTTGCCGTGGTCGGGACCGGCGTGAATCCCGGATTCGCCATGGACGCGCTGCCAATCACGCTGACCGGCGTCTGCGAGCGCGTCGACGCGATTCGCGTGGACCGCATCCAGGACGCGTCGGTGCGTCGCCTGCCGTTCCAGCAGAAGATCGGCGCCGGCCTCACGCCGGAGCAGTTCGACGAGCGGGTGGCGAGCGGGTCGGTACGTCACGTCGGTCTCGCCGAATCCGTGGCGATGATCGCCGATGCGATGGGCTGGAAACTCGATCGCATCACGGACGACATCGGCCCCAAGGTGGCGCGCAGGAGCACGAAGAGTCAGTTCCTCACCGTGCAGAAGGGGCAGGTTGCCGGAATCATCCAGACCGGGATCGGCTTCAGGGACGGCGAGGCGCTGATTACGCTCCACATGGAGGCATACCTCGGCGCTCCGGAATCGTACGACGCGGTCACGGTGAAAGGCTTGCCTGACCTGCACATGAAGATCGCCGGCGGCATTCACGGCGACATCGCCACCGCGGCCATCGCCGTCAATTCCATCCCGAAGGTCCTCTCCGCGGAGCCGGGGCTGCACACCATGCGCAGCCTGCCCATCCCATCGTGGCACGGCGGCAAGTCGCGCTGACCGGCCGCAGCGTGTCAGGTGCCTGCGATCACGGCGCCGTCGTCCACGGTGAGCCGGACGAGGTAGGCGCCAAGCAGCAGGAGTGGAGTCGGGTCCTCCAGGTCGCGCGCGGCCGCGCTCACATGGATGCTCGTCTCGGGATGGAGGTCGCCTTCCGCGACGAACGTCAACAGGCGTGTGCCATCGCCCCGTCGCTCGAAGGCCCAGGCGCGCGGCGCGCAGTTCAGGGCGCGCCACGTGACGGGAGTGTCGCCCGCCAGATCCAGCGTGCCGTCAGAGGTCAGTGCCTGCCTCATCATCATCGGCGGGTGCGCCCGGTGCACGGGGACGATGGTGATGCAGTGGTGCAGCACCCCGAGTCGCCTCAGATGCCACACGCCGCGACTCGTCCGGCCGCTGGCCCGTCCGTATCCGTTGAAGCCGAGAGACCCCACGCACTGTTGCTGGTCGAACAGCCACGCCATGCGTCGCTGGGTGTGCGTCCAGCGGAGCGAATCCGGTAGGTGGTCGGGCAGCGGGCGAATTTCTGGGGTCACTCAGCGTCTCGGACGAGATCGGTGCGGCAGTAGTTCAGCATCACGATGCGTTTGAATCGCTGGAGGCCCGGTCGTCCGGGAGACGGTCTGTGAGTGGGACGGCGTCAGCATTGGCGCTGTCCTTGCTAGAGCTGAGAGCGGAGCAGAAGGATGAACCTACGACCGAGCATGTCCACCCGCCTCGCCGGCCTCGTCGGCGCAAGCGCCATTGCCCTGTCATGCGCGACCAACCCGGCGACCGGCAAGCGTGAGCTCAATCTCATGAGCGTTGAGCAGGAAGTCGCGCTCGGCCGTCAATCGGACGCCCAGGTCCGGCAGGAGATGGGTCTGGTGGCCGATCAGGCGCTCCAGCAGTACGTGGAGCGCATCGCCATGCCGCTCGCCAAGGGCAGCGAACGACCCGAACTGCCCTGGACGTTCGCCGTGGTGGACGCTCAGGCGGTGAACGCTTTCGCCCTGCCAGGTGGGTTCATCTACGTGACGCGCGGCATCATGGCGCACCTGAACAGCGAGGCGGAGCTGGCGGGCGTGCTCGGGCACGAGATCGCTCACGTGACGGCACGACATTCGGCCGCGCAGTACAGCAAACAGACAGCCGGTTCGCTCGGCCTGCTGCTCGGGCAGATCTTCGTGCCGGAACTGCGACCCTTCGGCCAGGCGCTCGAGTCCGGTCTCGGCCTGCTCTTTCTCAAGTTCGGTCGCGACGATGAGCTGGAGGCCGACACGCTGGGTGCCGGTTACGCGACCGAGCAGGGCTGGGACCCGCGTGGCGTCGCGAGCATGCTCGAAACGCTGGGGCGCCTGAGTGACGGCACCGATCGCAAGGGCGTGCCGAACTGGGCCTCCACGCACCCGATGCCCGAGGACCGCGTTGCGCGCCTCGAGCAGCGTGTCGCGACGTTGCGCACGCAGGCCGCCAGGGATCTGGCCGTGAACAGGGCCCAGTACCTGCAGCGCGTGGACGGGCTCATGTTCGGCGACAACCCGCGGGAGGGCGTGTTGCGTGGCAACGCCTTCCTGCACCCGGACATGCGCTTCCGGCTCGAGTTCCCGCAAGGATGGCAGGTGCAGAACACGCCTCAGCAGGTGGTGGCGCAGCCCTCCGGCGGCGGCGGGTTCGTGTTCCTCCAACTCGTGCAGTCGCGCGGCCGCACGTTGCAGGAGGTGGCGTCTGCCGATCTCGCGCAGACCGGACTTCGCTACGTCGAGGGCGCCGACACACGCGTCAATGGCCTTCCGGCCTTCGTGGGCACGTTCCAGGGACAGCTGCAGCAGATGGGCGACGTGGTGCTGCGTTCAGCGTGGATCAGCCACAACAACCAGGTGTTCCGGCTCGCCGGGCTCGCGCCGACGCAGTCGTACCAGGCGCTGCAGCAGGCGGTGGATTCGACGGTCCGCTCGTTTGCTCCGCTCAGTGCCGGAGAGGCCGAGCGCATCCGCCCGAACGTGATCGATCTCTACACCGTGCGCCAGGGCGACACCTGGGAGAGCATCGCGGCCGGTCCGGGACGAAAGGTCGTTGCCGCGCAGACGCTCGCCATCATCAACGGCTTCTCACCGCAGGAGCGCCCGCAGCCCGGCGATCGCGTCAAGGTGGTCGTCGAGGGGTGAGCTGATCGACGGGTGAGCTGGCAGCCGGCCGGCTGCTTGGCGGCTACGAACGCCCTGTTACCGGCAGGCGGATGTTCTGCGACTGGAACACGTCGTCGGGCAATCCCTGTCGGCGCACGATCGCCAGCAGCGTCACGTCATCGTCGAAGCGGCCCTGCGTCCACGCCGCGATGGCCGACAGCACGTCGTCGCGCAGGGCGCCTGCAGTGGCGTGCCGCCGCGCGACGATCTCGCCGAGGCGCTTCATTCCGAAGTCCTCGCCGTCAGGGCTGCGTCCTTCCGTCACGCCATCGGTGAACAGCAGCAGGCGGGCATCCTGGTCGAGGCGGACGAGGCGGTCGCCGTAGCGGTGTGTCCGCAAGAGGCCCAGTCCCGGGTCGCCGAGGCCCAGTTCCTGCGTGCGTCCGCCAGAGAAGAGCAAAGGCGGGTTGTGACCGGCATTTGCGTAATGCAGTTCGCCGCTCGACAGGTGCAGCACCGCGTAGAAGAACGTCACGAACCGTCCGCGCCGCAGGTTGGTCGCCAGCGTGTCGTTGACGCGGGTGCAGAGGTCGGCGGGACTCACGTCGGGCCCCGACAGCGCCTTCACCGTTGCCTGCAGGTTCGCCATCACGAGCGATGCGGCGAGGCCCTTGCCGGCCACGTCGGCCACGCAGACGGCAATCGCATCGTGTGACAGCCACCACGCGTCGTAGTAGTCGCCTCCCACGGTGAGCGCGGGGTGCCACGCCCCGGCCACCGAGAACGTGTCGGGCTGGGGCAACTGCTGCGGCAGGAGGGCCCGCTGGTTGTCGAAGGCTTCTCGCAACGACGATTCGTGGAGCCGCGCTTCGATGTCGCCGATTGCCATCGACGTCTGCGCCGCCAACGACGACAGCACTTCGATGTCGCGCTCCTGCCACGCCTCGTCCGAGCGTTTCCGGCCGATGCCGAGCACCACGGGTATGGCTTCGCCGTGCCGCACCGGCAGCAGCACCTCGATACCGAGGTGTTCCCATGTGCGCGCCTCCTCGGGCGGCAGACTCAGCTCGGTCAGCGCGGTAGGCCCGTGGAGGTCGGGCGCCCGCGCCGCGAGGAAGGGCAGTGCCTCGAACGACTCGCGAGCCTTCGGGTCAGGCGAGTGGGCGGCGACGAACCCGCTGGCGCCATCCCGCCGGCGGAACACGTACGTCGGCGTGTGCGGGATCGCTTCCTGCAACGCGAGCACGAGCCGCCGCTCGAGATCGTCCCTGTGCGGCATCGTCCGCAGGGCCTCGCCATGCCGCGCGAGCACACCCACCGGGTCCGGCGTCCGCTGGTAGAAGCGCTTGTCGACGTGTCGCTGCACGCGCCGACGCAGGGGCTCTACGAGCGATACGACCACCAGCGCGATCGCGACCGTCGTCACGCGGGTGCTCGCGGTGGCCTCGCCGGCCGCCGTGGCCAGCAGCAGCGCCGTGGCGAACGCGCCCACGTACACGCTGGCCGTCGCCAGCAGGTAGAAGAACGTCAGGCGGATGATGACCCTGATGTCCATCAGGCCATAGCGCAGGACGGCGGCCGCGAAGGCGATCGGTATCACCGAGTACGCGATCCAGGTGGACGCCTCGAAGGTGGAATACAGCCAGGGGGGAGGCGTACTCGCCGCCGACAGCGACAGCACCATGGAGATCACCGAGAGCACCAACGCGATGCCCAGTGCCCAGGCGATGCTGACGAGCGGCCACCGGATCTGCCGGCGCTGCTCCTCTGAGCTCAGCCTCCACGACCGCCACATCGCGATCCCGGAGGCGACGGGGTAGAGCACGCCGATGCAGAGACTGAAGACGATGACCGACGCGACGATGAGCAGCGCAGCCATCATCCCGGCCAGTGGCCGCGATCGGGTGTGAACGATGACGAAGGCCACGAGCGCAACGGCGCTGTACGTCAACACCGTGACCGCAACGGTTGCTCCCGGCCGGTCGAGCACCCGCGTGCGCCACGGCTGGCTCCGGAGGCGCAGCCAGTAGAGGCGAGCGGCAACCAGGAGAGCGACGCCGGCGGCCGTGAGGGCCGCCGCGTGCCGGACGTGGCTCGGCAGGACCCGTGCCGCAAGCAGCACGGCAACAGGCGCTCCGACACCGGCGATCGAGAGCGGCAGCAGGTACGTCCAGCGGAGCGCGCGCGCCAGGGGGACCGGCGCGAGGCGCGGCTGCGGGAAGAGCGCGAGGAAGTGCAGCAGCGTCGGGCTGACGACGAGCGCCCCGATGAACGTGATCGCGAGCGCGGCGGCGTTCATGCGGATGTACGCATCCGGCATCGGCAGCACCGTCTGTGGCGCGTGGCTCGCCTCGGGCACGGCAAACGTGAGCATCGACAGCCCGAAGGTGCACGCGAACAGCATGAAGAGCAGCGCCCGGGGGTCGTTCGGCCGCCACCTGTACACGGTTGCGGGGATGCCGATGAACAGCGCGAGGACGACGAACACACGCGTGCCCACGCCGATCCACTGCCGTGGTTCGCGCATCACCGCCCCTGTGACGACCTGAACGGTCAACCGCTGGTCGGCGCGTTCGATGTCGTAGGTCAGCGTGTCGCCCGGGCTGAGCCGGTCGTGCAGCGCCGCCAGGCGATCGACGTCGCCAGCCTCGATGTCGTCGATCCGGAGGATGCGGTCGCCTGCCCGGAGCCCGGCCCGCTCGGCTGCCCCACCGGGGCGCACGAACCGCACCGTCACGTCGCCCCGGCGCTCCGTCGGCTCGACGATGGAGACGCCGGTCCGGGTGGTCACCAGCCCGAGCCACGGCTGCGCCCGGGCGCGGAGCAGGGCCACGACGACGAACACGGAGACGATGGCGAATCCGAGCATGACGGCCGTCGCGAGCAAGCGCCGATGCCGCAGCATGGCCGCGGTGACCGAATCGTGCGTGACGTCCGCCGGCACCGCGGCGGTCATGGCGGAGATTGTACGTTCGGTGGCGTCGCGCTTCGCCGGCGCCGTCGGGGGGCACGCCCGGGCGATGACGCGGCTCGAGTGGGTGGCCAGGCCGTCCCTCAGACGCGAACGGTCACATATACTGCTCGCACTGCTCGGCAGGTCCTGGCCGGCACCGTGTGCGCGGCATCGATGCCGTCATGCGGGCCGCCGGGTCCCCCATCACCGGCATCCGGCTGCATCCAGGAATCATGTCGGCTCGTCGTCGAACCACTGGCACGCGGCGGCGCGTCTCGCCGCTCTCGAAGGTTGGCCGCGCCATCGCCGGTGTGGCGGCCGGCGCCCTGCTGTTCGTGGGGTATCTGGCGCTCACCGTTCCGGACGTGCGACCGCTGGCGGACACCGCACCCGAGCACACGGCCTTCATGCGGCTGCGCACGGCCGAAGCGCATGCCGAGGGGCGTCCCGCCAGGCGGGACTACCGCTTCGTGCCCTACAGCCGCATCGGCCAACCCCTCAAGCGTGCCGTTCTCGTCGCGGAGGACAGCGGCTTCTGGCAGCACGAGGGCATCGAGATCGAGGCGATCCGGGACTCGTTCGAAGCGATTCTGGCCAAAGGGCGGATCGTGCGCGGAGGCTCGACCATCACGCAGCAACTCGCCAAGAACCTCTACCTCTGGCCCTCGCAGGACCCGCTGCGAAAGTTGCGTGAGCTGATGATTACGCACAGGCTGGAGCGCCTGCTCAGCAAGCGCCGCATCCTGGAGCTGTACCTCAACGTCGTGGAGTGGGGACACGGGACGTGGGGCGCCGAGGCTGCCGCTCGGCACTACTTCCGCAAGCCAGCCGCCGGCATCACGTCGCGCGAGGCCGCGCTCCTGGCTGGGGCGCTGATCAATCCGAACGTCTACGACCCGGCCGATCCACCGGCGCGCCTGCGCCGGCGGCAGCAGATCATCCTGCAGCGGATGGGCAGGCGTCAGGCGCCTCAGCCGCCGCTCGACAGAGATACCGTTGGTGCCGAGCGATCGGGCCACGCCAGCTCTCCGTTGGACACTGCGGGCGCCCCTTCACCGTCTGAGGAAGTGCCCCCCGAGCCACCGCCGGAGGCAGCGCCCGCCGACGACACCGGGCCGCCTCGGGATGGCGAATCGCACGCGCCAGTGCCGTAAATGCGGTAGCGCTTGACCGCGCCGGGGCTACGGGTGTCTCATGTTCCGGCTCGCCTGTCCGATTCGCTACTCAGCGATGTTCCATTTCACCGACGCGCTCTCGAGACTCATCGCCGACATCGTCGTGCGAGTACCCGCGCTCGAGCACGTGCATCCCGACCGCACGCTCGTGTTCGCACGCCGTGGACGGACCGGTGCGGATGGGCCCAACGCGACCTGCCACTGCCTCACGCTGCCGACGAGCGAGCCGGGCTACTACTTCTGGGCCGACGCGACCACAGGCACCGTCACGCGCCGTTCGCCGTGGTTCGTGACGCGGTCGCCCGAGGTGGCGCTCTGCGGCTCGCGCGTCGAGTACATGATCTCGGTGGCGTTGCCGCGTTTCTCCGACCAGGTCAGTCGGCGCAAGCTCGAGCGGTATGCAGACGCCGGGCTGCCCCCGTGGGTGGTGCGGCTCGACACCGTTGTGCACGAGCTCTATCACATCGCCCCCGACGCACACGGGCTGCGACGTCTGGCCCGCCCGGACGGCACCTTCGACAACCGGACGCACCCGCCCCAGTTCTTCGAGGACGTGAAGCGCCTCGTGTGTGCCTACCTGGCTACCAATCCGGATCCCGAGCTGCTGGAAGTCGTGAAGTACGACTTCGCCGGGCTCGAGGACCGGCATGGCCGCGTCGTCGGCACCACCTTCAGGGACGCGTCGTACCCGCAGCGGTACGTGCACGTGCTAACCGAGCAGCCCTCGTTGGAACCGGACGTCCAGGTCGTGCCCTTCAAGGACCAGCCGGGACGCCCCTTCTACACCGAGGCCGACCTCGTCGTCCGTACGTTCACGCGCGCACGTCCGACCGTCGCACCCGAGCGGGCGGCATAGGCACGCGGCACGGGCATCCGCGGAGCGTTCGCCTGCGGCGGCAGCCCTTGCCCCGCTGCCGCTACCTGCTCCAGGTTCGGTCAGGTCTCATCCAACGCGACATTCCAGTAGAGGTAATCGCGCCAACTGTCGGGCGTCTGGCGCAGCCCGATGGTGAGACGTACGGCCGGCGCCTTGGAGGGGCGTTTCGGTGGCCGGATCAAGGTCATGCCGGCCTGATCCGGGGTGCGCCCTCCCTTCTTGCGATTGCAGTTCACGCAGGCCGAGACGATGTTCTCCCAGGACTTGCGTCCACCCTGGGCAACGGGGACGACGTGATCGAAGGTGAGATCGGCGGCACAGAAGTGGCGGCCGCAGTACTGGCACGTGCAGGCATCGCGTGCGTAGATATTGGCGCGCGAGAATGGCACGTCGTCGATGGCGCGCCTGATGCGAATCCGCCGCAGGAGGCGAATGACCGAAGGAAGTCGGAAGCTCAGCGTGACGGAGCGGACTTCGCGGTCGTAACTGGCAACGACTTCCACCTTGCCCTGGCACCAGAGCGTCAGGGCCTTCTGCCAGTTCACGACCTTCAGAGGCTCCCACGTCGCGTTGAGAAGCAGCGTCTGCTCCATAGGCGGCGTTCGTGGCGCGTAAAGGACGGACCAAGCAGTAGTCTGCTGGAGCGCCTTTGGCGCTGTCAAGCAGCGCGCGTGCCTCGGTAAGGTCCACATGTCTAAAGGGTTACGTTCGACCGGTCGATAGCCGGGATGATGGCTGCGGTCTTGCTCTCTCGCGCCACCCGCTTCCTCGCGATCCTCGGGGTGGTCTCGCTCCTGCTCACGGCCGGTGCATGCGCGTCCGGAGGCGTCGTCACCCGTGTGGCCGTCGGTCCTGCCGGTCACGCGTCCGGGGCTGCCGTGCTCGCGCAGGCGCGCAGTTACGCGGGCGTTGCCTATCGCAGCGGTGGCGCGTCGCCGTCCGGCTTCGACTGCAGCGGCTTCGTGCAGTATCTCTACGCGCAGCTCGGCGTGTCCCTTCCGCGAACCGCTGAGCAGCAGTACGGCATCGGTCGGACGGTGCGCACGCGTGGGCTGGCGGCGGGCGATCTGGTGTTCTTCCGCACGGAGGGTCGTCGCATCTCCCATGTCGGGGTCGCCACGGGTGATGGCGCGTTCATCCACGCTCCGAACGCGCGCAGTCGCGTACGGGTCGATCGACTCGACACCGAGTACTGGTCCCGGCGCTTCGCAGGGGCTCGACGCATCGTCGAGCCGTAGCAGCGGCAGCTGCAGCGCGTGCGCACAGGCTGTACGATCGTGCCGTGCCGCGAGCAGAGATACAGCGCTTCGACCCTCCCGCCGTGCTGCCCGGCGGTCGCCTCACGGTGACTGGTGCCGGATTCCAGGTGGAGCCCGGCCGCCTGCCCGAGGTGTCGCTCGGCGGCGAGATCGCCCGCGTGTTGCGCGCGTCCTCCCGCCAACTCGTCGTCCAGGTGCCCGCGGTGAGTGTGGGAGGGCGGCTGCCGCTGACGATCGAGAACCTCGAAGGGGCCACGCCTCTCGTCTCCGTTGGCAGCGTCGTGACGAGCGGCGTGCACCAGGTGGACAGCCCGGTGTTCGACGCACAGGGGAGGTTGTACGCAACGCTGAGTGGTCAGCGTGGCCAGCAGACGCCGGTGTCGATCTTCAGGATCGGCCGCGATGGCGCACGCGAGCCGTTCGTCACCGGACTGGGCAACGCCACGTCGCTCGCATTCGGCCCCGATCGACAACTGTACGTATCGAGCCGCTTCGAGGGCATCGTCTCGCGAGTGGACGATGCCGGCGAGGTGGAGAAGTTCGCCGACGGACTCGGCGTCGCGTTCGGCATCGCCTTCGCCGCCGCCGGCCACCTGCTGGTGGGCGACCGGTCGGGCACCATTCATCGTGTGGATCGCGATGGACGCGCCACGACGTTCGCCACGATCCCGCCGAGCGTCGCGGCGTTCCACCTTGCCGTGGGTCCCGACGACACCCTCGTCGTGGCTGCGCCGACGCTGAACTCCTCGGACAGCCTGTTCCGCATCTCGCCCGCGGGCGACGTGACCCGATGGCTCGACGGCTTCGGACGCCCCCAGGGCCTGGCGTTCGACTCGCAGGGCGTCCTGCACGTGGTTGACGCGTTGGCGGGCGACAGCGGGGTCTACCGAATCTCGCCGGACGGCCAGCGCACGCTTGTTGTGAGCGGAGACGGACTGATCGGCGTCACGTTCGACCCGACGGACGGCTCGATGGTCGTCTGCACCGACGACACGATCTACCGGATTGCTGAGTGAAAACGTTGCTCTGACGATCGTGAGCTGATACGTAGACGGACGACGCTGACCGGCGGGCAAGGCCCGACGGCTACGTACGACGGCCCGACGGCTACGTACGACGGCCCCGCGGCTACGTACGACGGCCCCGCGGCTACGTACGGGACGCACCGCCGTCGATCTCACCGACGCTTGCGGGCTTCGATGCGTTCGACGTTCGATGCGTAGGTGATTGGTGACTCGATGCCGGCCGGCGGAAATCCCGACTGCTGGTAGACGGGGTATGCGCTCGTCCGCAGGTGGGCGAGCATGTGGTGGCCGGTGCGCGCCGACCGTTCGTGGCGCAGCGCGTCGATGTCGATCGGCGCCACGACGATGCGCTCGCCCGGGCCGGGAGAGGCGTCGGCGAGCAGGCGGCCGTCGAAGTCCACCACCTGGCTGCCGCCCGGCCACGAGTACGGCGGATAGTGCGTGAGGCTCGCACCCTGGTTGGCGGCCACCACGTACGCCATGTTCTCCAGCGCCCGCGTGCGATTCACCAACGTCCACCAGTTCATCGGCTCGGTGGCGCCCCACGGGTCCATGTACGCCGATACGCGGATGAGCACCTCCGCGCCATTGGCCGCCAGCTGCCTGATCGCCTCGGGAAACACCCAGTCGTAGCAGATGGCGCATCCGAGCCTGCCGATCGCGGTGTCGGCAACCGGGAAGAGCGCCTCGTCGTAGCCGGGGACATCGTGCGGGCTGGCGTGGACCTCGAACGGCACCCACGGATTCACCTTGCGGTACTTCGTCAGAATGCCTTCCGGGCCGATGAGGCAGGTCGTGTTGAACACGAGTCCGGGCCATCGCGCGTCCACCTCCAGCATGGACCCGCTCTGGATGTACACGTCGTGCTGCCGTGCGCGCTGCGCCAGCCGCTCCGTGTGCTCGTTCGGGATCCCGACGGCGAGGTGCTCGAGGAGCGCATCGACGCCGGGATACACCGGCGCAGCGTGTGCGAACTCGGGGAACACGATGAGCCGCACGGGCAGAAACGGCTGGCTGCCGGTCACCGCCGCGTCCACCATCGCCAGCATGCGATCCGTGTTGGCACGCATCTCGACGCGCGTGCGCGGGTTCGGCATGTCGGTCTGGCAGGCTGCCACCGCGTAACGCAGGCGCGACGAGCTCATCTCGGCCCGCTCGCGAGCCGCGGCACCTGACGTCCGACCACCCGTGTGTTGTAGCGGGTGAACCACTCGGGCTCGTCGAGCGGCGACGCTGACGTCGGATATGTCGTCATCGAGTGCGAGGGCAGCGGCCACGCCTGGTCCGGGCTTGCCGAGTTGATGTCCATCTCCTTGCTGTACCCGTCTCCGTGCAGGAGGAACGTGCGCGTCCAGCCCTCCCGCACCGTCGGCAGCGCGCGCGTCGGGAAGGCGAGCGCGACCTCGTCGCCCGGGCGTGCCACGACGAAGCGGTCGTCGACGCTCGCCAGCAATTCCCGGACGTCGCCTTCCCGTGTGTAGCGGCCCGGCATCTGCTTCCAGGGCGAGTGCGGCGTCACCTCGGTGTAGTCGAACGCGAGCGGCTCATCGGGAGACAGCGGCTGCGAGAATCCTCGCCAGCGGAGGTCTGCCACGGCGGCGCCCAGTCGCGTCACCACGGCAGTGGTTGCCGTGTCGGCCGTCGCCACCTCGACCTGGTCCCAGTACACGCGCATGGTCGTCGCGATGCGCACTTCGCGGCTGGGGCCACGGAACCGGTCGGTCAGGTCCACGACGATCGTCTGTGGGCGCCCGACAGGCACGCCGATTTCCTCGATTACGGTCTGCCACTGCCCACGTGCGTCCCTTACCTGGAGGGACGGCGGGTGCAGCTCATAGCCGGCCTGTGCGGCGGCGATGTTGTCGCTCGAGAACGCATAGTCGGTCCAGCCGGTGAGCAGCAGGATGGCGCCGCGAGCAGGCGTGTCGGCGCCGAGGTCCACGGTCATGGCATGCGGCGCGGCGTAACCGCGGACTGGCAGCAACGGCAAACCATCCACGTAGGTGCGGTTGACGCTGGCCGCCGCGTGGCTCGCGTCGCGGCCGGAGGCGTCGATCACGCGTGCGGCCGGGCGGCGGTTGCGAACCGTTGCGAGTCGAAGCCCGCTCGCCGGAGACGAGACCATCCCTTCGCGCGGAAACACGTCGGTGCCCTCGGGATGGTCCACGGTGAGCAGCGAGACGTGGTCGAGGAAGAGCGTCTCCTCGAGCTCGTTGGTCACGCGGAGCTCGTAGCTGCCGTCGCGTTCGCGCAGCATCTCGCCGCTGATGCGGACGAACTCCTCGGGATCCGGCGTGTTGTAGACCCCGGGCGCCACCTGATACCCCATCTCGCCGCCGCCCAGGAAATCGGTAACGAACTCGAAACGCTGGCCCGTCCACGTGTAGATGTACGGGCACGACGACGGCTTGCGATCGAGTTCGACGACGTCGAGGCGATGCGAAGCCTGCGCGTCGCCGCCCGGCGGCTCGGCCTGGACGATTCCGGCAGGCCACAACACGCGGATGACGTCGAGCGCGGCGCGTCCGCCAAGCCCCAACAGGGTGTCG
>JAEZCY010000232.1 GCA_023429845.1 Acidobacteriota bacterium
CACTGCCGGCCTCCACCTCACGGAGGACCTGCTCGCGCAACTGCGCGCGATGGGCGTGGACATCCAGGCCATCACGTTGCACGTCGGTTACGGGACGTTCAAGCCCGTGCGCGTCGAAACCGTCGAGGAACACATCGTCGATCCCGAGCGCTTCGTCATTCCGGAGGCGGCTGCCGACGCGATCAATCGCGCCAGATCCGAGGGGCGTCGCGTCGTCGTCGTCGGCACGACGAGCACACGCGCGCTCGAGAGTGCCGTTGGCGAGGACGGACGTCTTCGCGCAGGCGCGGCGACGACGTCGCTGTACATCCATCCGGGGCACCGCTTCCGTGTGGTGGACGCCTTGATGACGAACTTCCACGTGCCGCGGTCGTCGCTGTTGTTCCTCGTGTGCGCATTCGGTGGCCGCGAGCACGTACTTGCTGCCTACGAGCGCGCGATCGCGGAAGGCTTCCGCTTCTACAGCTACGGCGACGCGATGCTGATTGTCTGAGTGCCATAGATGCGTCGCGGCCGGGCCTCGACCGGCGGACCGACGTCTACGGACCGTCGGCGGACTGACGGTCTGCCTCTCGCATTGCGCTATCCTCCGACCACGGAGGAAGGCACATGACGCGTTCGAAGCTGACGTTCGGGGCCGGCATCGTCGCCGGATCGGTGATGACCACGGTGGTGCTCACGATCGCGGGCGCGGGCCTGCAGGCGCTGCGGGCTGAGGGGGCACAGGCGGCAACCGCGACGAAGCCGGCGCAGGCCGTTGCGGCGAAGTCCGGCGGCGTGAGGTTCTCGTCGCAGGTCGTGTTCGAGAACGAGCGCGTCCGTGTCAAGGACGTCACATTTCCGCCCGGAGTGCCCGACACGGGCATGCACACGCATGACCTCGCGCACGTCGGCGTGATCCTTACCGAGGGTCGTCTCGTGTTCACGGAGGGCGACGGCAAGAAGGAGACGGCGTCGTTCAGCAGCGGCAGCGTCGGCTTCCGCGGTCCCAACGCCACGCACATGGTGGCCAACCCGGGCACGAGTCCGATGCGCGTGATCGAGGTGGAGTTGAAGTGAGCGCAGTTCCGTCCGCTGCGCAGCGGCGCTTCGCCGCGCTGCGCCGGACGGCCGCGGCGTACGTGCTGGCCGCGGTTGCGGTCGCAGGTGCGAGCACGGCCGCGCGGGTGCAAGCGCAGGGGGCCGCCCCGGCCGCGACCACCACGCCGCCGAACATCGTCGTCATCCTGGCGGACGACCTCGGATACGGCGATCTCGCGTCGTACGGCCACCCCGAGCATCGCACGCCGAACCTCGACGCGATGGCCCGCGACGGTGTGCGCGCCACGGCCGCCTACGCACCGTCGCCGTCGTGCTCGCCGACGCGTGCGTCCGTGCTTACTGGCAAGTATGCGTTCCGCGTCGGCATCCGCTCGCCGCTGTCGCCGCGCAGCGCGTCGGGGCTGGCCGCGAAGGAGCACGTCACGCTGCCGCAGGTGCTGAAAGCACGCGGTTACGCGACGATGGCGGTGGGGAAGTGGCACCTTGGCGACCAGCGCGGGATGCGGCCGCTCGACCACGCGTTCGATCGGTTCGGCGGGCTCCTGTACAGCCACGATTACAAGGATCCGTGGGTCAAGACCGAGGAGCGGCTGTCGCTGTGGGACGGCGAAGCGCGGCGCGAGGACGACCCGGACGCGGCGACGCTCACCGCGACCTACACCGCCGAGGCGGTCGGGTTCATCCGCGAGAACGCCGCGGCCAGGCGTCCGTTCTTCCTGTACGTCGCCCACTCGATGCCGCACGTGCCGCTGGCTGTCTCTCCCCCATTCAAGGGACGCACGTCGACGTTGTATGGCGACGTGATCGCCGAACTCGACGACTCGGTCGGGCAGGTCCGAGCCGCACTCGAGACCGCAGGTGTCGAACGCAACACCATCGTCATCTTCACCAGCGACAACGGTCCGTGGAACGCGATGCCCGAGCGCATGTTCGGCCGCGACATCGTCAAGCGGTGGGATCACGGCACGCCGGGGCCGTTTCGCGGCGGCAAGGCGGGGACGTACGAAGGCGGCCACCGCGTGCCGTTCGTCGCGGTGTGGCCTGGCAATCTCACGCCGGGCCACGTGCTGCACATGCCGATCAGCCTTGTCGATCTCTTTCCGACGCTCGCGGCGCGTGCGGGCGCGACCGACGCCATACCGGGCGACGTCGACGGCGTGGACCTCTGGCCGACGGCCTTGTCGAACGGCGGCACCGCCAAGGAGCGCGCCATCCTGTACGACAACCTGGGGCAGGCCGAAGCGATTCGTGTCGGACCATGGAAGCTGCGCGTCGCGCCCGCGGCCGGCGGGCCGGGCACGCCGGAGTTGTTCCACCTGTTGAACGACCCGTCGGAGCGCTACGACGTCGCGGCGGCGCACCCTGATGTGGTCGAGCGCCTCCGTCGTCGGCTCGGGCAGGAGAACGCGCGGAGGTAGGGCTGGGCGGATCGCCTCTGGTACAGCCGTCGAGCGGTTCGATGGCTGAGGGAGTCGCCCGCTGCCCTCCTGCGGCGATGCTCGAAGCGTCGGAGGTGTGCCGGTTCTGCTAGAATCAGGCGTTCTGGTCCCGGCGGCGTCGTTGCCGGGGGCAGCCTTCCAGGGTGCCGGTGTAGCTCAGCCGGTTAGAGCATGCGTCTCATAAGCGCAGGGTCGGCGGTTCGAGTCCGCCCACCGGCACCACAGTTTCTTCCAGCCCCATCCATAGTGGTCCACAATTGCGAGATTTGGGCCTGAATTCTCGCAAGTCGGTCCGTGGTGGTCTACACTGGTCCCCAGCCAGCGCCACGTTGTTGCAGTAGGACACGCAGTAGAGGGCCACCTACTGCATCCCTCGTCGCATTTCCTACTGCAACGTGGCTCGCCGGAGGCGTCATGCCACGTCTGGTCGTGCCCCTCAGCGATGCGCGGATCCGGCGAACGAAGGCCGGTGCCACGCCCGTCCGCCTATCCGACGGCGACGGTCTCTACCTGCTCGTCCAGCCGAGCGGGTCCGCCCTGTGGCGCTTCGACTACATCCTCCAGGGCCGCCGCAACACGCTGTCTCGGCGCCTACCCCGAGGTGTCGCTGACGCTGGCGCGTCAACGTCGCGCCGAGGCGCGGGAGAAGGTGGCGGCGGGCATCGACCCCAGCCGGGAGCGACAAGAAGCTCGTGAAGCCGCCGTCCAGGCGATGACGTTCGACGAGGTCGCCGACGAGTGGCTCGAGCGGCAGCGGCACGTCCTGGCGCCCGTCACGTTCGAGAAGGCGACCTGGATGCTGAAGTCGCTGGTCAACCCGTGGCTCGGCAAACGGCCGATTGCCGAGATCGAGCCGCCGGAACTGCTCTCGGTGTTGCGCCGCATCGAGAGCCGCGGCAAGCACGAGACCGCGCATCGCACCAAGCAGCGGTGCGGCCAGGTGTTCCGCTACGCCATTGCGACCGGTCGCGCGCAGCGGGACCCCTCGGCTGATCTTCGAGACGCACTCACGCGCCGTGAGGTCGCAGCATCGGGCCGCCGTCACGCACCCAGAGCAAGTCGGCGAACTCCTCAACGCCATCGACGGGTACCACGGGAGCTTCGTCGTCCGGTCGGCCCTCCAACTCGCGCCGCTCGTGTTCGTGCGTCCTGGCGAACTCCGGAAGGCGGAGTGGAGCGAGATTGACTTCGGCTCTGCCGAGTGGCGCATCCCGGCTGAGCGCATGAAGATGCGCGAGGCGCACATCGTGCCCCTGAGTACCCAGGCCGTCGGCATCCTCCAGGAGTTGAGGCCGCTAACGGAGCATTCGCGCTACGTGTTCCCGTCCATCCGCACCATCACGCGGCCCATGAGCGACGGCACCGTCAACGCGGCGTTGCGTCGGCTCGGCTACGACTCCGACCAGCACGTTGGCCACGGCTTTCGTGCCATGGCCTCCACGCTGCTGAATGAGATGGGCTGGTCGCCCGACGTCATCGAGCGCCAGCTCGCGCACGCGCCGCGCAATAAGGTGCGCGCGGCCTACAACCGTGCCCAGCACCTAGCAGCCCGTGGTGGAAGTCACTAAGTTACGCCCGCGATGCCTCGGCGACCGAGCCGCGGTAGATAGACCCAGTCGGTCATCGGGACTGCGGTTGTGGTCGTCACGAGCGGCCACCGTCCCGTCAGGACGTCCGTGAGCAGGGTCAGCAGCGCCAGTAGCGGCCCGAGGCGCGCCTGCAGGCCCCGCGGCGTGCCCGCACCGACCAGGTGCCGCATGACGAGCCCCAGGTTGAAGCCGCCGGCGTGCACCAGCAGCCGCTTGAGGATGTCCTGATGCCCGCGCAGGTGCGTCCGGCGCAGCGCGCCGGTCTCGTAGAGATGCGCAAACGAGCGCTCGACCCGTTCGGCGCGACGCCGCAGCAGCGCCAGGCCGCGCGGGCCGCGGATGCGGCGGCGATTCGCGTAGACGAGCGCTTGCGCATCGGGGACCTCGTCCCACCGACGGCGACCGCGGTCCGGTTCCGAGACGTAGGCGCGGATGCCGAGCGCGTGCAGATCGATCAGGGTGCGATTGGCGTGGTAGCCCTTGTCCGCGATCAGTTCGTCGAGTTGGGCCGGGGCGCCGACCCGCTCCAATTGCTCGGCCGCCTCGACGACGGTCTCGACCACGCTGCTGGTGTCGCCGACATCGGCGCCCTGCACCGTTACCGCGACGATCGCCCCGCTGTCGGCGTCGACCGCGTGCTCGGCCTTGTGGGCCAAGTGCGTGCGCCCGTCTTTCATCTTGGTGATCTTCGCGTCGGGATCGTCCGGATGGGTCCAGTCGTCGTTGGATCCCTTCTTCGTGCGGCGCCGATCGAAACGCGCGAGCGCCTCGCGGGTGGGCGTCTCGATCCCCGAGGCCGCGGCCAACTGCGTGAGGTAGGCCTGGTACGTCTCGCCGGTGTCGCGCCGCACGATGCTGCGCATGGCCGCATTGGCTTCCAGCG
>JAEZCY010000342.1 GCA_023429845.1 Acidobacteriota bacterium
GTCCTGGTGCAGCCGGCGACGCCCGCGGCGGCCGAGACCCAGCCCGGCGACCTGCCGACGGCTCCCGCCCCCGTACCCACCGCATGGACGCGGCTGTTCGGCTCGACCACCTTCAGCAGCACGGCCGACACGTATTACGAGTACAACGCCAACCGTCCCGCCTCGGGCCGCAACGTCCTCCGGAACTTCGACGAGAAGGACAACCAGTTCGCGTTCAGTTACTTCGAGTTCGCCTTCGAGCAGGTCCCGACCGCCCAGCGTCGTGTGGGCTTCCGCGCCGATCTGGGCTTCGGGCCGACAGCGACATGGGTCGCGTCCACCGACCCGGACGGCGGTGCCCTCAAGTACCTGCAGCAGGGTTACGTGAGCGTCCTGGCACCGGTGGGCCGGGGTCTCCAGGTGGATGCCGGCAAGTTCAACACCCCGATCGGCGCCGAGCCCACCGAGACGGCGTACAACTGGAACTACTCGCGCTCGCTGCTCTTTGCGTGGGCCGGTCCTTACTACCACGTCGGCGTCCGTGCGGCGCTGCCGTTGAGCGACACGCTCACCGCCACGGGTTTCCTCCTGAACGGGTGGAACAACGCACAGGACAACAACAGCGGCAAGACGGTGGCCGGACAGCTCAGCTGGAAGGTGCTTCCGTCACTGACCCTGTCGCAGGCCTGGATGGGCGGTCCGGAGGGGCCGAACGGCGCCGCCGGCTGGCGCAACCTGTACGACACGGTGGCGACGTGGACCGTGAATCCGCGCCTGTCGCTCATGGGCAACGTGGACGTGGGCCGCGACACGGTGGCCGGACAGACGGCGGCCTGGCACGGCGCGGCCGTGTACGCGCGCGTCACGGTCCTCCCCACGTGGGCCGTCACGCCGCGGTTCGAAATCTTCGAGGATCGCGACGGTTTCGCCACCGGCACGGCGCAGACGCTGCGCGAAGTCACGCTCACGAGTGAACACATGCTGGTGCGCGGGCTGTCGATCCGCCTCGAGTACCGCCGCGACTGGTCTACGGCAGACTTCTTCGAGCACGGCGACGACCGGTTCCGCTCGCACCAGAGCACCGTGCTGGCCGGGTTCGTCTACTCGTTCTCGACGCCATGACCGTCGCCGAGCGCCCCCGCGGTTTGACGGCAACGGTCGCCGGCCCTGCGGCGGCCGCCCGGCATGGCGCGTGCGAGGCGGCCCACGGCGGGCGCCCACTCCATTCGGGGCAGCTCACGCGCCGGGCGCGCGTCGGCTGTCGGTGAACATCACGTCACCGCCTACGGGGACTGGGGCCTCCGGCGGCGGTCAGGAGGGACATGCGAAGGCTTGTGGTTACGCGTACGGAGGGGGAACATCTCGCGGCATTGCTGGCGCTGGGGCCCGTCCTCAGCGCCGCCCCCAACCTGAAGACGGCTCTGGCCCGAGCGCTCGAGCACGTGACCGACGCGGTCGGCGCGCGCAGCGGACTGATTGCGCTCCGCGAGGGTGAATCGGTCGACCTGACCGTGGCGGCCGCCACCGGCATCACCTGGCAGGCGGCGCAGCGGGTGCGCTATCGCGTCGGCGAGGGCATCATCGGTCGCGTCGTCGAGACCGCCCGGCCAGTGGTGGTGCCGCGTGCCAGTCAGGAGCCGCTGTTCCTCAATCGCACCGGCATCCTCAAGGGCGCCGATGGCGAGACGTCGTTCGTGTGCGTGCCGATCTGTGCCGCGGGTGCCTGCGTCGGCGCGGTCGGGCTCGCGCGTCCCCATCGCGACGATGCGGACATGGAGCGGCTGCTGACGTTCCTCGGGGTGGTGGCGTCGCTGCTCGGCTATGCCGTCCGGGTGCACGCGCTGCAGGCCGCCGAGCGGCAGCAACTGGTGGCCGAGAATGCGCAACTCCGCGAAGAGCTGCGCGAACGCTACGACTTCCGCAACATCGTTGGCAGCAGCCGGCCGATGCAGGGCCTCTTCGCGCAGGTGATGCAGGTGGCGCGCAGCCCCACCACCGTGCTGATCCGCGGCGAGTCCGGCACCGGCAAGGAGCTCATCGCGCATGCGATTCATTACCATTCGACGCGCGCGAACAAGCCGTTCGTCAAGGTGAACTGCGGCGCCCTGCCCGAAGGGCTCGTCGAGTCCGAGCTGTTCGGCCACGAAGCCGGCGCGTTCACCGACGCCCGCACGTCCAAGAAGGGCCGCTTCGAGCTCGCCAATGGCGGCACGCTGTTCCTCGACGAAGTCGGCGAGTTGTCGCTGGGCACGCAGGTCAAGCTGCTGCGCGTGCTGCAGGAGCGCGAGTTCGAGCGCCTCGGCGGCACGCAGACGCTGCGCGTCAACGTGCGGCTCATCGCGGCAACCAACCGCGACCTGGAACAGGCGGTCCGCGAGCGCAGCTTCCGGGAGGACCTGTACTACCGCCTCGACGTGTTCTCGCTGTTTCTGCCGCCGCTGCGCGACCGCAAGCCCGACGTCCTGCTGCTTGCCGACCACTTCATCGAGAAGTACGCCGCGACGCACGGTAAGGACGTGCGTCGTCTGGCCACGACCGCCATCGACATGCTCATGTCGTACCACTGGCCAGGCAATGTCCGGGAGCTCGAGAACTGCATCGAGCGTGCGGTGCTCGTCTGCACCGGCGGCGTCATCCACGGCCACGACCTGCCTCCGAGCCTGCAGACGGCCGAAGTGTCCGGCACGCTGCCGCGCCTGTCGCTCGCCGGCGCCACGGCGGCCCTCGAGATGGATCTGATCCAGGATGCCGTCAAGACTTCGAAGGGCAATCTCGCCCGCGCCGCGCGCCTGCTCGACACCACCGAACGCATCATCGCGTACAAGGTGAAGAAGCTCGGGATCGACCTGCAGCGGCACCGGGCCGAGTAGACAAAAATGTCGGACTCGCTGCATCCCACGACAAGGATGTCGGATCCGCCGTCGCGGCGAATCGGCAGTGTGTGTCGCAAGCCCTGTGGTTACATAGGGATAGCGAAAGCGGGGCCAATCGGCGCCAGCCCGAGCATCGAACTTGCTATGGGATACGCCGTGCGGAAGGCGACACACGCGGGGCACGCCGCCCTGCCTGGACGATCGCACCGCCCGGAGGTTCGATGAACAACGCGGATGTGGCGTGGATGCTCGTCGCCACGGCCCTCGTGCTGCTGATGACGCCGGCGCTGGCTTTCTTCTATGGCGGTCTGGTCCGGTCCAAGAACGCGCTCAACACGATGATGATGTCGTTTGTCGCGCTGGGCTTCGCCGGCGTCGCCTGGGCGCTGCTCGGATACTCGCTCGCCTTTGCTCCCGGCACGACGCTCGCGGGCGGCCTGCAGTTCGCCCTGCTGCGGGGCGTCACGCTCGATGCGCAGGGCACGATCCCGCACCTCCTGTTCATGGTGTTCCAGGGCACGTTCGCGGTGATCACCGCCGCGCTGATCTCGGGGGCGATCGTCGAGCGCATGCGCTTCGGGGCGTATCTCGCCTTCATCACGCTGTGGGTACTCGCGGTGTACGCGCCCGTCGCGCACTGGGTGTGGGGCGGTGGCTGGCTGGCGACCATGGGGGCGCTCGACTTCGCGGGCGGCACGGTCGTGCACGTCAACGCGGCGGCCGCCGCGGCCGTGGCCGCCATCGTCGTCGGACCGCGCCATGACCACGGTCGGCAGGCCGTGCTGCCGCACAACGTGCCCTTCACGCTGCTCGGCGCCGGGCTGCTCTGGTTCGGGTGGTTCGGTTTCAACGCCGGCAGCGCCTTGTCGGCCGGCAGCCTGGCGAGCCTCGCCTTCGCCAACACCCTGCTGGCCCCCATGGCGACGCTGGTGGTGTGGACGCTGCTCGATGTCGCCCGTACGGGGCGCGTCACTGCCGTCGGTGCGGCAACCGCCATCGTCGTCGGTCTCGTGGCAATCACCCCGGCTGCAGGATTCATCGGCCCGGCCTCGGCCCTCGCGTTGGGCGGCATCGCTGCCGTGCCGAGCTATTTCGCCATTCTGTGGCGGGTACGCACGCGCCTCGACGATTCGCTCGACGTTGTCGCCGCGCACGGCGTAGGCGGCATGGTGGGCGCCATCCTGACCGGAGTGTTCGCCGAAGCCGCGTGGAGCGGATCGGCGCGTGGTCTCATCGACGGCAACGCCGCGCAGGTGGCCATCCAGGCCGCCGGCATCGCCGCAGCGCTGCTCTACAGCATGGCGGGCACGTTCGTCCTGCTCAAGCTGATCGGACTCGTGCTGCCGCTGCGTGCGACCTCGCGCGGTGAGGCGCTCGGCCTCGACGTGAGCGACCACGGCGAGGAGGCGTATGCCGAGGGTGACGGCGCGATCCTCATCGGACCGGACGTCATGCCCTCCGTGCTCGTCAGCAGTGCTGTATCCCCTGAAGGAGGCCGGGCATGAAGCTCGTCGTTGCCATCGTGCGGCCAGACCGCCTGAACCCGGTGCTCGAAGCCCTCTTCCGCGCGCAGGTGCGCGGAGTGACCATCAGCCGCGTGCAGGGGCACGGCGGCGAGACCGAGCACGTCGAGAACTACCGCGGCACGACCGTGAAGATGGCCCTCGCCGAGAAGGCGCGCATCGAGATTGGCGTCAGCGACGCGTTCGTCGAGACGACGATCGACGCCATCACGGAGGCCGCGCGGACCGGCGACGTCGGCGACGGCAAGATCTTCGTGCTGCCGGTCGAACGCGTCGTACGCATCCGCACCGGCGAGAAGGACCAGGATGCGGTCACGCCCGTGATGGCGGCGTCCCGGTAGCGCGTCGCGCCAGGATGGCGCGAGCCGTGTCCACGATCGATTCGGCCATGGGGCGGGTGGTCCACCCGAGGACCTCCCGCGCCTTGTCGCTCGACACGTGGTGTTCCCAGCCGACGCGGTCCACGATCACCCGCACCGAGGGGCTCAGCCAGCCGAGGGCGCGCACGAGCCAGTCGGGGGCGCGACGGGTCGGGACGTCGAAGCCGGCGTCGCGCAGCACGCCGGCAATGTCGGTGTACCAGTACTCCCCTTCCGACAACAGGAACCGCTCGCCTGCCGCGCGCGGGTCGGTCATCGCCAGCACGTGCGCGGCGGCCACGTCGCGGACATCCACGATCGGGAACATGATGCGTGGCAGCGCCGGCAAGTCGCGATCGACTGCCTTGCGCACGATTTCGTTCGATGCGTTGTCGGCGCCACTCAACGATGGCCCGATGACGAACGCCGGATTGAGCGCGACAAGTTCCAGACGCGACGGATCCTGCGCGACGAACTCCCAGGCGCCGCGCTCAGCGAGTGTCTTGCCACGGTTGTAGGCGAGCCGGCAGGCATCAGGGTCGGTCCAGTCGCGCTCGGTGAAGACCCGTCCGGGGCGACGCGGGCCGCCCGTCATCACGGCCGCGATCGACGACGTGAGCACGACCCGCCTCACGCCCGCAGCCCTGGCCGCCCGCAGCACGCGCATCGTCCCATCGCGTGCAGGGGCCACCACGTCCTCACCACGGGACGGCAGCCGCGCCAGCACCGGCGACGCGATGTGCAGCACGAACGTCGCGCCCGCCACGGCGTCGGCCCAACCCGCCTCGCGCTCGAGCGTCGCCGACACCAACTCCAGGCGATCGGTGTGGCGTACGCCCGCAAGCGCGCGGCGGACATCCAGCTCACGCCCCGGCGTCCGAATCGTCCCGCGCACGCGGTATCCCTGGTCGAGGAGTTGGGCGATGCAGTGAAGCGCGATGAAGCCCGTCGCGCCCGTGACGGTGACGACTGCGGGTTCACGAGTCATGGCAATGACGCACCGTCGGCGCCCGCCGGGTCACCGCGGCGCGACTACCACTCGGCGTAGGGCGTGCCCTGCATGGACAGCCGGTCGGAGCCGCTCGTGACGTTGTAGACCCCGGGCTCCCCCGTCGGGTTGTTCGCGTCCGGTTCGGCAGGCACCTCCTGCCACGTCGTATTGGAGTTGGTGAACGGATCGTTGGGGATCGCCCGCAGGTACCCGTCGCTGACGAGGGCCTCGAGCGTGGACGGATACTTGTTCTTGTCGGCGTAGTACTGGTCGATGGCGTCGCGCATGCGGAACAGGTCCTCCCGCAACACGGCTTCCTGCGCCAAGGTCACCGAGTTGCGGTACCCCGCCATCGCCACGCCCGCGATGACGACAATCAACGCCATCACGACCATCAGCTCGAGGAGGGTGAATCCTCGCCGTCGCCGCGTGCGCGAGATGCCGGGCTTCCGCACACGGGGTTGACCTTCGACACGAAACGGATGACGCCCAGCGGGTAGGGTGTGCCCTCCGCGCGCGCCGCCAGGCGAGGCTGGAGCCGGGGAAGACCAACAGAAGCGCGGCGGGTGCGGACCGTCCGCCCTACCCGGCTGCGGAGGCATCACGTCACCACTCGCCGTACGCGGTGCCATCGAGTCCGGTTCCCCCGGCCTTTGAATAGACATCGAACACGTTCTGTCCGCCCCACGACGTGGACTCGGGCTGATCCTGATAGGACCGCAGCCCCCACTCGGCCTCGCCCGTCAAGGGATCCTTGGGGATCCGACGCAGGAACCGCAGCTTGGTTTGGGTGGCGTCTCCGGCGCGCGTCACACCTTCCACGAGCGTCTCGAGATCCGGCGGATAGCCCATGTCGTCCGGCTCGATCTCCAGGTTCGAGATCTGCTGGAGGTCTGCCGCATCCTTGTAGCGGTCGATGGCCGTGCGCATCTCGCGGAGCGCGCGACGTAGCTCGACTTCCTTCTGCCGCTGCACCCCCACCCGGGTCAGCGGCAGGATCGCGCTGGCGAGCACCAGGACGATGGCCGCCACCATGATCAACTCGATGAACGAGTAGCCGCCCCGGCCGCCCGCGCGCCGTCCCAGCCACGCGGTCCCCATCCTGGTCATCGTATCGTCACGGTCGCCGGAACCAGCAGCAGGCCAACACTTCCCTGCTCGGGGTTGGACGCCACCCCGGACGGCGTCACCGCCGATTGCCCGGGGGCGATGGCCTCCAGCACGAGTGTCGCGACCAGGCCTGTCCCGGTGGCACCGACCTTGTCACCTGGACGCAGGGCCGTGATGTCCACACGCCCGGCGCCGGGATCGATCTGCTGCGTGAACGTCGGCGTGACGCCGCCCTGTGCCATGAACGTGCCCGGCTGGACGGCTCGCACGCGGAGCACCGACGGGTTGTACGTGATCGACACGCTCAGCGTGGACACGCGTTGCGCACCGGCCACGGTAATCGGCACCGTGTACGGCCCCCCGCCGACCTGGAACTCCGGTCCCGGCGTGGTTACCGACAGCCGTGCCGTCGGGGGTGGCGGGGTCGGCGGCGTTGCCGGGGCCGTCGGCGCAACCGGTTGTTGCGCCTGAGGCGGGGCGGCAAGGTCGCTCGGCTGTGCCGGAGCGGGTGCCGGCACTGGCGCAGCT
>JAEZCY010000349.1 GCA_023429845.1 Acidobacteriota bacterium
CAGCGTCAGATGTCTATAAGACACAGCAATACGCGACCGCGGCCACGAACAGCACGCGGGCGAACACGAACCACGTCATGCATGACCCCGACGAGATGAATGCTCAACGAGCGACGAAATGGCGCGCGGTTCCGGGAGGGAGGCGTGAGGGCCGCGCGACGCCCAGCACATCATACGCGCTTCAATCCCAACCTATCACTTCGTCCAGCGCCTCGGCTACGGTGCGCACCCCCACGAGTTCGCATCCGGCGCCCAGGTCGTCCGGCGAGGCGTTGCCGACCGGCATGACGCAACGCGTGAAGCCCATCTGGGCTGCCTCCCGCACTCGGAGCAGCGCCTGCCCCGTGGCGCGGACCTCCCCGGCCAGGCCGACCTCGCCGAACAGGGCGGTGCCGGCTCGGACCGGGCGGTTCCTGACACTCGACACCACCGCGGCCACGATGCCCAGATCAGCCGCGCGCTCGTCCACGGCAAAGCCGCCTGCGACGT
The DNA here is from genome assembly GCA_023429845.1 of Acidobacteriota bacterium. Lineage (GTDB taxonomy): Bacteria > Acidobacteriota > Vicinamibacteria > Vicinamibacterales > Vicinamibacteraceae > Luteitalea. Next base: position 490 of record JAEZCY010000349.1, read on the forward strand.
TCACGAACACGTCCTCCCCCGCCAGGTTCAACCCCGCCCGCTTCTCCAGCACGGCGAGCAGCAGAGCCAGCCGCTGCTGGTCCACGCCGTTGGTCATGCGGCGGGCGCTTCCGTAGACGCTGCTGGAGACCAGCGCCTGCACTTCCACAAGTATCGGCCGCGAGCCCTCCATACAGCAGAGCACCGCCGACCCGGGTGCGCCGACCTGCCGCTCGGCCAGAAACAACGCAGAGGCGTTGGCGACCGGCTGCAGGCCGCTGCCGGTCATCTCGAACACGCCGAGTTCGCTCACGGCGCCGAACCGGTTCTTCACGGCACGGATGACGCGGTGGGTGTGGTGCCGCTCCCCTTCGAAATACAGCACCGTGTCCACGACGTGCTCGAGGACTTTGGGGCCGGCAAGCGCGCCGTCCTTCGTGACGTGGCCGACGAGAACGGTGGGCAGGTTCCGCCCCTTGGCGGCGAACAGCAGTTGGGTGGCCGACTCGCGGATCTGGCCGACCGTGCCCGGGGCCGACGCCAACTTCAGCGAGAAGACCGTCTGGATGGAGTCGACGATGAGCAGCGCCGGCTGCAGCCGCTGCACCTCCTCGAGGATCCGCTCGGTGCAGGTTTCGGCCAGAAGGTAGAGCGGCGCCCGGCCGACGCCGAGCCGCTCGCCACGACTCTTCACCTGATGCTCGGATTCCTCGCCGGAGCAGTAGAGCACCGGCCCGGTGGCCTGGGCAAACTGCGCGGCCGCCTGCAACAGCAGCGTGCTCTTGCCGATGCCGGGTTCGCCGCCGAGCAGCACCAGGCTGCCCGGCACGAGGCCGCCGCCGAGCACGCGGTCGAACTCGCCGATGCCGGTGGAGATGCGCTCGGCCTCCACCATGTCCACGTCGGCATAGAGCCGAGCCTGCGCGCTCTGGCCGCCGAGGCCCTGCCGCGCACCGCCCGCCGGCACCGGCGCCGCCGCGGCCTCCTCGACGTACGTGTTCCACGCGCCGCAGTCAGGGCAGCGGCCCAGCCACTTGGGTGACTGGGCGCCGCAGGCGGTGCAGGCGAAGACGGACCGTGGGGCGCGCATCACGACAATTTGAAATTGGAAATTGGAAATGCGCAATGCGTCGGGGGCACGAAGAGCCTTCCTGGCACGGCGCCGACGCACCACCTCAGTCGTCGGAACGGGGCCGAACGGGCCTGCTCCGCGTCAATTGGAAATTGGAAATTGGAAATGCGCAATGCGTCCGGGGCATCCAGGGGCCGGCGGGGGGCGCCGACGCAACACCTCAGTCCGCTGAACGGGGCCGAACGGTCGTGCTCCTCGCTGAACGGGCTATGGCCGACACCACCTGTGCGACCTCGCGCGTCTCTTCGTGGAGGCTGTCCCATTCTTGCGGGCTCAGGACTCCCGAGTCGTGAGCCAACCGCAGCCAGTACTGCATCTCTCTCGCCTCCTTGGTGGCTATCGCCACCTTCGACACGAAGTCCGCACGGGACTGCGCGGCCGTCGCCTCTTCGAGATTGGCGCCGACCGAGGTCGTAGCACGAATCAGCTGCCTGAGGACGACGTCGCCAACGAGCTTCTTGAACAGGCCGTCTCGACGGAGGGTAGCGACCCGAACCGCAAGGCGAAACGTGCGCTCCTGGATTTCCCGCCGCATGCTCCGCGGCGATTGCACGGCGCGAGCCATTGCGGCACCCGCGGGTAGCCGACCGAATTACCCATCTACCCACTGCGTCATTGCAGTTCCTGGCAGCCCGGACTCGCCCCGCGCTGCAAGAACTGCGGCGCCCCGACAGCTCGCGACCTGCGTCGAATGCTCGCCCGTCGAAGATCCTGGCAATGTCCGATTGCAATCTCGCCTCTTCCGGGAAGTGCCGGGTAGGGGGTCCAGCCCCACCGCAGAAAAACCGATCGCGGTGGTGTGAAGTGGTCTGCGTTGCGGAAGCCGCCGGCTTGCGCTCGATGCTCATGATCGTGCAGTTGAGCCTTCGGCGACTTCCTTGGCGATGAGGTGCCTGACGTAGCGCAGCAAACGCCGTCAGGTGATCGCCCAGGCGCGACCGACTTTCAAGTGCTGGGCCGGCAATGCGGCAAAGGTGTCGGTGCGGCCGGCGGGGGCGGCCCCTGCCGTAGAGCCAGAGATACGCCTCGTCCCGCTGGCGCGGGCGATCCGCCACGCGCCCGTGAGGGTGCTGCACTGCAGGATGAGGTCGATGATCAGCCGCTCGAGCAGCGTGGGCGGCCACGCCCCTCGGCCCACGGCACGGTCACCTGCTTCACGCGCGGGGCACCCGGGCATGCAGGAACGTCTGGTACCACAGGTGTCCAGGTGCCGCCACACGCGCTCCTCGGCGTGGTCGTGTCTCGGGGGTGGCGCCCTCACAGTCCGGACGGCTCCGCCGCGTGTCCGCGGCATGCTCGACCCAGACGTCCACGCGCTCGCCCAAGGTGTCCCGCGCGACGCGGGTTCTACGTCACCGCTCTCCTCGGCGCAAGGCGGCGAGCAGGCCGCTCGCCCGACGAGTCGCCCGCGCAGTCGGCCCGACCTGCCGACGCTATTCCCGGAAGGACCAGCATTTCCCAATTTCCAATTTCAAATTTCCGTGTACTCCCTCTGTATCCTCGCTCCAAGACGGCACAGGACCTCCCAGGGAATGCTGCCGATCGTCGCGGCGAGTTCGCGGGCGTCGAGCCGTTCCGCGCCCTGTCGGCCGAGCAGCACGACCTCGTCGCCGGGCGAGACGTCGAGGTCGGTCACGTCCACGGTGATCATGTCCATGGACACCCGCCCGACGATCGGCACGCGTCGCCCGCGCACGAGCACCACACCGCGGTTGCCGAGCCGCCAGTCCACGCCGTCGGCGTAGCCGGCCGGCACCACCGCGACGCTGCGCGGCCGGTCCGCGCGGTACGACTGCCCGTAACCGACACCTTCCGTGTCGCGGACGCCCTTCACGGCGACGATCCGGCTGTGCAGCGAGAGCACGGGCTCGAGCGGCAGCGTGGTGGCGAGCGGCGGCGGCACCACCCCGTACAGCAGCAGCCCGGGCCGCACGGCGTCGAGCCAGGTGCGCTCGTCGCGCAGCAACGCCGCGCTGTTGGCGGCGTGCGCGAACGTCGTCCTCAGCCCCAGCGCCGCTGCGGCCTCGCGCGCCACGGCGAAGTGCTGCTGCTGCACGACGCACTGCTCCGACTCGGGATCGTCGGCGGTGGCCAAGTGCGTGTACAGCGCTTCGACGCGCAGCGACGGCGCGTCGAGAATCGGCGGGAGCGTGCGCCGCAGGTTGTCGTGGCGCAGGCCGAGCCGGTTCATGCCGGTGTCGATCTTGAGATGGCAGCCGAGGACGGTGCCGCGGGCGGATGCTGCCGCGGCCAGTGCGCGTCCTGCCCAGGGCGACGAGATCGTCGGCGTCAGCCGGTGCGTGAACACGCCATCGACGTCGGCCACGCCAAGCGCGCCGAAGACGAGGATGGGCAGCCGCACACCGCCCTCACGCAGGGTGATGCCTTCGTCGACATCGGCGCAAGCGAGCATGGCGACGCCTTCGCGCTCGAGGACTTTCGCGACGGGCACGGCACCGTGTCCGTACCCGTTGGCCTTCACCACGCCGATGATCGACGGTGCGTCGCGCCCCGAGGCGAGCGCACCGTCCTCGAGCAGCCGGGCGATGGCGCGCACGTTCCGGCCGAGCGCCTCGAGATCGACCCGCGCGACGGTATGGCGCACGTCAGTAGTCGCCGCCGCCGCGCTCGAGGTTCTCGAAGCGCGTGTAGTCGGAGATGAACGCGAGCTTGACGGTGCCCACCGGACCGTTGCGCTGCTTGGCGATGATGATCTCGGCCTCGCCGGTGTCCTCGTCTTCGGGGCCCTTGTAGCGGTCCTCGCGGTAGATGAACATCACGACGTCGGCGTCCTGCTCGAGCGCCCCCGACTCGCGCAGGTCCGAGAGCTGCGGGCGGTGATCGGCGCGCGCGTCCGGCGCACGCGACAGCTGCGACAGGATCAGGATCGGGACGCTCAGTTCCTTGGCGAGTCCCTTCAGCGATCGCGAGATCCCGGTCAGTTCCTGCTGGCGGTTCTCGAAACGGCCGCGCCCCTGCATCAGCTGCACGTAGTCGATGACCAGCATGTCGAGGCCGTGCTCGGCCTTCAGGCGCCGCGCCTTGGCCCGCATCTCGAGCACGCCGATCGAGGCGGAGTCATCGAGGAAGATCTTCGCCATCGACAGCTTCTCGGCCGCCTGTGCGATCGCCGGCAGGTCGCGTTCGAGCAGCATGCCCTGTCGCAGCCGCTGCGAGTCCACCCGCGCCTCCGAGGTGAGCATGCGCATGAACAGCTGCTCCTTCGACATCTCGAGGCTGAACACGCCCACGACCTTGCCGTGCTCGAGCGCGGCGTTCTGCGCCATGTTGATCACGAACGACGTCTTGCCCATCGATGGGCGCGCCGCAATGATCACCAGGTCGCTCGGCTGCATGCCCGACGTCTTCTGATCGAGATCGTAGAAGCCCGTCGGCACACCGGTGACCAGGCTCTTGAAGTGCTGCAGCTTCTCGATGTTGTCGAGGGCCGAGTCCACCAGATGGGCCAGCGGCACGAAGCCGGTGCCGATCCGCGCATCGGCGATGCTGAAGATGCTGCGCTCGGCCTCGTCGAGGATCTCGCTGGCATCGCGGTCTGCGTCGTAGGCATCCGACGCGATGCGTCCCGCCTCGGTGATGAGGCGGCGCAGCGTCGACTTCTCCTTGACGATCTGCGCGTAGTACTCGACGTTGGTCGATCGCGGCACGCCGTCCACCAGCCGCGTGATGTAGGCCGCGCCGCCCACCTTGTCGAGCGCCCCGTCCCGGGCCAGCGACTCCGACAGCGTGATCAGGTCGATGGCCGCGTTCTTCTCACTGAGCTGGATCATGTGCTCCAGCAGGAGTTGGTGCGCCTCGCGGTAGAAGTCGTCGGGCTGGAGCACCTCCACCGCTGCGTTGATGGCGTCGTTGCGCAGCAGGATGGCGCCGAGCACGGATCGCTCCGCGTCCAGATTGTGGGGCAGCGTACGTTCGTTCATGGGAAGAGCAGGACGGCCTACAGCCTACAGCCAACAGCCTGCCTGCCAAAGACTCACGAAAAGTGGGCCAAAACGAAAGGCCTGTCACACGATCGGTGACAGGCCTTTCGTAGACCGGGCGAGTGGACCGTCGGCTGTCAGGCCTGCGCCGGCGCCTCGCCGGCGCCTTCGGCAGCGACCTGGACCTTCACCTGAGCGGTCACCTCGCGGTGCAGTCGCACCGGCACGGTGAACTCGCCGACGGCCTTGATCGGCTCGGGCAGCTGGATCTTGCGGCGATCCACCTCGAAGCCCTGCGCCGCGAGCGCCTCGGCGATGTCGGCCGACGTCACCGACCCGAACAGCTGCTCGTTCTCGCCGGCACGACGCGTGAGCCTGACCTCGGTCTGCGCGAAGCGCGTCGCCAGCGCCTGGGCCACGGCGCGCTCCTCGGCGGCCTGCTGTGCCGCCAGCTTCTTCTCGTGCTCGATCTGCTTCTTGTTGCCCGCGGTGACCGCGAGCGCGAGCTGGCGCGGCAACAGGTAGTTGCGCGCATAGCCCGGGGCTACCTTGACCACGTCGCCACGCTCACCGAGGTGCTCGACGTGTTCCTTCAGGATCACTTCGATCATCGTCTCGCTCCTAGTCGGTGGCGAAGGGGAGCAGCGCGAGGAAGCGCGCCCGCTTGATGGCGACCTGCAGCTTGCGCTGGTACTTCGCGCTCGTGCCGGTCAGGCGACGCGGCTGGATCTTGCCGCGCTCGGGGACGAACTGCGCCAGCAGCCGCACGTCCTTGTAGTCGATGTAGTCGATCTTCTCCGTGCGGAACTTGCAGACGCGCTTGCGACGGAAACCGCCGCGACGTCCGCCGCCGCCACCACTGCGCTCACCGCGCGGGCCACGCGAGCCGCGGCCGCCACGATCGTCCTGCTGAAGGGGGTTGTCGGTGCTCATGTTATGCCTCCGCGTCGTCCTGGTTCTCGAGAGCCGCCTGCTTGGCCATCAGTTCTTCCGGCGTGGGCTCGGGCGGGAGTCCGCGCGCCACTCGGCGACGGCGGGTCTCGTCGTCGCGACGTGCCTTGGCACGCGCGGCCTTCTCGAGTTCCTCGTCCACACGGACCACCAGGTGACGGATGACCAGGTCGTTGACCTTCAGTCGGCGATCGAGCTCCTTCACGAGCTCGCCCTCGCTGCTGAAGAGCACCACGACGTAGTGGCCTTCCTTGTGGCGCCCCAGCTGGTAGGCGAGGCGCCGGCGACCCCACACGTCCGTCTTGTCGACCGTGCCGTTCGCCTTCGTGATGATGCCGTCGATGAGCGCCTGCACATCGGTGAGCTGCTCTTCGGTCGCGTCTGGTGACGCGATGTACACGAGTTCGTACTGCTTCTGTCCTGCCATTCGGCCTCCTTCTGGCCTGAACGTCCCAGCCTGCGCCCAATCGTGCTCGCTGCGCGAGCAGGGCTTCGGCGGGCAAGGAGGACGCATCACCCCTGGGGTGGTGCGTTGAAGACCTGCATGGTCTTCTCGATGCCGTCGCGCGCGAAGCACTCGACGGCATCAGCGGCCTTGACGACCGCCTCGTCCACGATCGACCGAAGATCCGGTGGTATCGCAGACAGGACGTGATCGGCGAGGTCCCGACGCGGATCGCCGCGTCCTACCCCGATCCGGAGACGAGCGAACTGCTCCGTCCCGAGCACGCCGATGATCGACTTGAGGCCGTTGTGGCCCCCGGCCGACCCCACTGGCCGCGCCCGCAGTTGACCTGCCGGCAGGGCCACCTCGTCCACGACCACGATCAGGTCCTCGACGGGGATCTTGAAGAAGCGCAGCAGGTCGCCGACGGCGCTCCCACTGCGATTCATGAACGTCAGCGGCTTGACGAGCAGCAGCCCGCCGTCCGTGCCCCTGACCCGCGCCATCAGCGCATCGGCCGGTGCGCTCTCGAACGGCACGCCGTGGCGCGCCGCGAGGACGTCGAGGGTCATGAAGCCGACGTTGTGCAGGGTCTCCCGGTATTTCGGACCGGGGTTGCCGAGGCCGACGATCAGCTTCATGAATGCAGATTGGAAATTTGAAAATTTCCAATTACACGAGCATCACTTCGCGTCCGGCTTGCCCTTCTTGGCGACCTCGGGCTCGGCCGTCGCGGGCGCCGTCTCCTCGGCGGTGGTGCGAGCAGCCACCACGTGCGCGAGCAGCATGTCGGCCGGGCTGACCGGCGTCCACGTCTTGCCTTCGGCCACGTCGCGGACGTACACGCCGTCGCCGATCATCAGGTCGGCCACGTCGATGTCGATGCCGTCCGGAATCTCCGTCGGCAGGCTCTGGACCTCGATCTCGCGGTGGACGAAGTCGAGCACGCCGCCCTGGATCTTCACGCCCTTCGGCTCGCCGTGCAGACGCACCGCGACCTTGACGAGCACCTTCTTGTCGAGGGCCACGCGGTAGAAGTCGGCGTGCATCAACTGCTGCGTCACCGGCTGCAGCAGGAAGTCCTTGAGGATGACCTTGGTGGTCGAGCCGTCCACCTTGAGGTCGATGAGCGTGTTGAGGCCCGCTTCCGAATGCAGGAGTCGCGACAACTCCTTCGGGCTCACGGCAACGGCCAGCGGATCCTGCCCGCCACCGTAGACCACCGCGGGAATGCTGCCGGCCACGCGCAGCCTGCGCGCTTCGTTCTTGCCGCGCGACTCGCGCACGACGGCTTCGAGGGTCGTATCCATGCTATTTGCTCCTACTCTCGATCTCGCCGAAGCCCGACGGGCGACGGCAGACCTACCATTGGGGACTTCGGCGCAACTGAAAATTTGAAACTCGAAATTTCCGATTACACGAACAGCGAAGAGACCGACGTCTCTTCGTGGATGCTGCGAATGGCCTGCCCGAGCAACCGGGCCACCGACAGGCACTTGATCTTCGTCGACGATGCGCACGAATCGACCTGGGGAATCGTGTTGGTCACGATCAGGTCCTCGATGGGCGATCGTTCGATGCGCTCGATGGCCGGCCCGGAGAGCACGCCGTGCACGGCGCAGGCGATGATGTGTTCGGCCCCGCTGTCCTTCAGCGCCTGAGCAGCCTTCACGATGGTACCCGCCGTGTCCACGATGTCGTCCTGCAGCACGCAGGTGCGACCGCGCACGTCGCCGATCACGTTCATCACCTCGGCGGCGCCGGTGTCCGAGCTCCGCCGCTTGTCGATGATGGCCAGGTCGGCGCCGATGCGCTTGGCGTACGCTCTGGCCCGTTCGGCCCCCCCGGCATCCGGGGAGACCACCGTCACGTTCGGCAGGTTCTGTCGCGCCAGGTAGTCGATGATGACCGGCGCGGCGAACAGGTGGTCCACCGGGATGTCGAAGAACCCCTGAATCTGGGCCTTGTGCAGGTCCATCGTCAGGATGCGGTTGGCGCCCGCCGCGCTCAGCAGGTTGGCCACCAGCTTGGCCGAGATCGGCACGCGGGGCTTGTCCTTGCGGTCCTGCCGCGCGTAGCCGTAGTACGGAATCACCGCGGTGATGCGCGACGCCGACGACCGCCGGAACGCGTCGATCATCACGCACAGTTCCATGATGTTGGCGTCCACCGGCCGCGACGTCGGCTGGACGATGAAGACGTCCGTGCCGCGGATGTTCTCGTCGATCTGGAAGGAGACCTCGGTGTCGGCAAAGCGCTGCAGGCGCGCCTGACCGGGCGACACGCAGAGGAAATCAGCGATCTCCTGCGTCAATTGCGGGTGCGCACTCCCCGAGAACACCTTCAAGTTCGATCGCGCCATTTCCGTCCGTAACTGCCCTTGCCGTTCCGCGGGACCAGCCGCACCACCCCCCTGCGCGGACAGGTTGGCTGGGGCGGAAGGATTCGAACCTTCGAATGCGGGATTCAAAGTCCCGTGCCTTACCGCTTGGCGACGCCCCATTGTCGGCCAAGGAGGCGCCGGACCATGGAGCCTCCCGGCGTTGTGCGCTGCCCTGCTCACGAAGATCGCCGCCAGACCCGACGCGGCGCGACGCATGGGAGTGCCCCCGGCAGACACGCTTGCCAGGGTGCGCAAACCGATAGCCTACACGATGCGAGGCGAGCTCGACAAGCGCTGCCGCGCGACTGGTCCTCCAGTCACGCCCTGGCGACTGACGACAGCAGGTGGCGACGTCCCTGCCGCCGTACCTACACGCCAGGCGTCGTTGCCAGGATGCAGACGGTCGCGTCGCGGTACTCGGCGCGCGACATGACCCGGGTGCGCCACACACGTGTGCCCGGCTTCCAGCCCGTCTCGAGCTCTGCGGGTACGACGCCTGGTGGAAACACGCCGAAGCATGCCGACCCGCTCCCCGACATCGCGGCAAGCCGCGCCCCCGCCTCCCGCAGTCGCTGGACGATGGCGCCAATCTCGGGGTGACGGGCGACGACCGGCGCCTCGAGGTCGTTGCGCATGTCCGCCCATCCGGCCGGGGAATCCGGGACGCCTCCCGACGGCAGGTGCGTAACCAACGCCGGGCCGCCGGCGGACTGGTCCGCGTCGTGCCAGCGGTACGCATCGCGCGTCGAGACGCCGAACGCCGGCCGCACGAGGAGGACCTCGCCGGGCTCGCCATCCGGCAGCGTCGTCAGATCGTCTCCCACGCCCTCCCCGCGCATCGTGCCGCCCCACGCGAAGAATGCCACGTCGGCACCCAACGGACGCACGATGTCGGCCAGCTCTGCACCCTGCACCTCGCCGCCTGCCGCGTGCGCCACGAGCCTGGCTGCGGCGACCGCGTCGGCACTGCCTCCTCCGAGCCCGGCTTCGAACGGGACGTGCTTCTCGATGTGCAGCGACCAGCCGTCGAGCGGCATGCCGATCGCGTCAGCCATCGCGGCCGCACCTCTCCACGCGAGGTTCCGCGCGTCGGCGGGAACACCGGGCGTGTCGCACGTGAGGCGAAACGGCCCAGGCGCGCGGCGGAATGTGAGGGTGTCGGCGAGCGTGATGGACTGCAGCACCGTGGTCAGCAGGTGGTAGCCATCGACACGGCGCCCACGAAGACGCAGGTCCAGATTGATCTTGGCCGGCGCACGCGTCGTCCACGCGGCCTCAGCGTTCGGCGAGTTCACGGTTCTTCTTCAGTTCCTCGAGCGGCACGGTCCGCACGCCAGCCGGGACGTCCACGTCCAGCGCTCCCGCGGGCAGCGCGTCGAGCGCCTCCGGCGCGTCCACGGCAAAGACCACGTCGGTCTGCCCGGCGCCATCGCGCCTTCGCTGCAGACGAATGGCCGTGGGCCATCCCGTTCCCGCGCGCGTGTACTCGATGCGCCAGCGCCCGTCCTCGGCCGCGAGGATCACCGGCGCGCCGCCTGGTTCCGCCCGCAGCCAGACGCGACGTCCGGCTGCGCCGTCGAGCCGCGTCCACGCGTCGCCAAAGGTGGCGCCTCCCTGCGCCTCCCAGGCGGCCAGGCCACATCCGGACACGATCGCCAGCAGGTCGGCCGACGCCAGCGGCACGCCGACAACCGCATCCAGAAGGTCCGCGGCTGAGGGCCCCCTCGCCACCGCGGACTCGCGGGGCAGCAGCAGCACCGCGCCGCGCGATGTGCCGGCCAGCACGAAGACAGGCGCGCCAAACGGCGCCAGCCCTTCGAGGCGCATCCCGTCGCCGTCCACGCCGACCTGGAGGGTGCCGCGCACGCGCTCGCCGTCGATGCGCCCGGAGAGCCGCAGGTCCGCCGTCAGCGCCGCCGGGGCGCGGCACGAGGCCTTCGCTGCCTGCGACGCCGCCGCCAGGTCGGCCACCGGCGTCCCCGTACCGGCGGGAAGCGTCAGGCGGACCTTCGGGGCGCAGGCGGCCGTCAGCATGGCCGCGAGCGCGGCAACGCAGCCCGCGAGGCGCAGCACGGGCCTGTCCGTCGGGCGAGGCCCGACGGCTACGTCGGGGACCGCGTCGGGCACCCGAAGGCTACGGGCGGCGGGCACGGTCGATCTTCGACTTGATGGACGACGGGTCGATGGACTCGCGGTCGCCGGCCAGCGCGCGCTCCCATGCCGCAATCGCGCCGGTCCGGTCGTCCAGGGCCAGCAACACGTCGCCGAGGTGGTCCTGGATCACGGAGTTGGTCTGCGACAACCCGGCCGCGCGCTGCAGGTGCTGTCGCGCCTCGTCGAGCTTGCCCTGTTTGTAGAACGCCCAGCCCAGGCTGTCGATGTAGGACCCATTGTCCGGATCGGCTACCACGGCCTGCTTGATCAGCGTGATCGCCTCGTCGAGTTGCGCGCCGTCCTCGACGAGCATGTACCCGAGGTAGTTCAGGGTGGGTGCGTGCGCCGGATCGACGGCGAGGGCCTTCCGGAAGGCAACCTTGGCCTCGTCGCGCCGCTCCAGGCGTTCGAGAATCGCGCCCTTCTGGAACCAGTAGATGACCTGTTCGCCGAATGCGGCCTCCGCCTCGGCCATCACCGCCATGGCCTTGTCGGCCTGCCTGGCGTCGGCGAGCGTCGTCGCGAGCGCGAGCACCGTCGTCACGTCGTCCGGCCGCTGCCGGCGTTCCTCCTCGAGGATCGTGACGGCCTGGTCGGCGCGGCCGGCGCCAATGAGGGCCTGGGCGAGCAGCCGTCCGATCTGGGCGTCGCCCGGTCGCGACGCGCGGACCTGCTGGCCCAGCGTCACGGCGCGATCCCATCGGCGCGCCATCACCAGCGTCTGCAGCAGGTAGGCATCCATCGACGCGCCCGGACGCGCCGCACGCGCCTTCTCCAGCACGGCGATTGCAGTGTCCTGCTGCCCGAGCGCCATGTGCGCATTGGCCAGGCGCAACGTGACCCCGATGGCCGACTGGGCATTGGCAATCGACTGCTTGTCGACAAGCGGCGTCAGCACCTCGATGACCTTCGCGTGGTCGCCGCGGTCGGCATGCACTTGCGACAGCACGACGGGCCCGCGCACATCGTCGGGGGCGATCTTCATCAGCGCCCGCGCGGTCACTTCCGCTCCGTCGGCATCGCCCATCTCGCGCTGCGTCTGCGCGAGGAGGTAGCGCGCCTGCAGGTCGGTCGGTCGCGCCTCGATCACCTGTTCCAGCACACGCCGCGCATCCTCCGGGCGACCCGCGCCGAGCAGGGCCGACGCCTGCCGCATACGCAGCTCGGTGGCGTTCGGGTTCTCGCGGGCGGCGAGGTCGTAGGCTTCGGCCGCATCGGCGAAGCGCCGGGACTTCTCGAACAGCTCCGCCTGCAGCAGCCGGGCGCGAAAGAAGCGTGGCTCGCCGGCGAGGACCTGGTCGAGCACCTGCAGCGCCTCGGTGCGCTGGTTGAGGCGATCGAGTGCCTGCGCCAGGAGCACGCCGGCTTCGAGGGCGCCGTTCTCGCGGTCGTAGACGCTCCGGAACATCCGAACCGCGTCATCGTCGCGATCGACCTGCAGATACAGGCGGCCCAGCACCACCGGCACGTTGAGGTCGTAGGCGCGGCCGGGGATGGCCTTCTCCAGGTGGCCAATCGCACGCTCCACGGCCTCGCGGTCCTGTTCGCGGGGCGCCTCGCCCTGCATCGCTCTCGCGGGCACGCTCAGCATGCCGAGCATCCAGTGCGCGTCGGCCCACCCCGGACTGATGGACAACGCCCGTTCGGCCATCCGCCGCGCATCGTCCACGCGCTCCTGACGCGCATAGAGCTGGGCGAGCTCGGTGAGGATCGCCGGCGACTCGTCGAGCCGGGCGGCACGCTCGAACGCGGCGATGGCACCGGCCGTGTCGCCAGCGGACTCGAGGCGGTGCGCCTCGAGGAACGCCTGGTAGGCGGCGGCACGGTCGGCTGCCGGCGTCTCGGTCGCCGGCGCCGGGGCTTGCTGGCCCGCCAGCGCGAAGGCGAGCAGGAGGGAGAAGAGCATGGGGGATTATCGTGTGCGTGATCGATTGTGGTCTATAGTCGCCGCCGTGCGCGTGCTGCTGGTGCGACTGCGCCTCATCGGCGACGTGGTGTTCACGACGCCGATGATCCGGGCGCTGCGCCGGTCCCTGCCCACCGCACACCTTGCGTACCTCATCGAGCCGGCGGCCGCTCCCGTTGTCGCCCGTCACCCCGACCTCGATGAAGTCATCGTCGCGCCACGCGCCAGCGGCTGGCGACGGGTGCGCGACGACATCCGGCTCGGCGCCCAGCTGCGCCGGGAGCGGTTCGACGTCGTGCTCGACCTGCACAGCGGGCCACGGGCATCCTGGCTCACGTGGCTGAGCCGCGCGCCGCGGCGCATCGGCTTCGAGGTGCAGGCCCGGCGCTGGGTCTACACCGATCTCGTCACGCGCCCCCGCGAAATCCGGCCGCGACACTCGGTCGAGAACCAGTGGGACATCCTCGCGCCGCTGCTGCCCGACGTGGGGCCGCCCACCCGCGAGCGTGATCCCGTGGCTATGGTCCACGCGCCGGAAGCCGATAAGACGGTCGAGGACTGGATGCGTCGGGAAGGACTCGACTCGCGGCACGAGCTGATCGTCGTCCACGTCAGCGCCGGCAATGCGTTCCGGCGCTGGCCGCTCCCGTCGTTTGCCGAGCTGGTCCTCCAGTTGACGGAAGGCAGGCCCAATCGTCGTATCATCCTCACGTCCGGACCATCCGAAGCGGCGGCCGCCGCCGAAGTGGTCCAGGCGGTGCGCGAGCGCCGGCCCGAGCTCCCCGAAGGAGTTCGGACCTGCGGGGATATGTCGTTGGACGAGTTGCATGCCCTGGTCGGCCGGGCACGGCTCTACATCGGCGGCGACAGCGGCCCCCTGCACGTGGCCTCCACCACCGCGACGCCCATCGTGGGCCTGTACGGTCCGACGCTGCCGGTGCGATCCGCGCCGTGGCGGGACCCGCGGCTCTACAGCGCGGCCGTGGATGTCGGGGCCCTGCCCTGCCGGCCGTGCGAACAGCGCGTCTGCGCTCCCGGAGATTTCCGGTGCCTGACGCGCATCACCGTCGACGCGGTCGTCGCGGCAGCCCAGCGAGCTCTCGAGCCGCCGGCGCCGACGGACCGGGCCGACTGAATAGGATGTCGAGCACGACGTGACCGCGCCGGCCCTGCGAACCGCCCGGATGGACCGCCTCGAGACGCTCTCGTTGTCGGTCCTCTTGTGTTTCGTGGCCGCACTGCAGCTGTCGGTTGCGGCCTCGGGCGTCCTGCTGGCGCTCACGCTGCTCTGCTGGGGCGCGCTCCTGGTGCTGCGCGAGGAGCAGCTCGAGGTCCCGGCCTTTTTCTGGCCGCTCGCGGTCTATGCCGCGGTCACCCTGCTGTCCACGACCGCCTCGATCGACCCGGCCCTCAGCCTCGTCGATTCCAAGCAGCTCGTGTTGTTCCTCATCGTGCCGCTGGTCTACAGGCTGGCACGCGGGCACCGGGCCCATCTCTTCGCGTCCGTGATCATCACCGTGGGTGCGGCGAGCGCGCTCGTCGGCCTCTTCCAGTACGGGTTCCTCCACTTCGACAATCTCGGCAGGCGACCGGAAGGCGCGCTGACCCACTACATGACGTACTCGGGTGCGCTCATGATCGTGGCGTGCGTGGCCGCGGCGCGGCTGCTGTTCGGCTACCGCGATCGCGTGTGGCCGCTGCTGGTGCTCCCTGCGGTGCTCGTCGCCCTCGGACTGACGTTCACGCGCAGTGCCTGGGTCGGCGTCTGCATCGGCATGGCCGTCCTGCTCGCGCTGCGCGATCGTCGCCTGGTTGCTGCGGTGCCCCTCGCGTTGGCTCTTGCCGTCGTCCTCGCGCCGACGAGCATCACCGATCGCGTGTATTCGATCTTCGACCTCAAGGACCCGACCAACCGCGACCGCGTGGCCATGCTCAAGTCTGGCGTCGCCATGGTGGAGGACCACCCCCTGACGGGCGTCGGTCCGGACCAGGTGAAGGCCGTCTACGCAAAGTACCGGGTGCCGGAGTCGGTGCAGCCGCTCAACGTCCACCTGCACAACGTGCCGATGCAGATCGCCGCCGAACGCGGCGTGCCGGCCCTGCTCGTCTGGGTGTGGTTCGTGCTGGCCGTCGGGCGCGACCTGTACCGGCGCACCCAGCAACGGACCGGCGTCACGCGCGCGCTCGCGGCGGGCGCGCTCGCCTCGCTATGCGCCATGCTCGGCGCAGGCCTGTTCGAGTACAACTTCGGCGACTCCGAGTTCCTGATGCTCCTGCTCGTGGTGCTCACGCTGCCGTTCGCAGCCGAGCGACCGGAGTCGGTCCCTCGGCATCTGTGATTCCCAGCTCCCGCCAGGGGAACAGCGCAGAACGAGCGGCGGGGCAAGTGGAAGTGTGAAATTTGAAATGGACCAATGCCGCGAAACCCTCCGCGAACATTGGCCATTTCCGATTTCACATTTCCATTTGCCCGCTTTCCCACTTCAGTGCCGGAAGTGCCTCCGCCCGGTGAATACCATCGCAATCCCGTGTTCGTCGGCGGCGTCGATCACCTCCTGATCACGCAGCGATCCGCCAGGCTGCACGACGGCCGTCGCCCCGGCAGCAGCCACCGCGTCCAGCCCGTCGCGGAACGGGAAGAACGCGTCCGACGCAACGACGGAGCCCTGCAGGTTTCCGTCGCCCGCCTTCATCATCGCGACCTTCACCGAATCGACCCGGCTCATCTGCCCCGCCCCGACACCGAGCGTGCGGTCGGCCGAGGCGAACAGGATGGTGTTGGACTTCACGTGCGCGCACACGCGCCACGCGAAACGCAGCGCCTGCCATTCCTCCGCCGACGGCTGCCGCTTCGTCACGACCTTCAGGCCACCGCCCGCGTCCCACGGGTCGCGCGCCTCGGTCACCCGATCCCGCTGCTGCACCAGAGTGGCTCCGAGAATCGAACGCCACTCGAGGGCATCGGCCTGCGCCAGCGCGCTGAAGTCCGCGGTC
Organism: Acidobacteriota bacterium; assembly: GCA_023429845.1. Classification (GTDB taxonomy): domain Bacteria; phylum Acidobacteriota; class Vicinamibacteria; order Vicinamibacterales; family Vicinamibacteraceae; genus Luteitalea. The sequence continues at coordinate 16,375 of JAEZCY010000349.1, forward strand.
ACCACCCGGAGGTTCGCCTTGCGGGCCAGCACGGCTTTCGCGGCCTCGTCCACGTCGGGCGCGACGACGGCCTCGATGAAGGTGGAGACGATGGCCTCGGCCGTCGCGACGTCGAGCGTCCGGTTCAGGCCGACGATGCCGCCGAAGGCCGATAGGGGATCGGCCTCGCGGGCGCGCACGTAGGCGTCCGCCGCGTCGGCCCCGGTGGCGACCCCGCAGGGATTGGTGTGCTTGATCACGCTAGCCGCAGGTTCGCTGAACTCGAGCACGATGCGGGCGGCGGCGTCGAGATCGAGCAGGTTCGTGAAGCTCAGTTCCTTGCCCTGATGGATGGTGACGTTGCCGAAGCCGGTCGGCCCGTCGGCATACCACGCGGCGGGCTGGTGCGGGTTCTCGCCGTACCGCAAGGTTCGGATGCGTGTGAGCGTACGCGTCACCTGCTCCGGGAACGGCTCGCGCTCACCGGCCGGCGTACGCTGCCCACCCGCCTCGTCCATCGTCACGTGCAGCAGTTCACTGGCGATCATCTGGTCGTAGGCGCCCGTGTGCGCGAAGGCCTTGCGCGCCAGTTCGAATCGCAGCGTCTGAGGCACCGGGCCGCCGTCCGACAGGGCCGACAGCACGCGCGGATAGTCGGCCGGGTCGACGATCACCAGCACGTCGCGGAAATTCTTGGCGGCAGCGCGCACCATGCCGGGACCGCCGATGTCGATCTGCTCGACGAGGCCGGCGACGTCCACCGCCGCGTCGGCGGCAGCTTTCGCAAACTGGTACAAGTTCACGACAACCACGTCGATCAACGGAATGCCGTGGGCGGCGAGCGACGTCAGGTGATCCGGCTTGTCGCGGCGCGCGAGGATGCCGCCGTGGATGCGGGGATGGAGCGTCTTGACGCGTCCATCGAGCATCTCGGGAAAGCCGGTGAGATCGGACACCTGGGTCACGTCGAGGCCCTCGGCCTGCAGCGTCCGGGCCGTCCCGCCGGTCGAAAGCAATTGGTAACCGAGGTCCGCCAGACCGCGCGCGAAGGGCGCCAGGCCGGTCTTGTCGGACACGCTGATCAGTGCATGTGATGGCATAAGGTGGGAAAGCAGAAGTTTACGCAGCTTGACACTGCTGAGCAGGCATCGCTATTCTTCCGGGCGCCGGAAAAACCAGAGAAGAGCGGAAGTAGCAGGTTTCCGGTGTAACCGTGCGCCCTGGCCCTGGCGGCCGACGGCGTACCTTCTGCCGGTCGACGTACCGGCGGCGAAGCAAGGCAGGTCAGCACCATGGAACGCATCACCGGCAAGGTCAAGTGGTTCAACAACGCCAAGGGCTACGGGTTCATCGAGCGCGAATCGGGCAGTGACGTGTTCGTGCACTTCTCCGCCATCCAGGGCGCCGGTTTCCGGACGCTGGAGGAGGGGCAGCCGGTCGAATTCGAAATCGTCGACGGTCCGAAGGGGCCGCAAGCCGGTAACGTCACCAAAGCAAACTAGCCTCGTACTGAACTCGTGGGCGGTGACTATCCCGCCCACGGACACGGACCGCGCGGCCCTCCCACGCGCGGTGCTTTCCTTACCCATCGGCGTCGCCTTCCGCTGACGCCTTCACCGCGCGCGCCGTCAGGTTCACCTTGCCGTCGTGCCGGGTGACGAGAAACCGCACCTGATCGCCAGGATGCTAGTCCTGCAGCGTCTTGACCTGCTCGCGGACCAGGCCGGCGAACCGGTGGAACGGTACCGCCGCGAGACCACCGTCGCGACGTGCCTGCATCACGGCGTCGTACAGGTCACGCAGCTTGTCCATCTCCTGCATCGGGTCGGCGAACACCGCGGCGTGCAGTAGATCGTCGTTGCTCTCCGGCGGCGCGGCAGCCGGCGATGGCGGGCGGCCGAATGGTCCTCCCCGCCCCTCTTCCCTGGCGCGAACACCGCGATCCCACAGGTCGGAAAACGAGGAATAGCGTGCCTGCAGCGTCGTGAACTGGAAGCGCGACACCGGACCGTCGAACGTCAGGCGATCGCAGCGCTTGAACGCGCGATCGAGCGCCGCCCGACTTTCCACCGGCGGACGGTTCGTCCGCCCGGAGAAATA
>JAEZCY010000105.1 GCA_023429845.1 Acidobacteriota bacterium
CTCCGCGTCGCGCGGCGCGGGCCCCGCCCCGCGGGGGGGCGCGCGGCGCCCGGCCTCGAAGATGGTGAAGAGCACGAGGACCCAGACGATCGTCGCGAGCACGATGTGGATCCACACGGCCTCGGCAGGGAGGCCGTTGTAGTACTGGTAGAGCCCGACGCAGCCCTGCACGGCGTAGACGCCAATGAGCAGCGTTAGGCGCCGCAGGAGCGCCTGCGGGGCGCTGCGGCGCCACGCCACGAACAGCAGCCCCGCCGTGAAGATCAGCAAGGCGGTGCCGAGGTGGCCGTGGCGCAGGATGAGCAGCCGCAGCGTGTCGCCGCCGAACCAGTCGATCCGCTGCGTGACCTCGCCCGTCGCACGTGATCCAGGGTGGGGGCCGGCGCCCGTCGCGAACGTACCGAGGACGACCAGCAGGGTCACGAGCGGCAGCAGTGCACGCACTCCCCACACGACGACGCGGTCGGTGCTGCGGGGGCGCCACCCCGCGGGGTGCTTCGAGCGCCAGACCAGGAGCGACGCGCCGACGAGGATCGCGAACGACAGGAGGAAATGCGCGATCACGAAGCCTGGCCGCAGGTGGTAGTAGACGGTCAGCGCGCCCAGCGCGCCTTGCCCGGCCACGCCAAGGGCGGGAATCGCCGACAGCCAGATGAGCGTGCGGTCGCGCGGGTCGCGCCGCCACATCGCGACGAATACGAGGACCGCGATGAGCCCGACCAAGGCCGACACCAGCCGGTTGCCGAACTCGATCCACTCAGGCGCGCTCGCCGTAATGACCTGGTCGTTGCACTGCGGCCAGCTGGGGCACGCGAGGCCGGATCCAGTCAGGCGGACGGCCGCGCCAGTGAACACGATGAGCACGAGCGTGAGGAGCGACGCGACGGCGAACTGGTGGGTTCGCTCGGGGGAGAAGCGCGGCAACCGCATAGCTTCGAGGGTACGGGTGCGAAGCGCGTAGCGATGTGTGACCGGCGACCGGTCACGTGCGGCGTGACCCGTTTCCCGGTCCCTCGGCCGGCCGTTCCGTAGCCTGTGCTGCCATGGACGTGACCGAGCTGTCGATCCCCGGCGCCCTGCTGATCAAGCCCCGCGTGTTCGGCGACGACCGCGGCTTCTTCGTCGAGACCTACCGCGAACCGGTCTGGTCCGAGCACGGCATCCCGTCGTTCTGGGCGCAAGACAACCACTCGCGGTCGGGGAAGGGCGTGCTGCGCGGCATGCACTTCGCGATCGGTGAGGGGCAGGGGAAGCTCGTGCGCTGCGCCCGCGGCAAGATCCTCGACGTCGTCGTCGACCTGCGCGCCGGCTCGCCGACCTACGGCAAGTGGGAGGGCGTCGAGCTCTCCGACGAGAACGCGCACCAGATCTACGTGCCCGTCGGGCTCGCCCACGGCTTCGTGGTCCTCAGCGATGTGGCCGACGTGACGTACAAGTGCACGACGGTGTACGACCCGGCCGTCGAACGCGGCATCGCCTACGACGACCCGGAGATCGGGATCGAGTGGCCCGAGGGGCTCGAGCTGCTCGTCTCCGAGCGCGACGCCGAGGCGAAGAACCTGGCCGACATCAGCGACGAGCTCCCGTTCCGCTTCGAGGGATGACCTGCCTCGTGGCGCCGATCGGCGCGTCCGGTCGCTAACGTCGCGGTTTCGTGGCTTCTCCCACCGCAACCCCCAGCCCCGCGATCGCCTCGGCCGAGCGTGACCTCGAGCTGCGTGAGATCGAAGGCCCGTCGGCCCTGGGCGGCAGCCTCCGCCGTTTCGCGTTTCTGACCTACACGATCGCCGTGACCGAATTCAGGCTGCGGTTCTACGGCTCCACGCTCGGGTACTTCTGGCAGCTGCTGCGGCCGCTCCTGCTCTTCGCGACCCTCTACGTGGTGTTCCACCACGTCGTGAAGATCGGCGGGCAGGTGCCGTTCTATGCGGCGATCCTCCTGATGAACATCATGCTGTTCACGTTCTTCGGCGAGGGTTCGTCGGCGGTCACAGCCGTCGTCGACCGCGAGAACCTCGTGCGCAAGATCCAGGTGCCGCGGCTGGCGATCCCGCTCGCCGTCACGCTCACCGCCACGTTCAACATGGCGCTGAACCTGATCGTGATCATCGTGTTTGCACTGATCTCGGGCGCGCACATCACGTGGCGCTGGCTTGAGGTGCCCTTCCTCGTCGGGGCGCTGGCGGTGTTCGCGGCCGGCTTTGCGATGTTGATCTCGGCGCTCTACGTGCGCTACCGCGATGTGAAGCCGATCTGGGACGTCGTCATCCAGATGCTCTTCTACGCCACCCCGGTGATCTACATCCTGGAGACGCTCGACATCCCCGACGGCGTGAAGGAGGCGATGGCGCTCAACCCGATCGCGACGGTCCTGATCCAGATGCGCCACGCGATGTTCGACCCGAGCGCGCCGTCGGCAGCCGACGCCGCTGGAGGGCCGCTGATGCTCCTGATCCCGATCTCGATCGTGGTCGGGGTCGTGTGCCTGGGGTATTGGGTCTTTAACCGCGAGGCTCCGCGCATCGCGGATGAGTTGTGATGCCAGGCGAACCCGCCACGAGCACGGGCCTTGAGGCCGAGAACGCTGCGCTGCGCGCCCGCGTCGACGCCCTCGAGACGGAGGTCGCGGAGCTGCGTGCGTCGACGGCCGCCACTGTGGCGCGGGCCCAGGAGACGCTGTACTGGTTCGAGCGCTGGGGCGTCGACTTCAACGGCCTGTTCGCGCGGCCGCAGATGGAGCTTCTACGCAAGGGCGTGCGTGCGGTGCGGTCGGTGTACCGCGCCGCGCTGAAGGCCAAGCGCCGCGTCCTGCCATGACCGCAGGCGCCGAGCCTGGGGCGGAGCCGCAGCTGCGTGTCTCCGTCGTCCTGCCCGTCAAGAACGGCGGGTCGCTGCTGGCCGAGGTGCTCGCTGCCGTCCGCGAGCAGGAGCCTGACGAACTGCTGGTGATCGACTCCGGCTCGACCGACGGCTCCGTCGCAATCGCGCGCGAGCATGGGGCCATGGTCGTCGAGATCGACCCGGCCACGTTCAAGCACGGGCCCACCCGCAACCTCGCGGCGGAGCGGGCGGCTGGCGACGTCCTCGCGTTCCTCACGCAGGACGCCACCCCCGTGCCCGGTTGGCTCGACGCGATCCGCGCGGCGTTTGCCGCCGACGAAGACCTCGGTGCGATGTTTGGCCCGCACCTGCCGCGCCCCGACACGACGCCGATGATCGCCCGCGAGCTCGAGGAGTACTTCGCAACCTTCGCGGGGCCCGGCGGCCCGCAGGTTCCGCACGTGTTCGGCCCGTCCGACGAGACGTTCCTGTCGAATGTGAACGCCGCCTACCGTCGCGCCTGCTGGGAGGAGATCCGCTTCGCCGACCTGGCCTACAGCGAGGACCAGGCGTTCGGGAGGGCCCTCGCCCGCCACCCGCGCTGGCATAAGCGTTACGACCCGGCGGCTGCCGTCCTGCACGCTCACGACTACCCGGCTGGCGAGTTCTTCCGCCGCTACTTCGACGAGTACCGTGGCCTCGCCGAGACGGTCGGACACCTCGAGCAGATCAAGCCGCTGGCGGTCGTCAGGGACTCGCTCGGCCGCGCACGCGCCGACGCTCGCTATGTGCGTGACCGCGGCGGCTCGGCCGGCGAGCAGGCGCGTTGGGCCGGCCGTGCGACGCGCCACCACGCGGGCCGCCGAATCGCGGCGGTGC
>JAEZCY010000183.1 GCA_023429845.1 Acidobacteriota bacterium
CGCGGGGGTGGAACCAACCCCCCCCCCCCCCGGCTGCGCGTCGGGCAAGGCCCGACGCCTACGTACCTGGCACGGCCCGCCCTCCGGGCCAGCGGGCGCATCGGGCAGGGCCCGACGCCCTACGTACTCAGCCCGACGCCTACGTAATGGTTGTGTGCCGGGCGCGGCTAGTAGCCGAGGGCGGCGCCGTCGCCGCGGGGGTCGGCTCCACCTTCCAGGAACCCGGTATCGCGGTCGATCCTGATGGCCTGTGCGTGACCCATCATGGCGCTCCAGGCGCCGACCATCTGCACGGGCTGGCCGCGCAGCGTGAGCGCGCGCGCGATCCCGTCGGAGATGCGGGACTCGAGCGACAGGTTGCGCGACTCCGTGCCCCACATGCGCCCCATGAGCCAGCGGGGCGCCTCGATCGCCTGCTGGACGTCGAATCCGAAATCCACGAGCCGCGTGATCAGCGCAGCCTGGGTCTGCGGCTGCCCCTCACCCCCCATCGTGCCGTAGGCGAGCACGGGACGCCCGTCCTTCAACATCATGGCGGGGATGATCGTGTGGAACGTGCGCTTGCCGGGTTCGAGGCGGTTGGGATGCCGCTCGTCGAGCGAGAAGAACGAGCCGCGGTTCTGCATGATGATCCCGGTGTCGCCACCCAACACCGCCGCGCCGAAGTCGTGGTAGATGGACTGGATCGTCGAGACGACGAGCCCCGAGGCGTCGGCCGTGCAGAAGTAGCAGGTGTCGCCGCCGGGCGAACGCCGGTGCACGTCAGCGCCGAAGCGGATGCCGGGCTCGACGCGCTCCGCGACGAGCGCACGACGCGGATCGATCAGCGTCCGTCGCTCGGCCGCGTACTCCTTCGAGAGCAACTGCTGAAGCGGAATGGCCACATGGCGCGGGTCGGTGAGCCATTCGTCACGGTCGGCGAAGGCGACCTTCACGGCCTCGACCAGGTGGTGGTAGTAGTCGGCCGTGCCCTCGCCCCACGACGCAACGTCGAATCCTTCGAGCAGGTTCAGGATCTGCAGTGCCGACATTCCCTGCGTACTCGGCGGCAACTGGACGATCTCGAACCCTCTGTATGTGGACGCGATCGGCTGGACCCATTCCGCCCGGTACTCGACGAAGTCCTCGGGGGTGAGCGGCGAGCCTTCGGGCCCGAGCGCAGCGCAGATGCGCTGGGGGATCGTCCCTTCGTAGAAGGCGCGGGCGCCGCGCGAGGCAAGCTCCTCCAAGGTCCGGGCGAGATCGGCCTGGACCAGTCGCGTTCCCTCACGCTGCGGTTCGCCGGTCGCGAGGAAGATGCGTGCGGTGTCCGGGAACTGCCGCAGCACGGGCACGTCCTGCACAAGCCAGTCCGTGAGCGATCGACTCACCGGCATGCCGTCGCGCGCATACTCGATGGCCGCGCCGAACAGGTCGGCCCAGGGAAGACGGCCGAAGCGCGCGTGCGCCTCGCGCCAGCCATCCACGACCCCTGGCACCGTCAGCGCGGCAACCGCACCACGCGCGGGAATCTCGCTGTGGTGCCCGCGGTCACGGTAGAACTCCCGGTTGGCATTCCGCGCCGCCGGTCCGCTCGCATCGAGCGCCTGCACGCCGTCCATGCCCGGACCCGCGACGAGCCAGAATCCGTCGCCGCCCAGCCCCGACATGTGCGGGTAGACCACACAGAGCACGGCGTTGGCCGCAATCGCCGCGTCCACCGCGCTGCCGCCCCGCTGCAGCGCCTCGAGGCCGGCAGCACTTGCGAGCACGTGGGGCGTCGCCACCATGCCGCGCGGCGCATAGGTCGGCGGGCGGCCGGTACGGGGTCCGTCTGCGTGACTCATCGCATTCTCCTGGTCATGACACGCGGCAACCCACCCGCGTGATCGGTGACGCCGTGGAACTCATGCGCAGTTTGTGGCTGAAGCTTGTAGGCGCCACGGCTGACTAGGTCGTGCTGCACGCGCGGGTCATACTCCGCTGCAACGGGAGACGACCGATGCCTAACCAGAGCACGACGCGCAAGTGTGCGCATCCCAGTTGCGTCTGTGAAGTTCCGTCGGATCAGAAATACTGCAGCGACTATTGCAAATCTGCGCCGGAGACCGAGCTGCGGTGCTACTGCCAGCACACCGACTGCCGCAAGGCCCAGTAGGCGGCGGCGCAGCTCAGGCGGCGGGACCGCCCGCGGAGACGCGCGGGTCCGCCCCGCCTGGGGCTGCGGTGCGATAGTCGATCCCCAGCCCGACGGCCATCTCCTTCTCGCGGACGACCTGCAACTCACCAAGCATTCGCAGTTCGGCGGCGTTGTCCTCGATCAGCTTGTCGAACAGATCGATGGTTTCCTGCGGCAGCCGATCCTCGGCTTCGAGCCGAATGAGCTGCATGTTGGCGAGGAAGTTGTTGACCAGATCGTGCACCGTCGTCATCGTCGCGCGGAACACGCGCAGCCTCTGCGCCTCGACCTCGGCGTGATGCCGGTTGAGGCTCGTGGCCATTGCGTTGACGGCTCGCGCGAGGCTCTGAACCTCGGCGCTGCCTTTCTCCGGGACCAGGCGCGTCCAGTCGCCGGCCGCCGTCGCAGTCGCGGCCTGGGAGATGTCGGCGAGCGCGCGCGTCACGTGGTTGCTGAACACGAGCGCGGCGGCAAGCGCCGCGCAGAAGATCGCGATGCCGCCGAGCGCCATCTGCAATCGCACTTCCTGCAGCGACCGCTGCGTCGGCCGCCAGTCCTGCAGCAGCACGAGTCGGGCGTCGATGTCATCGGCCGACACCGGGTAACTCGCCGACACATAGGCGCCGCCGCCAACGTCCCGCACGGTCGGCTCGGTCGTTGCCGTGAACCACGATTCGTGAACGAGTGCGTCGAGTTCACGCCGCACGGCCGGTGCGAGGCTCGAGGCGGCCAGCGTCCTTCCTGCCACGAGATTGACGTCGCAGCGAGTGATGGCCGACAGCTGACCGGCAAGCGCATCGTCGAGCACGTAGCCGACAACGATGGCGCCAAGCACTTCGTCGGCAAAGCGCGCCGGCGCGGCCACGACGAGGTACAGCGTGCCGTCCGCCGTGGTCAGCCGACGACTCGGCGTTCCAGCGGCGGCCTCGGCAAGCGCGGCCTGCACGGGCGGAGAGAGCGCACGCTCGGGCCACCCCGCGCGCCCTGTCACAGGCGTCCGCCGGCTGCCGACGATCATGAACGCGGCGTCCAGTTGGGAGCGGTAATCGGCGGCCATGGCATCCATCGTTGCAGCGTCACCGGCAAGCTGCGGATCCGTGAGATGCGCCCTGAACACGGGGAGGCCGGCGATGAGGCTCGCCTGAACGGCAGCCTCTCGTCCCTGACCGTCGAGGAGCCGGTCGAATGCCAGGCGCGCGGCCGCGAGATCGCGCGCCGCCGAATCGAGCGCGCGGCGAGTGACTGCGCCCGAGGTCACGGCGACCGCCGAGCCAAGCGACAGCGCGATCAACAGGCCCACGCCGATCGCGACGTGCGCCTGCATCCGGCGGTGCCAGCGAATCGCGTTCACGGCAGGATCAATCGCGTCGCAGTGACCAGGTCACCGCCATGTCGAGCGACATGCGGCTGGTGCGCGCCAGCAGCGGCGATTGCCGCAGCATCCCCACCTGCGCCGTGAACCCGGCAGGCAACCGGACGCGAGCGCCCACGGTCTGGCGGTCGGCGATCCATTCCGTGAACGTCTCGTCGTGATACGTGAACGGGCGCGGCGACGCGTACTGCAGGCGCTCGGCCCGGACGATCGCCGTGACCGGACCCATGAATCGGCGGTGCACCAGCCCATCGAGATACCAGCCCGATGTCTCCGGCGAACTCCACGGCCGTCCCTGGATCCACTCGCCGCGTACGATGACGCCGCCCTGGGCAAAGCGCCCGTCGATGCCCGTGAACGACAGGCGGCCAGTCGCGAAGCGGGCCGGCGCGTAGGGGCGACTGCTGATGCGGCTCACGCCGACGACGAGCGACCTGTAGTACGCCTGCGCCCGCACGGTGGCGCTGACGCCGCCGCGACGCCTCGCCTCGCCGATGTCACCCGGCGTGCCGACGCTGGCCTCGACCTGCAGGCGTGGCGTGCCAGCCACGACGTTCACGCCACGCTCGAGGAAGTTGTTGCTGATGGACCAGTAGTTGTCGTACCGCACGAGCGGCGCCCGCAGGAACCCCTGATACGCATGGTCGCTGCGCGTATGAATGCCGAACGGCGTGCGGTACTGCCCCGCTCGTACGCCCAGCAGCAGCGACTTCCGTCGGAACATGCGCTCGACGTACACCTCGCTCAACGCCACGCGGCCGCCATATGGGTAGGCGCCGCCGAACGCGTCCGAGACGTCCGCGGTCCGGTCGGCCCACGTCGCCTCGACATTGACGCGGTAGCCGCGCGCCAGATCGCCGAACACGCGCAGCTGCGCGGCGCCGGCGACCATGTCGCCCTCCGAGGAGAAGCCCGTCGTGGCGTCGAACTCCGTCGACAGTGACTGCGCCAGCGACGGCGAGGCGCAGGCCAGGATCACCGCCGCCGCGACGGCGGCCTGGGCGCGCCTCATCGCCACGACACCTCGAGCACCGCCCCTGGGCGCACGTCCAGGCTGCCGCTCAGCGCTGGCCCTGCCGCGCGCCACGCATGCCACACGTAGGTGCCGGCCTCGACTTCCGTGATGCGAAACCGACCCTGGGCGTCAGACGTGGCAAACCACGGCGTGTCTACCGCCACGATGTAGCCGGCCATGTTCGGGTGGATGTTGCAGAACAGACGGCTGACGCCCGGCTCGGCGAACGTGACCTGCCGCGTCGCACCCACCGGGTAGATGCCGAGGTCGAACTTCCTGCCGTCACGGAACGAGAACACGTTGTGGAACACGCGATCGTCGTTGGGGAAGTCCACCACCGTGCCGGTACGAATGGCCAGCACCTGCGGGACGAACTTGAGACTGCGCTGGTGAAGCACCGCCCTTGGCGCCCTGGCTGCCTGCTCCGACGATGCCTCCAGCCAGACGACGGCGTTGGCGAGGGGGCGGGCAGCGGCCGTGGCCAGCCCTGCGACTTCAACACGGGCCTGGAATGCCAGGGACTTGCCGGCAAGGATGACGAGCGCGGTCGCGACGATCAGGAGGCGGAGGGCCATGCGGGGTTCCCGTGCCACGAGAATCGGCCCGACCAGCCCGCGCGTGAACCGCCCTACCGGCGCAGTTCGTAGAGCGCCACCGCGAGTGCGGTCGCGACATTCACCGAGTCGGCGTCCCCGGCCATCGGGATGCGTGCGAGCGACGTGCAGCGCGCCATCGTCTCGCCCGAGAGCCCCGCGCCCTCGTTGCCGACGACGATGGCGACGCGTGCAGCAGGCGGGATCACGGCGCACACGGTCGAAAGCGGGCCGACCGGACAGCCTGCTTCGGTCGCCGAATGCGGCGTGAGGCCAATCGTGTGCACGTCGCACTCCGCGAGCGCGTCGAGCAGTGCGGGCATCGGCGCCGAGGTCCACGGCACGTCGAGGACGGCCCCGAGCGACGTGCGCACGGCCTTGCGGTACAGGGGGTCGGGGCACCGGTCGTCGAGCAGGACGGCGACGGCACCGAAGGCGCGTGCGTTGCGAAAGCAGCTGCCGACATTGTCCACGTCCGCCAGGTGCTCCGCGACGACGATGAGCCGGCGCGGACGCGCCGCCCCAGCGCCCCCTTCTTCGCTTCGCGCGCCTCCGCCCGCGTCGGCAATCAACTGGCGGGGTCCGGAAACCGGAAGACGCCTGACGAGTGCCAGCACGCCGCGATGGAAGTTGAAGCCGGTGAGGCCCGCCATTTCCGCGGGTGTGCGGGTCACCAGGCGATCGCCAATGAGTTCGTCGAGCCCCAGTGCACGGACGGCAGCAGGGGTGGCGAGGGCTTCGACGATCTGCCCGGCGCCCAGCGAGTCGAGCACGCGTTGCAGGACCAGGCGGCCCTCGGCGATGAAGCAGCCGTGCTCGCGCAGGCCGGCGGCGTCGGTCAGCAGCGTCGCCCAGTCGGCCCGGGTCACGCCGCTTTCACCCGCGCCTGGCCAGCGCGCGGGCCGGGTTCGTCACCAGCAACTGCGTGACGGCCGCCTCGCCGAGCGCCTCACGAATGGCAGGTACGAAGGCGCGGAACACGGTGTCGAACGGCCGGAAGGCGCCCCCGCCGGGCTCGCCCACGTGATACCACCCCGCGTCGTGGGAAACGAGCACGCGACCGAGGTGACCCGCATCGGCCATCGACTTGACGAGCTGGACATGCTGGTCCACGGAGTCGGGGCCGATGCCGTCGAACTCCACCCACGCGCCGCGCTCGGCGGCACGCCGGTGGTGCGCCTGGTCGCCCTCTCCCTGCGCGTGCACCCAGATGAACGCCTCGAGCGGCACACCCTGCTCCTGGAGCACGTCGAGTTCCTGGTGCGCGGCGGTGCCGTCGCCCGTGTGCGAGGCAATGGGCAGGCCGGTGGCCTTGTGCGTGAGCGCGGCGGCTTCGACGATCTTGCGGTCGATGTCGGACAACGGTCCGCCGTCGACGCCGATCTTCATGAAGCCCGGGAGCATGTCGCTGCTCTCGATGCCCTGCTTCGCCTCCCCGATCCATCTGTCGGCAAGCTGCCGAGCCGACTCACGGTGGGCGTGCGCGGGCAAGTGCTTGTCTGCTGCCGCTCCGTAGTACCCGGTGTTGCTGATGATGTGCAGACCCGACTCGCGCGAGAGACGTCGCAGCAGCGTCGGGTTACGACCGAGGAAGGCCGGTGTGCACTCGACGAGCGTCCGACAGCCGAGCTCGCGTGCCTGCTGCAGGTGCGGCAACGCGACGCGGAACACCTCTTCGGCGTCGTAACGGCTCCGGCTGACCTGTTCGGCGCCGATGAAATCGACCATCACGTGTTCGTGCATGAGCACCACGCCGAGATCGCGCACCGGGACTTCGCCCGTCACGGTGGCAACGGTGCCGGCGACATCCTGCCCGAACGTCGGGCGAGCGGCGGCCACCGCCGCCAATGACGCAAGGAACGCACGCCTGTCTGGTCTCATGGCCGCATTATGGCAGTGAAGGAGGGCGCACCGGCGCCCGGCCGGAGCCGTCGGCGGTGCTCGGGCCTACAATCGCGGCGTGACGTCCTACACGATACCCACGAGTACGGGCGACCTCGCGGCGACGTTGTACGAACCCGCCGACCCGCGACGCACGCTGATCCTTGCGCACGGAGCTGGCGCGGGTCAGAAGCACCCCTGGATGCGCGCACGCGCCGGCGATCTCTCGGACCGCGGCATCCGTGTGGTCACGTTCGACTTCCCTTACATCACGGCGGGCAGGCGGGTGCCGGATCGCCCGCCCGTGCTCCTGGCCGCGTGGCGCGCCGTGGTGGAGGACGTCGCCACACGGCATCCCGGCGCCGTGATCGCCATCGGCGGCAAGTCCATGGGCGGACGCATCGCCACGATGCTGGCGGCAGAGCAGGACATGCCGCCTGCCATCCGGGGGTGCGTGGCTCTTGGGTACCCGCTGCACCCGCCCGGCAAGCCGGAGCAGCTGCGAGTGGCGCACCTCGGGGCCGTCGCGGTGCCTCTGCTCATCGTTCAGGGCGAGCGCGACCCCTTCGGCAGCCCTGACGACATCGCACGCGAGTTCAGCGCGGCAGGTGCGCAGCCGCAGGTCGTGGCGATCGCCTCCGGCGGACACGGGTTCGAGGTCCGCGCACGCGATGCGAAGCAGGGCGACGTCCATGCCGGCGTGGCGGACACGGTGGCGGAGTGGCTTGGTACACTGCAGCCCGCCACCTCCGCCTGAAAGGGATCCATGTACACCCGCCTGCTGCCCCTCGCCGTCGCAAGCATGCTGGCCGTCGGCACGCCGCTGGCCGCTCAACCGCTGCGCGCCGGCCTCGACGCCCGCTCCGCGACCGCCCTCGACCGCTACGTGGCGGAGCCGGACGACGCCTACAAGTGGTCGGTCGTGGCCACCAGGCAGGAAGGGCCGTTGACGGTGACCGTCATCGAGATGACGTCGCAGCGGTGGCTGTCGCCCAAGGAGGTGAGCAAGCCCGAGTGGCGGCACCACCTGACGGTGATCCGGCCGGAGAAAGTCGAGAGCGACACGTCACTGCTGTTCATCGGCGGCGGCAGCAACGACAAGGCCGAGATTCCGAAGACCGACGCGATGCTGGCCACGTTCGCCGCCCGCACGAACACCATCGTCACCGAGTTGCGGATGATCCCGAACCAGCCGCTCGAGTTCCTCGGCGACGGCGTCGCCCGCAAGGAGGACGACCTCATCGCGTACGGGTGGCGCCAGTTCCTCGACGGCGGCGACGAGCAGTGGCTGGCGCGCTTCCCGATGACCAAGGCCGCCGTGCGCGCCATGGACACGGTGCAGGCCTTTGCCCAGTCACCGGAAGGCGGCCGGCGTGCGGTTACCAAGTTCGTCGTCTCCGGAGGCTCGAAGCGCGGCTGGACGACATGGACGACGGCAGCCGTGGACAGCCGCGTGGTTGCCATCATGCCCGCCGTGATCGACATGCTGAACCTGCGTCCGTCGTTCGTGCACCACTGGCAGGCGTACGGGTTCTGGGCCCCGGCGGTGGGCGACTACGTCACCCACGGGATCATGGACCGCATGAACGAGCCGCGATTCGAGCAATTGCTGACGCTCGTCGAACCTTATGCCTACCGCGACCGCCTGACCATCCCGAAATACATCGTCAACGCCAGCGGCGATCAGTTCTTCCTCCCCGATTCCTGGCAGTTCTACTTCGGGGACCTGCAGGGCGAGACGTATCTGCGCTACGTGCCCAACACCGATCATTCCCTGCGGCGCTCGAACGCGCCGGAGGGCCTGCTGGCGTTCTACGCGTCGATCGTCCGGGGCGTGCCGCGGCCGAAGTTCGAATGGCGGGCCGAGAAGGATGGAACCCTCGAGCTCCGCGCCTCGACGAAGCCGGCAAAGGTCATGCTGTGGCAGGCCAGCAATGCGACGGCGCGGGATTTCAGGCTCGAGACGATCGGCCCGGCCTGGACCTCGAGCGAGGTGCAGCCCGGCGCCGATGGTGCGTACCGCGCCACGCTCGCGAAGCCGGAGAAGGGCTGGACCGCCGGCTTCCTCGAGGTGACGTTCACCGAAGGCTATCCGGCCCCTGTCATCGTCTCCACCGGCGTGCGCGTGGTGCCTGACGTCCTGCCGTTCCTTCCGCCCCGCGCGGGCCGACCCGCCACCGCAGCCCAGCCCTGACACCCGCCGTGCCGATGCCGACGACCACGAGCCGTCCACGCGCTCTTCTGCGTGCGGCCCTCGCCGCCCTCGGCGCCTGGCTGGCCGTGCTCGCCGGCCTCAACCTGTTCATTGTCGGCCGCAGCGCCACCGACGAGAACCTGTTCATCGACCCGCTGTCCCGCGTGTACGTCGTCGAGCAGGTCGACGGCCGCCCCGGTTCGCCGCGCTTCCTGGAGGGGCCGCTCCAGGCGCGGGTGCCGCGCGAGGTCAGCGGCGCATCGTCGCTCGAGTCGGGCGACGTGCTCATCGAGGTCAACGGCGAGTCATTCCGCGGGACGGGCGCCCTGCAGGCCCGACTGGCTGGCGCGACGACCGTCGAGGTGGCGGCGTTCCGCGCGCGGGCTCATCGGGTGGTGGCGGTGAACGTCGCGGCGGGCACACTGCGTGACGCGGTGCGCTCGATCGACAACACCGTGCTCGTCACCGACGTGGTGCCGGGCGGCGCGTCACACCGGGCCGGCATGCTGCCCGGCGACCTCATCACGCGCATCAACGGGCAGGGGTTCTCCAGCGCGCTCGACGCCGATCGGGTGATGCGCGCGTCGCAGGTCGGCCGGGCCAGCGCGTACGACATCCTGCGCCGCGGCGAACCGGTTCGCCTGGACGTGAACCTGGCGGCGTTCGGCATCCGTTTCGGGCCGCTGCTCCTGTTCCTGGTCGGCATCCTCTACATCGTGTGCGGCACGGCGCTGGCAACCCTGCGGACGCACATCAAGGCCGCGCGTTATCTCGGACTCGCCTGGATGGGGACCGGGCTGGCGATCGCCGTCGTGCTCAACCGGACGAGGCGCACGCTGCCGACGTGGTACCTGCTCACGTCGGACGTCTTCCTCGCGCTCGCGGTCACGCTCGGCATCGCCGCCTGGCTGCACGCGATGCACTACTTCCCGCGCGAACGCAGCGCACTCGTGGCGCGGCGATGGGCCAAGCGCGGCGGGTACGTCCTGGCGCTCGTCGTGGCCGCCGCGGCGCTGACGATCACCTGGCGGGCGCCACAGCTGTTCGACGGCATGTTCCTGCCGGCGGGGCTGGTGATGCTGACCTACGCGGCGCTGGCGTCGGCGCGCACGCGGCGGCGGTACAACGCGGAGGACCGGCAGATCTCGCGGCCGACGTCGATCATGACCGGCATCGCGGTCGGCTTCACGATCGGCACGCTGGTCATCGGCGGCAGGCTCACGGGGAATGCCGCGGCGGTGGCCACGCCGATCATCCAGATCATCGGCGCGACGCTGTACCTCGGGGTGCTCGTGGTGCACCTGCTGGTGATCGGGCGGTATCGACTGCTCGAGCTGGACCTCCGCGTGCGCCGCAACGTGCAGTACCTGCTCGTGAGTTCGGCGTGGACCATCCTGGTGGTCGGCACCGGGCTGTGGGTGTGGTGGCAGATGATGCACCTGGACCTGCCGCTCCCGAACGTCAGGCTCACGGGAGACGCGCTGGAGGTCCTGCCCACGCCCATTGCGGCCGAGCACCGTGCGGTGATCGAGAAGGGCGTCCTCGTCGGCGCGGCGGTGCTGCTGGCGTTCTTCTTCCGCGCGGCACTGAAGCGAGGACACCGCTTCCTCGCGGAGCAGTACTACCAGGAAGGCCATGACTACCGACGCGCGACCCGCGAGTTGAGCGAGGTGATGGGGCCGCGAATGGACCTGGACGGCCTCGCCGAGGGCCTGCTCACGGTGATCGACCGCCTGATGCCGGTCAAGCGCGCCGGCGTGGTGTTCGTGCAGGGTCCGCGGCTCGTGAGCTCGAAGCGGTCCATCGGCTTCGAGACGAGCGACTGGGACGAGTTCTGCAGCGGCTGCGTGGAGGAGGCGGTGGAGGTGCTGCGCCGGGCGAGAGGTGCGGAGATGGACACCGAGTATGCGCCGCCGCGGCTGCGTCTGGCCCTGCGTCGCGCCCAGATCCACCACCTGTGCCCGATCGGCGGGCACGACGAGCTGCGGGGTGTGCTGTTCATCGGCGAGAAGCTGTCGGAAGCGCCCTACACCGCCGACGACTTCGCGTTCCTCGGCGTCATCGCCGGACAGGCGGCGTTGCTCGTCGAGAACGCGTTCCTCTACGAGAACCTCGCGGCGCAGGAACGCGCCCGGCAGGAACTCGCCATCGCACGCCGCATCCAGCTCGAGTCGCTACCGCAGCGACCGCCGCGAGTGCCCGGCCTCGACGTGTCGGGGATGTCGGTGCCCGCCCAGGAGGTCGGCGGCGACTACTTCGACTACCTGGATGGAATCGGCGGGGGCCGGCTGGCGGTGATGGTCGGCGACGTGAGCGGGAAGGGCACGTCCGCGGCGCTGTACATGTCGCGGCTGCAAGGCATCGTGAGGTCGCTGCATGGCTTCGGGGTGTCGCCACGCGAGCTGTTCGTGCGAACGAACGACCTGCTCGGCCGCAACATGGAGCGACGCGCCTTCGTCACGGCGCTCGGCGTGTTCTTCGACACGCGATCGCGATCCCTGGTGGTCGCCCGCGCAGGCCACCTGCCCCTCTACCACTATCAGGCGGCAACGGGCAGGGTCGCACGCGTCCTCCCGCGAGGTCTGGGGCTCGGGCTCACCGCCCAGGAACTGTTCGCCTCCGAGCTCGAGGAGCGGCACATCGCGTACGCAGCCGGTGACGTATTCCTGCTCGTCACCGACGGCATCACCGAGAGCCATGGCGCCGACCGCGAGGAGTTCGGCGAGAACCGCCTCCTCGATCTGTTCACGACGCTGTCGGCCTCGCACACGCCCGTCGGCGAGATGGTCACGGCGATCAATGGCGCGGTGGCCGAGTTCGTGGACGGCGCGCCCCAGCACGACGACCAGACGGTCATCGTGGTTCGGGCCGTCTGACACTCGACGGGTCCCCAATTTGAATTGGAAATCGAGAAATTGATTACGGGATATTCCCGATAATCAGCGGCCCGATGGCGTTGGCCACCGGCACGGGCAGCTTCTTCCACAGTTCGATCGCCATGGCGAACTTGCCGCTGCCGGGGCTCTGGTCGGGAGGCGCCCCGCGCGAGAGCAGCGCGTACTCCCAGTGCAGAGGCACGGGCGCGGCCTTCCACTGCTTCTTGAACAGGTAAGTGCCTTCGCCCGGCGTCGATCGGCCGAAGTCGAACACGCGGGCGCCACTGTCGATGACGTCGCGCAGCATGTGCCAGTAGAGCAGCATGTTGGGGTTCATCTGCCGCGCGGCCCGGAGCGACGAGGCCCACGGCACCTCCACACGGTCGCGGTGCGCGATCGTCATGGATGCCGCGACGGGCGCCCCGTCGTGCCGCACGACGTGCAGCCGCGCCGCCGGGCCGCACGCCCGCAACACCGCGGCGAAGAACCGCTTCGGGTACACCGGCGTGCCGAGGTCCCGCATGTTCACGCTGAAGACCGCGTAGAACGCGTCGAGCAGTTCAGCACCGCCGGTCTCGCTCGACAGCGCGCTCTTCTCGGCCTTGCGCACCAGGTTCCGCACCTTGTTGTCGAGTGCGGCCCACTGCGCGTCCGCCGTCTCCTCCAGCGGCAGCAGCATCGTCACCTTGTGCTGGCGTACCGGGGCGTCGGGCAACTGACGGGCGACGTGCCGCAACTCGACGTGCGACGCCTGCCGGTCGCGCGCCAGCCGCGCCGCCTCGTCCCGGAGAGGCACGGCCGCCGCCGGGGCCGTCGCCAGCACGCCGCCATAGTTCACGAACGGCAGCGAGCAGAAGAAGTGACCGAAAAGCCGGCTCCGGAACGCGACGAGCGGAAGGACGCCGACGATCTGGCCGGCATCCCGGGCCGCGAGGTAGATCGGCTCGTGGCCGAACACCGGCCCGAACACGTCGCGCCAGTCCCACGCGTGGTACGCGGTCGCGTGCGGGTGGCCGGCAACGAAGGCGTCCCACCCGGCGCGGCTGGTCTCGATGGCGATCTGCAGGCCCATGCCGTGCGAGCCGCTCAGGCGCGCACCACGACGCCCGGACCCTCC
>JAEZCY010000245.1 GCA_023429845.1 Acidobacteriota bacterium
CCCCCTCGGCGGCGACCGACCGCAACTCGCCGCCCTCCCAGGTGAAGCGCCAGGTGTCGCGCAGGCGCACGTGGGTCACGATGGCGGGTCGGAAGCACGCGAGGCACGTGCCGTCCGGATGTCGCACGCTCGGGTAGATCACGCCGAGCGAACCGGCCTGCAGCAACGACGCCGCCAGAGCCTGGCTGCGGACATAGGACCCTGGGTCGAGACACGTCGCCCACCGCGACTGCCCGCGCAGTTCGTGCAGGTTCGCTGAGATGTCGGAGACGTAGTCGTCGTAGGTCGCCACCTCGCGGGCCGTCCAGCCCACCTCCGCCAATTGCACACGCTTGTGGAAGGCGACTTCGGCCTGCGACGTCTCGATCTCGACCCCGGCGTACCAGGCGCCCCGGTCGGCTCCGTTGAAGCGGCCGCCATCCGGGTGCGGATGGCAGAACGCCGCATTGACGATGTGCGCGTAGGGCACGCCGGCGAGCAGTTCGTCAGGGCCGATGCCCGTAAGGCCGCTGGTCTCCGCGACGAGCCGCGCGTTGGTCACCGCGTCGAGTTCGAAGAGGGCCTGCAGGTCGCCGAGATCGTCGGTCAGCCGCGCCAGGACGCTTTCGTTGCTGTGTCGCGTCGGCACGAGCCTGTGCGTGTCCTGGAGGCGCACCTCCGACACGCGCGGCAGCGTCGCGGCCATCAGAGCCCGCGCCGGGCATCGAGGAGGCGCCGCACCTGGTCCAACGCCGGTATGCCGCCGCGCACGACGCTTGCCAATGGCGTGTATCCGCCAAACATCCGGTGCGCGTTGGGCAGCTGCATCCACCGGTCCGCGAGGGTCTCGCCGTGCAGGACGTTGAGCGCCTTGAAGATGCCGACGATGTAGGAGATGCGGGTGAGTTCGTCGATGGAACAGACCCTGACCGGATCGCGCTTCATCTCATAGAACGTCGCGCGCGAGAGGCCCCCCAGCAGGAGCCGGGCGTCTTCATCACGGACGCCCCAGCGTTCCATGATCGCGAAGAACCCCCGCAGGGAGGGTGGCGTCAACCGTTCGCGCACGGCCCGGTCGGTCAGGTCGGGCGGCTCGAACGTGGGCGCGGCGCTGCGCGGATAGACGGCGCGGGCTCGGGCGGTAGCCATGGCCCAGCCTGACACGTCCAGAAATAAATCGCAAGTGGTCCGATTATGGACTACTTGCCCACGCTAGGCGGTCGCGTGCTCCCGTTCCAGCAGGAAGTGGAGCAGGTCGATTCGCGTCAGGATCGACATCGGATGCCGGTCCTCGTCCACGACCACGACGGCCGACGACTTGCGCAGCGACTCCTCGAGCGTCGAGATCGGCGTGTGGCTGCCCACGACCGGCACGTGCCGGTTCATGCACTTGGACACGAGTGCCTGTGCCGTGCCCTCGCCCGACCCCAGGAACGCCATGACGTCAGCCTCGGAGACCATCCCGACGAGCACGCCGCCCGAGGTCACGGGAAGCTGCGAGATGCCCCGCGTCCGCATCACCTGCACCACCTGGCCGAGGGTCTGCGTGTCCTCGGCGACGACGAGCGGCGGGCGGGTGGACGCCTCCATCGCGCAGATGTCGCCGACGCGCGCGTCGATGGTCCGGGTCTGGAAGAACCCGTTGTCGCGCATCCACTTGTCGTCGACGAACTTGGTCATGTAGTTGCGCACGCCATCGGCAAGCAGCACGACGCAGTTCTGTCCCGCACGCAGGCTGCCCGCCTTCTGCAGGGCCGCATACATCGCCGAGCCGCTCGAACCGCCGACGAGCAGTCCTTCTTCCCGAATGAGGCGGCGCGCGAGGAGGAACGACGGCTGGTCGGCCGTCTTCACCCATTCATCCACGAGGTCGCCGTCGAGCACATCCGGGATGAAGTCGTAGCCGATGCCTTCGACCTTGTACGTGCCGACTTCGGTACCGCCGCCCAGGATCGACCCTACCGGATCGGCGCCCACGATCCGGCACGACGGCCGCACTTCCTTCATCTTCCGCGCGACGCCGGTGATCGTGCCGCCCGTCCCGGCGCCGACGACGACCATGTCCACCTCGCCGTTCAGGTCGTCGAGGATCTCCTGCGCCGTCGTGTCGTAGTGCACCTGCGGATTGGCCGGATTGCTGTACTGATCGAGGATGTGCGCATTGGGCAGCTGCGACTGCAGGCGTCGGGCCACGCTGATGTGGCTTTCCGGCGAATCGAAGGCGGCCTCGGTCGGCGTCCGGATGATCTCCGCACCGAGGGCTTCGAGCACCACCTGCTTCTCGCGGCTCATCTTCTCGGGCATCGTAATCATCACCCGGTAGCCTCGCACCGCGCCGGCCAACGCGATGCCGATGCCCGTGTTGCCGCTCGTGGGCTCGATGAGCGTGTCGCCGGGCTTGATGCGGCCGGACTTCTCCGCGGCATCCACCATCGCCAGCCCGATCCGGTCCTTGACCGAGCCGCCAGGGTTCAGGAACTCGCACTTCGCGTACAAGTTGCAGTCGAGGTGGGCTCCGAGGCGGTTGAGCTTGATGAGCGGCGTGCGTCCGATGGCGTCGAGGATGGAATTGAGCAACATAAGAAAGTCCCGCCCACCATCGTACTATCGCGCGCCTCCGGGTCATGGAGCCGATCGGCCCGGGAGGCGCCGCAGGCCCGAGGCTTGCACGAGCCCTGGCGATGGACTCGACCTGGATCCTGGACGTCATCCGTTCCCTTGGCTACGTGGGCGTGGCCCTGCTGATGTGCGTCGAGAACCTGTTTCCGCCCATTCCATCGGAGCTCATCATGCCGCTCGCCGGCGTGCTCGCCGCCCAAGGTGAGATGTCGGTCGCAGGCGCGATCGCTGCAGGGAGCGCGGGCTCGCTGCTCGGGCAGACGGCGTGGTACTGGGTAGGGGGGCGAGTGGGGGAGCGTCGGCTGCGACGGCTCGCGGACCGTCACGGCCGCTGGCTTGCCATGTCGCCCGGCGACCTCGACCGCGCCCGGGACTGGCTGGTGCGTCACGGTGCCGCGGCCGTGCTCATCGGCCGACTCGTCCCCACGGTTCGCACCCTGATCTCGCTCCCAGCCGGCCTCTCCGGCATGCCCCTGTGGCAGTTCCTCGGCTATTCGGCGGTCGGGACCACGCTGTGGACGGGCGCGCTGACGGCCGCGGGCTACCTGCTCCGATCGCGCTTCACGCGTATCAACGAACTGCTCGGCCCGGTGTCCACGACGATCGTGGTCGCCATGGTGGGGTGGTACCTCTATCGGGTGGCCACGTACCACAGGCGGGAACAGCGGCGTCCTGCTGCATCGTCCTGACCTTCGACATCGGCCTGTTGCGCAGCGGTACACTGCCGTGATGTGGGTTCCTGGCTCGGAGTGGTGCGCGCGCGTGCTCGTCATGGGGCTGCTGCTCGGCGGCGGCGTGTCGCTGGCCGGGTGCGATCGCCTTTATTACGGCGCCATGAAGAAGGTCGGCCTCGAGAAGCGCGACATCCTGGTCAAGCGTGTGAAGGAAGCGCGCGAGTCGCAGGTCAAGGCTCAGGAGGAGTTCAAGACCGCCCTCGAGCGCCTGAAGGAGATCGTCGATGTCGACGGCGGCGAGCTCGAGAAGACCTATGAGCGCCTGAACGGCCAGCTCGAACGGAGCGAGGGCCGCGCCCGGGACGTGCGCGACCGCATCAAGGGCGTGCGCGACGTCTCGCAGGACCTGTTCAAGGAATGGCAGGACGAGCTCGGCAAGTACTCGGACCGTGGGCTGCGGGCGGAGAGCGAGCGTGAACTGCGCGAGACCCGGCGCCGGACCGAGGCGCTCATCGTGTCGATGTCACGCGTCGAGAAGCGCATCGACCCCGTGCTCAGGCCTCTGCGCGACCGTGTGCTGTTCCTCAAGCACAACCTCAATGCCCGCGCGCTTGGCGCCATCGCGAAGGAGCTGACTGCGGTCTCGGCTGACGTGGATGCCCTCGTCGCCGACATGCAGACCGCGATCGGTGAAGCAGATGCCTACCTGAAGGTCATGGAGCAGGCGGGCACGTGACCGACGTACGCGCCGCGACAGTCGGTCGCGTGCGCGCGCTCACCAGGCGGTGTAGCCGCCGTCGATCACGAAGGCGGCGCCGGTGACATAGGCCGAGGCCGGGCTCGCGAGGTACAGCGCGAGCGGCCCGACCTCATGGGGTTCGCCAGGCCGGCCCATCGGCACGTTCACCACGAAGGCATCGATGACCTCGGGACGGCGTTGCTGCCAGTCGCGGTTCACGTCGGTCATGAACAGGCCGGGGCAGATGGCGTTCACGGTGATGCCGTGTGGCGCCCAGTCCACGGCGGCGCAGCGCGTGAAATGCACCACCGCCGCCTTCGTGGTTTCGTAATCGCGGCCGCCGATGCCTCGGTTGGCGATGAGGCCGCTGATCGACGCGATGTTGATGATGCGGCCGGGGCGGCCGTCGGCCAGCATTGCCGAACCGAAGATCCGCGTGGCGGCGACGCAACTCGTGAGATTGAGGTCGATCGACTGCTGCCAGGTCGACAGCGGCACGTCCTGGATCGGCGCGCTGCCGACGCGGTTGCCGACGTTGTTCACGAGGATGTCGATCGGGCCGAGCGTGTCACGGATCGTCGCGCACGCCCGCTCGCACTCGTCCGGTATCGCCATGTCCACGACGTGAGTCCAGGCCTGCCGGCCCCGGGCGCGAATCTCGTCGGCGGTCAGATGCAGCGTCTCCGGTGTGCGGCCGGTGATGACCACGTCGGCGCCGGCGTCTGCAAAGGACAAGGCCATCTCGCGACCCAGACCACGGCTGGCCCCTGTCACGAGGGCGCGACGACCATCCAGGCGGAACATGTCGAGGGTGTTCACGGTCTGGCATGATAGCCGGAGCGGAGCGGCGCCGCTGCCGCCTGGATGCCGGCGGCGGCGCCTGGGGCGCCCCCCCCCCCCGCGACGGCCGCGGTTCCGGCGTACACTCGTTGGAATGCCCCGATCGGCCGGGGCGGCCCCTCCTGATGCCTGGTCCTGTCCACATAGCGTTTCTCGGCTGCGGCTTCATCACGGGTGTCCACTGTGCACACCTGCGCAGGCTCGGGAGCGACGTCGCGGTCAGTTTCGCGAGCCGTGACCTGGCGCGGGCCGAGACCTACCGGCAGCGCTACGGCGGTCTGGCCAGTCACCACGGCTACGAGGCGGCGATCGCCGACCCTCGCGTGGACGCCGTTGTCGTCGCGGTGCCGCCGCGCTTCCATCTCGATCTCGCGGTTGCGGCTCTTGCCGCCGGAAAGCACGTACTCGTCGAGAAGCCGGCGTTCCCGACCTCAGCCGACTTCGAGACGGCGCGCGACGCGCGCGACCGTGCCGGACGCGTCGTGCTTGTCGGCGAGAACGATCACTACAAGCCGCTGGCCGTGACGCTGCGCACGTTGCTGGCGGACGGCGTGATCGGCGACCTGGTACTCGCCAACTTCACCACGATTGCGCGGCGGCTGAAGACGGCCGACGACTGGCGCAACGACGAGACCATGGCCGGTGGCGACGCGTTCTTCGAAGAGGGGATCCACTGGCTGCACGTGGCCGGCAGCCTCGGGCCGCGCATCGTCCGAGCGCATGGCTACAAGCCCGTGGTCGCCGCGCACGGCGACGATCGTCGCGCCAAGAGCCTGCTGGTCGCCTTCGAGTACGACTCGGGCGCGGTCGGCGCGCTCTACTACTCGCGGGAGATCCCGTCGCTGTTGCGCGGCGTCAGGCTCTCCAAGCTGTTCGGCCGGGACGGCGTGATCACATTCGAATCCAACGGCGCGTTCGTCGTGGCGCGCCGGCACGGGCGGTTGCCGCGCCTGATCCTGCCGGGCCTGCGGGACATCCGCGGCTATCAGGCGATGTATCGCGATTTCGTGGCCGCCATCCGCACGGGGCGGGTGCCGGAGATGTCTCTCGAGCGCGCCATCGAGGATCAGCGGTTGATGGAGCAGATCGTGGAGTCGGCGCGCGGCAACGCCGCCCTGCGGGCCGTGCCATGAGCGGCCGTCGCATGGAGACGCACGGTTTCGACGTGGTGATCATCGGCTCGGGCGCGGGCGGCGGCACCATGGCTCATGCGCTCGCGTCCACGCGGCAGCGGATTCTGGTCCTCGAACGCGGCGGCCATGTGCCGTCCGAGCCTGAGAACTGGAGTCCGTCGGCGGTGTGGAAGGATCTGCGCTACCGCACCACCGAGCAATGGCTCGATGACGCGGGTGAGGCCTTCACGCCGTACACGCATTACGGCGTCGGCGGCAACACGAAGTTCTGGGGCAGCGTGCTGTACCGCCTGCGCCGCGAGGACTTCGGCGAACTGGCGCACATGGACGGCGTGTCGCCGGCCTGGCCGCTTGCCTACGAGGACCTTGCGCCATGGTACGAGCAGGCCGAACGGCTGTACCACGTGCACGGCGACAGTGCCGCCGACCCGACGGAGCCGCCGCGCGGGCCGTACCCGCACCCGCCGGTTCCGCATGCCGATGCCATCCGCCAGGTGATCGCCGGCCTCGAGCGCCAGGGATTGCACCCGTCGTCGCTGCCGCTTGGATTGATCGACCCGGGCGCGCCGGACGGCTGTCGGTTGTGCACCACGTGCAACTCGTTCCCCTGTCGCATTCACAAGAAGAGCGACGCCGACGTCTGCGGCGTGCGACCCGCGACGCGTGCGGCCAACGTCACGCTCTGGACGCAGGCGCAGGCGCGGCGCCTCGTCACTTCACGTGACGGCACCCGCGTGGACGCGGTGGAGGTCGAACGTGGCGGCGCGCTCGTTCGCGTCGAGGCGCCGTTGTTCATCGTCTCGTGCGGCGCCGTGAACTCCGCGGTCCTGCTGCTGCGGTCGGCCTCGCCCCAGCATCCGCGCGGGCTCGCCAACTCCTCCGGACTCGTGGGGCGCCGGTACATGGCCCACCTCGCGACGATGATGCAGGGGTTTCATCCGTTCAGGAAGAACGCCGCAGTGTTCCAGAAGACGGTGGCGATCAACGACTACTACCTGCGCGGACCCGACAGCCCGTATCCGCTCGGGCAGATCCAGTCGCAGGGGCGGACGCACGGCATCATGGCGCAGGTCGTGGGGCGCACCATGGTGCCCGGCATCCCGCTCTGGGCGTACGACGCGTGGGTGACGCGCGGCGTGGACTGGCTGGCGATGTCGGAGGACCTGCCGCGCGAGGACAATCGCGTCACCCTCACCGAGGATGGCCGCATCCGCCTGGAGTACGTGCCCAACAACCTGTCGGCGCACGACCGGCTCGTGCGCGAGATGCGACGCGTGCTGCGGCGCCTCGGCTTCTGGGTCGTCATCGCGCATTCGCACCGCAGCAAGAACACCACGCACCAGTGCGGCACGCTGGTGTTCGGCCACGATCCGGCCGCATCCGTGCTCGACACGTACTGCCGCACGCACGACGTCCCGAATCTCTTCGTCGTCGACGCCTCCTTCTTCCCGTCATCGGCCGCCGTCAACCCGGGCCTGACCATCGTCGCGCAGGCGTTGCGGGTCGCCGATCATCTGCGCAGCACGGTGCTGCGGCGCACTCAGGGAAGCACCACCGCCGCATCGCCCGCCGGAGCCCACAGCGCATGAGAGTGCAGTCATTCAGCCACGTCGGCATCACCGTGTCGGACTTCAACCGCTTCGTGCAGTTCTACTGGGAGGTGTTCGGCTGCCCGCTCGTGGGCGTCTCGGACGCGCCACCGGAACGGGTGCGCAGCTTCTTCGGCGTCGGGCATGAGCACGAGGCACCGCGCTGCAAGATTGGCTGGGTGCGCGTGCCAGGCGGGGCCACGCTCGAGATCTTCGGCTTCGATCCCCAACTGCCGCCCGAGCGCATCCCCTGGAACCGGGTGGGGCAAACCCACTTCAGCTTCAACGTACGCAACGTGCACGCGTGGCATGCCCACCTGCAGGCCAGGGGCGTCGAGATCGTCAGCCAGCCCGAGCAGTCGCCGCGCGGTCACTGGTTCTTCTTCGTGCGCGACTTCGATGGCAACCTGATCGAGATGATCGACCTGCGCCACATGTACTACGTGCTGGGCTGGCTGGGGCCGCTCGGCGGCTGGCTCTTCAGGCGCGGCATGTACAAGGACTACTACGCGACGAGGGTACGGTTGCCGGAGCCGAGTGATACCGTGAGGTGAGACCGGCCACACACGACGGGCCGGCAGGAGGCGGTTACGGGTGTCCGTGCAGTGCTGGTTGATGAAATGCGAACCCGACGCATACACGATCGACGATCTGGCGCGTGACGGCACGACGAGCTGGGAAGGGGTGCGCAATTACCAGGCGCGCAACTTCATGCGCGACCGGATGCAGGTCGGCGACCCCGTGCTCTTCTACGCGTCCAACGCGAGTCCGTCGGGCGTCACCGGTCTCGCGAAGATCGTGCGTGGCGGTTATCCCGACCACACGGCCTGGACCCGCGGCCACACGTACTTCGACGAGGCGAGCACGGCCGAGGCGCCGCTCTGGTACATGGTGGACATCGGTTTCGTCGAGCGCTTTCCCGCAGTGGTGGCGCTCGAGACCCTCAAGCGGACGCCGGGGCTCGAGAACATGGTGGTGACGAAGAAGGGCAGCCGCCTCTCCGTGCAGCCCGTCACACCCGACGAGTACCGGATCGTCGCCGCACTCGGCCGTGGTTCGGGTGCGTAAGCCGGTGCACGCGTGAGATCCATGTCCGCCATGGGAGCGCTCGACATCGTCCGCAGCGAGGTGCACGCCGGCCTGCCGCGGCTGCGCGGGGGCCGCGTCGTCGTCGACATCCCCATCAGGCAGCCGGTGATCGATCAGGTGCTTGGCCTCGTGCCGGGCATGCGTCCGGACGTGTCGATCGCGATTGGCCCCGACCGGCAGCTGCAGGTTCGGTACGGCGTCTTCCATGCCAACGCGCGGCTGCACGCGTCTGCGGTGCATGCCCCCGCGCCCGTGGTCGTGCTCGAACTCGCGTCGCAGCTGATCGCGTGGGGGCTGCGGAGCGCGCCGCTGCCGCGCTTCGTCCGGCTCGTCGGACGCGACATCGAGATTCACCTCGCCGACGTGCCCGCGCTGCGCGATGCCGCGCCGCTCTGGCGGCACGTGCGGCAGATTGCATTTGGCTCCACGCCGGGGCAGCTCGACGTGCGGGTCGTGCTGGACATCGACTAGGAAAGGGCGGGTCATGGCAGACGGCGGACAGTTGCAGGCGTGGGTGCGACAGCAGCTCGAGGCGGGGCTGCCGGCGTTTGCCGGTGCACGTGTCACAGGGTCGGTGCCCGTGCAGGTATCCCTGCTCAACGAGCTGATTGCGGGCGCTCTGGCCGACGCGGCGGCCGGTGGCGGCGCGCGCGGCGGCGGGGCGCCGTCCATCGACGTGGCCAGCGTGGCGCGCATGGTGCGACAGGTGCGCGTGGACGCAGCACCCGGCGTGATCACACTGGATTTCGAACTCGCTGCAGGCGGCTGACGACCATCAGCAGCGCGTCGCGCGTGATTGGTTTCGGAAGATGCAGCTGGAACCCGGCCTCGATGGCCCGGCGCCGGTCCTCCTCGCGCGCCAGGGCGGTCACGGCTGCGGCCGGCGTGCCGGCGATCGCGGGGTCGCTGCAACGCCGCACTGTGCGTATGAAATCGTAGCCGTCCACGTCCGGCATGCCGATGTCGGCAATGATCACGTCAGGCCGCTCACGACGCAGCAGTTCGAGGCCTTCCCCTGCCGACGCGGCTGTGAGCACGCGTCCGGCGACGCCGTCGAGGAACAGCGTGGTCACCTCGCGCGCATCCGCATCGTCGTCCACGATGAGCACCGTCGGACGCCTGCCTTCGGAGGCGCCGATGGCCGCCGCGGGTCCGCCTGTGACGGCGGCCGGTTTCGAGTCGTGCTTGAGAGCGGCGGGCAGTTCCACGGTGAAGGTAGCGCCAAGCCCGAGGCCGCGGCTCTCGGCCCACACCGTCCCGCCGTGCAGTTCGACGAGTTGCCGCACGAGCGCGAGCCCGATGCCCAGGCCGTTGTGCCGTCGCGTGGTCGCGCCGTCGGCCTGACGAAACCGGTCGAAGACGTGCGGCAGGAAGTCGGCGCTGATACCCTGGCCGGTGTCGCTGATCCGCACGCGGCAGACGTTCCCGGCCCGCTCCACGTGCACGACGATGGTGCCGCCCGCGGGGGTGAACTTGACGGCGTTCATCAGCAGGTTCCAGAACACCTGCTGCAGGCGATCGGCGTCCCCGTGGACGGCCACACCGGGAAGATATCCGTGCGTCTGGACGTGCTGTCCTTTGGCTGACGCCGCAGGCGTCAGTGCCAGCACCGCGTCGCCGACGACCGATGCCAGATCGACGGGCGCCGTCTCCAGCCGCACGTGCCCGGCGCTCAGCCGGCTCAGGTCGAGCAGATCGTCGATCAGCTGCGTCTGCAGGCGGGCGTTGCGCGCGATGGTGACGAGGCCGGACTGGAGCGCCTCGGCCGAACGCGAGCCGGATTGCAGGATCTGGGCCCAGCCGAGGATGGCGTTCAGCGGCGTGCGGAGTTCGTGCGACACGGTGCCGAGGAACTCGTCCCGGAGCAGGGTGGCTCGTTCGGCATCGGTACGTGCGGCGCGCTCACGCTCGAGGAGCTGTTCGCGTTCCAACTCCGCGAGTCGTCGCTCCGTGACGTCCACCGACACGCCGACTATCCGCACGAGCCGGCCGTCGTGCGTGAACTCTCCGACCGCGCTGTCCTCGAGGTGCACGACGTGGCCGTCGGCACGCACGAATCGGTATGTGAGCCTGGCAGTCGGCGTAAGCGGAGTGAAGGCCTCGAGCGCGCTCGAGAACGGGCCGCGATCGTCGTGGTGAACGTACTGCTGATAGCCCTCCGCCGACAGGTGCTCGGCAAGGGCGAGAGGGAGCCCGAGTATCTCCGCGCACTCCGCGGTGCGGGTGACTGCGCCCGTCCGCGCATCATGGTCGAAGCCGAATGAGCGCGCGGCAGCGAGTGCGAGGTGCAGTCGCCGTTCCCGATCGGCGAGCGCCGCCTTCCCGCGACGTTCGTCGGCCACGACCGCGAGCACGAGCGCCGTGAACGACGCGACTGCCACGAACTGCTCGAGCAGCATGCCCTGCACCGCGGGATCCACGGTGCCACTGATGGCGCCGGTTCCCAGGCCCGCACTCGTCACCGCGAGCAGCGTGGCAGGCACGAGCGCCAGCGTCGCGCCGCGCACGCCGAATGCCAGCGCCCCCCAGAGCAGGGGTGGAAACACGAGCCACGTGAACATCGTGGTCTTCGGCGACGCGGAGAACACGCTCGCACTTACCACGGTGGTCGTCAGCACGCAGGCCGTGAGGTGACCCCAATACCGTGCGGTGCGGGGAATCGACTCTCCGGTCGCCCACGCCACGATCAGCGGGGCAAACACGAGGGCCCCGCCAAGGCTGCCGAGGAACCAGTTCAGCCAGAGTTGCACGTACGGCGTCGGATTTCCGGCGACCGCCAGGGCTGCGGCGCCCGCCGTGGCGCCGACTGCGGCCGCTGCCGCGCCGGCGACGGCCAGCAGCAGCACGTCGCGCAGGTCAGACAGGCCTGGTGTCGAGCGCGTCCAGCGGTGCACCACCCACGCGCCGGCGCCGGCCGCAAGAGCATTGGCCGCCGAGACCCCGATCATGACGGGGAGCGGTTGCGTGCTCGACACGATGAGGAAGGCCAGGAAGCGCCCGGCGGCCACCGCGGGCCAGTAGCGGGGGCCAAGCAGGATGAGGGCGGCAAGAGCGCCCCCTGCGCCAGGGTACAGCGCCGAGGACGAGCGCCCGCCGCTCGTCCAGAACGTGCTCAGCGCCGTGCTGGCATAGAACACCAGCGCGAGGAGAGCCGTCGCTGCAGCACCGCGAACCACCGCACGCCAGCGCGCGGACATCAGGGTGGCCATCGTGGATGGAAGGGGCCCGGACGCGCCGGCCGGCGCCATCCTATCAGGAACCCCCTGCCATCTGGCAATCGCGCGTCAGGCGAGCGACGAGGCGTATTCGGTGTAGGTGCCCTTCCAGTCCTGGACGCCGTCGCGCGTGCAGTGCCAGACGCGCGTGCCGACTTCTTCGATCAGGTCCTCGTCGTGGGTGACGAGGAACACGGTGCCTTCGTACCGCTGGAGTGCGACGTTCAGCGCGTTGATCGACTCGAGATCCAGGTGGTTGGTCGGCTCGTCGAAGACCAGCACGTTCGGCTTCTGCAGCATCAGCCGGCAGAAGAGCAGGCGCGCCGTCTCGCCACCCGAGAGGGCCGCCGTCGGCTTGTGGCCTTCCTCGCCGCTGAACAGCATCTGCCCGAGCAGGCCGTGGATGTCCTGCCGGTGGGCATCGGGCGCAAACGAGTGCAGCCATTCGACCGCCGTGGTGCCATGCGGAATGGCGCCCGTGTGGTCCTGCGAGAAGTAGCCGACCGACACCTCGTGGCCCCACCGCACCTGGCCGTCGTCGATGGCGGCGGGATCGGCATCCACGCCCGGCGCCTCGGCGAGCAGCGCCCGCAGCAGCGTGGTCTTGCCCACGCCGTTGCGGCCGACGACCACGATCTTCTCGCCGCGGTTGACCACCGCCGAGAAGTCACGCACGACGTCGAGCGACTCATAGGACTTCGACACACCCTTGCACTCGAGCGCCAGCTTGCCGGAGGGCCGCTCGATCGCGAACTTGATGAACGGCCGCTGGATGTTGGACCGCGCGAGGTCGTTGGTCTGCAGCCGCTCGACTTCCTTCTTGCGCGACGTCACCTGGCTCGAGCGCGTGCCGGCCGAGAAGCGGGCGATGAACTCGTTGAGCTGGGCGATCTTCTTCTCACGCTGCGCGTTGTCGGCCTCGATGCGCGATCGGATCTGCGTCTTGGCGACGACCATGTCGTCGTAGCCGCCCGTGTACGTGATGATCGTCTCGTAGTCGATGTCGGCGATGTGCGTGCAGACGGCGTTCAGGAAGTGGCGGTCGTGCGAGATCACGATCAGCGCCCCGTCGTAGCGCACCAGGAACTCGCGCAGCCAGTGGATCGAGTCGAGATCCAGGTGGTTGGTCGGCTCGTCGAGGAGGAGCGCCTCCGGGCGCCCGAACAGCGCCTGGGCCAGCAGCACCCGGACCTTCTGCCCGCCCTGGAGCTCGGCCATCGGACGCCCGTGCAGGTCGCCGGGGATGTCGAGGCCGTCGAGCAGGATCG
This sequence comes from Acidobacteriota bacterium, assembly GCA_023429845.1. Classification (GTDB taxonomy): domain Bacteria; phylum Acidobacteriota; class Vicinamibacteria; order Vicinamibacterales; family Vicinamibacteraceae; genus Luteitalea. Next base: position 13,146 of record JAEZCY010000245.1, read on the forward strand.
CGGCGTCGCTCTCCGCCGAGTACCCGTCGTGCTCGCCGATGATGCCCTCGAGCTCGCCGAGGCGCATGCCGTCGTCGTCGGAGAGGGTGGCCTGCTCGTACAGTCGGTCGCGCTCGGCCAGCGCCGCCCAGAGGACGGCGTTGCCCATGATCACGGTGTCGATC
>JAEZCY010000358.1 GCA_023429845.1 Acidobacteriota bacterium
GCCGGCCAGCATGATGACGCCGATGTAGGCCTGCAGACTGAATGTCGTGTTGGTAAGCAGCAGCGTTCCCACCACGCCGATGGCGGCCAGCGGGATGGAGAACATGATGATGAAGGGGTCGCGGAACGATTCGTACTGCGACGCCATCACCGCGTAGACGAGCACGACCGCGAGCAGCAGCAGGTACTTCAGCTGCGTGAACGCCTTGATCTGCTCTTCGAGTTCGGCGCCGAAGCCCACCGTGAAGTCAGCGGGTACGTCGAGTTCCGGCAATCGACTCTCGACGGCGCCCACTGCCTCCGAGAGGCTGACCTCGAGTTCGGCGTTCACCCGCGAGACGCGCTCCTGGTTCTTGCGTTCGATTTCGACGGGGCTGTTCTCGGGCTCCACGGTGAGCAGGCTGCGCGCCGGCACCACCCGGCCCCCGGGCGCGCTGACGAGCACGTCGCCCACGTCGGAGATGCGTTCCCGATCCTCCTGCCGGAGCCGGACGACGATCGGATACTCCTGACCGCGTTCGCGGTAGAAGGCGGCCTGGGTGCCCGCGACGTTGGTGCGCAGCGTATCGGCGACGCTCGTCACGCTCAGGTCGAAGAGCGCGGCCTTGTCGCGATCCACGCGTACGGCAAGCTCCGGACGTCCGTCCTGGCGCGCGCGCCGCACGTCGGCGATGCCGGGCACCGTCCGCAACAGCGCTTCGGAATCGTTGACGAGTCGCTGGGCGTCATCGAGGTCGTAGCCGCGGATCTCCAGCGACAACCTGGCGTCCTGGTTCCCGCCGAGAATGCGATTCAGCTGCGAACCGCCCGAGGCGCGGGCCCGGCTGACGACGCCGGGGATGCCCTGCAGTTCGCGTCGGAGTTCCTGGGCGATCGTCTCGTTCGAGCGCGTGCGTTCGGTCTTCGGTGTCAGCTGGACGGTGATGTCGCCACGGTGGCTGCTCGAACCACCCATGAAGCCCCCGCCGCCGCCCTGCGAGATGAGCGTGACCAGCTCGGGTACCGACTGGCGGATGCGGCCTTCGATGTCGATGATCGCGGCCTGTGTCTGTTCGATGCGGGTGCCGACCGGCAGTTCGATGTCGACGCGGACCTCGCCTTCGTCGGTCTGCGGCATCAGCTCGACCTTGAGCTGCGGGAACAGGAGCACCGCAAGGACGAAGAGCGACGCGCCCGCAGCCAGCACCGTCGGGCGATGCCGCAGGGCAACGGAGAGGAACCGCGCATAGCCGTTGTCGAGTCCGTCGAGGGCGCGCCCGCTGGACTGGAACAGCCACCCGGCCAGGCCGGTCCGCTGCAGGTCGTCCTTGTGCTCGGTCATCAGGCGCGAGCACAGCACCGGCACGAGCGTAACGGCCACGAACAGCGACATCAGCAGCGAGAACACCACCACGACCGAGAGCTGCCTGAACAGCACGCTGGAGAAGCCGGTGAGGAAGAAGAGCGGCACGAACACGGCGATGTGCGTCAGGGTGGATGCCAGGATGGCGCTCCAGATCTCCTCGCTGCCCTCGATGGCCGCCTGCTCGCGCGACTTGCCCATCTCGAGGTGCCGCTGCGTGTTCTCGAGCACCACGATGGAGGCGTCGACGATCATGCCCACCCCAAGCGCGAGGCCGCCGAAGGTCATCGTGTTGAGCGTGTAGCCTCCGAAATAGAGCAGCGCGAACGTGCCGATGATCGAAATGGGGATCGACGTGCAGATGATCAGCGTCGAGCGCCAGCTGCGCAGGAACACGAAGATGATCACGATGACCAGCACCGACCCGAGCATCACGGCCTCGCGCACCGAGGCGATGGACTGCTCGATGAAGACGGCGCTGTCGTTGGACACGGTGAGCTGCACGCCGGCCACTTCGCGGTTGATGCGCGTCACCTCGCGGTGCACGGCCTCGGAGATGGCGACCGTGTTGGTGCCCGACTGCTTGGTGATGCGCATCTGCACCCCGGGCTGGCCGTTGACACGCGTGAACTGGCGGAAGTCCTCGGTGCCGTCGCGGACATCGGCGATGTCGCGCATGTAGACGGGCACGCCGTCGCGCGTCAGCACGACGAGGTTGCGGATCTCCTCGAGGTCGTTGAACTGGCCGGGGCTGCGCACGAGGTACGTCAGCGAGCCGTCGTTGATCTCGCCGACCGGGATGTTCTGGTTCTCGGTGCGCAGCACCTGCACGATCCGGTCGACGGGCAGCCCCAGCGCCGTGATCTTCTCCCGCGACAGATCGACCCGGATCTGCCGGCGCAGGCCGCCCTGCACGGTGACGGCCGCCACGCCGTTGACGCGCTCGAGGCGCTGCGCCAGCGTGCGCTCGGCCATCTCGCGCAGCGTCACCGGGTCCATGTCGCCCTGGACCGCGATGGTCATGATGGGCCAGGCGTTCGAGTCGAACTTGAAGATGACCGGCGGGTCGGCATCCTCAGGCAGGCGTCCGCGGATGCGGTCGATACGGCTGCGCAGGTCATCGGCCGCTTCGCCGAGGTCGGTGCCCCACACGAAGTTCAGCCGCACGGTGCTGCTGCCTTCCGCCGACGTCGAGTTGAGCTGGTCGAGCCCGGCCACTGCCGCCACCGTCTGCTCGATCGGACGGGTGATGGTCTCCTCGATCTCCCGCGGACCCACGCCCGGGTACGAGACGCGCACCGTCAGGCTCGGGAACGACAGGTCCGGGAGCAGGTCGACGGGCAGTCTGACGAGCGAGATCGCGCCGAGGAGCACGATGACCGCGCTGATCATGAACATCGTGACCGGGCGCTGGATGGCTGTGCGTGGAATGCTCATCTGAATGTCCTGACCGGCGGGCTCCGAGAGCCCGCCCTACTGCTCGAATTGCAACGGCGCGCTCTGAGAGCCCGCCCTACGTGCTCGAAGTGCGACGGCGCCGCTCGCGGAGAGCCCGTCCAGTGTGCTACCGCGCCGGGCCGGCAGCGGGAGCGGGACGTCCGTTGCGGCCGTTGGCGCCGGTCGCCGCGATCTGCACGGGTGCGCCGTCCCGCAGGGCAGACGCGCCCGTCGTCACCACGGCATCGCCCTCGCTGAGCCCGTCGGTGATCTCGATACGCGCCGGTTCCTCGAGGCCGAGCGTCACCGGGCGGAACACCGCCTGATTGTTCTGCACCATATAGACGCCCTTGCGGCCCTGCGCGTCAACGACCGCCGACTTCGGCACCACGAGCGCGTCTGCCTTCTGCGAACTCGTCAGCCGTACCCGCGCGTACATGCCGGGCTTCAGCCGGCCGCTCGGGTTCGGGATCTCGACCTCCATCTCGGTCGTCCGGGTCGACGGGTCGAGCACCGGTGCCACGCGTGCCACCCGGCCGGTGAACTGCTCACCGGGGTAGGCATCGACGCTGACCGACGCGGCGGCGCCGACCGTCACCTTGCGCAGGTCACGCTCGACGAGGTTCACCACGAGGCGGACGGTGGAGATGTCCACCACCGACAGGACGATGACGTTCTGGCTCACGAAGGCACCAGGATCGACCAGGCGGCGCGCCACGAACCCGGTCACCGGTGAGTGCACCGTCGTGTTCGCCAGGTTGATGCGCAACTCGTCGCGGCGCGACGAGGCCGCCCGCAACTGCGCCTGGGCGAGATCGAGTTGCGCCTGCGACGCCTGGAAGCGCGCCTCCGCATCGTCGAGTGACTGGCGCGGCAGCAACTGGCGCTCATACAGGCTCTTGTTGCGATCGAGGTTCGTCCGCGCGAACGTCAGGTCTGCCTCGCGCTGCCGGATGGTGGCCCGCGCTACTTCGTCGGACGCCTCGGCCTGACGAAGCTGCTCGCGCAACTCCTGGTCCTCGACCTTCGCCAGCACCTGTCCCTGACGCACCGGGTCACCGATGCGGACGCTGATCTGCTCGAGGCGACCCTGCGCCCTCGGCACCACGTCCACGGTCGCGGCGCCCACGAGGTTGCCCACCACCTCCACATACTCCTGGATGGGGGAGCGGCTGACCTTCGTCAGCTCCACCGTCATGGGCGGCTGACCGGATCCTTTGGCGACACCCTGCGCCGCCGTTTGGTCGCCACTACGGCCGAGCGCAAAGTAGCCGGCAGCGACGATGGCCACCAGCAGGACGCCCACAATGACTCTCTTCACGTTACTGTCCGCCTCCGGCACCGGGAACCCCCGTGCCACCCGTGGCCCCGCCCGTACCGACGCCACCCACGGCGGTCGTGCCCAGATTGAGATTGGTTCCACCGGCGTTGCCTCCGCCGGTCGTCCCCGTGTTCGCGCCGGCTCCGCCGGTGTTGAACGTGACACCCCGTCCCGACGTCAACTGGACGCGCTCGAAGTCCACGAGTGACTGCTGGTAGTCGAGCGTGGCGCGCAGTTGGGTGTTCTCGGCCGTGAGCAGGTCTCGCTGCGCCTGCACCACGAAGTAGTTGGTGGACAGACCCACGTCGAACTTGCTCTGCTCGGCCTCGAGCCGGCGCTGCGAGAGGTCGCGCGCGATGCGTGCGGCTTCTACACGTTGACGGTTGGCCTCCACCTGTAGTCTGGCGTTGGTGACTTCCGCGGCGATCTGCAGCTCGAGGTTGCGGATCTGCGTGAGGCTCTGCTCCTGGCCGATCCGCGCGCGTTCGTACTGCGCCGCCTGCGCATTGGGGCCGATCGGATAGCTGATCTGCACCTGCGCGGTCCATGTCGGGTACTCCCGCTGCCAGAGGAGATCGAGTGCGTCCAGATAACCGCCAGGGATCTCCTCGCGGATGGGCCCGCCCGTGCCCTCACGGATGATGCGGGTGCCGCCGATGCCCTGACCTCCGTAGTTGGCAACGAGGTTTGCCGAGGGCATGCGCTGGTTGCGCAGCAGCGCGAGATTCGCCTCGATGCTCTCGAGGTTCCGGCGACGCTCGCTCAGGTCGGTGCGCGCAGCCAGTGCGTTACCGAGCGCCTGCTCCAGAGGGACGGGCTGCTCGGCAATCGTCGGCCTGTCGGTCGGATTCAGCCGCATGCCCCAGACGGGGTCGCTGGTGCCCGACACAATCAGTTGCTTCAACGTCAGTTCGGCCGTGCGCGCCTGCGCCTCCAACTGGGCGAGCGTCTGGCGGCGCGACGCCGCCTCGGCCTCGGCCTGCACCACATCGATCGGCGCGAGCGTGCCGACCTCGACGCGCACCTTGTTGTCCTCGACGAGCTTGTCGGCGAGCTCGAGCGACCGGCGCGCCGTGTCGACCACTTCGTTGGCAAACACCAGATCCCAGTAGCCGTTGCGGACCTCGGCCAGCGTGTTCACCACGGTGGTGCGCAACTGCAGTTCGGAAATGTCACGGTTGATGCGTGTGACGATGATCTGGGTGCGCGTGTTGTCGGTGGCGCGGCCACGCAGCAGCGGCTGGACGATCTGCGCCTGCAGCGTGCTGTTGTACTGCGGGTTGAAGGTGACAAACGAGTTGTTGTTGTCCTGCAGGCGGTTGTTGAACGACACCGCGTAGCTCGTGCCGAGCCAGGGCAACGACTGGTTCACGCCGAAGTTCCAGGTCGTCTGGTCGTTCTTCACGCGCTGGCCGCCGATCAGCTGGCTCGTCGGCAGCTGGTAGGTGCTGTTGAACCCGACGGTCGAGGTCGCCTGCGGATTGAAGTTGGCCTGCAGGCCACGCAGCGTCCAATCCACCATTGTGGGATTGAGCCGCTCGACGGCGATGTTCAGGTTCTTCTCCAGCGCCATCGCCACCGCTTCCTCGATCTGGAGCGGCATCACCGCGCCGTCGGTCGTGGGCGGGACCTGCGTCGCGGGCGAGCCGGGCGCCGGCGGTTGACCTGCGCCGACGGCGCGCAGGAGCTCTGCCACGCGCGCCGCCTCGGCC
>JAEZCY010000371.1 GCA_023429845.1 Acidobacteriota bacterium
GGCGGGGGCCAACGGCGAGAACGGCGTGGACGCGGGCGACGGCGACGACCGCGACGCCGGCGACGCGCCGGCAACGGAGGCGCCCTCCACGTCCGCGGGCGACCGCGGCGCCGACCCCGCCGAGTCGTGAAGCTCGGGGTCGTCGTCCAGCGCTACGGCGCCGACATCAACGGCGGCGCGGAACTGCATGCGCGGTACATCGCGGAGCGACTCGCCCGCACGCACGACGTCGAGGTGCTCACCACCTGCGCCCGCGACTACGTGACGTGGCGCAACGAGTACCCTGCGGGCGAAGAGCAGATCGGCGCGGTTCGGGTGAGGCGCTTCGAGGTGTCGCGGGAGCGCGATCCCGACGAGTTCGGGCGGCGGTCGTTCGACGTCTTCGAGCGCGAGCACTCGTTCAAGGACGAGCTCGCCTGGCTCGACTCCGAAGGTCCGACCAGCCCCTCGCTCGTCGCGCACATCGAACGCCACGCATCGGCGTTCGATTACCTGTACTTCTTCAGCTACCGCTACTACCACAGCTATCACGGCATCCGGGCCGCCGCCGATCGCGCCATCCTCGTGCCGACGGCCGAGCGGGATCCGGCGATCGGGCTCGGGCTGTTTCCGCCGGTGTTCCGCGGTGTGCGCGCAATCATGTACAACTCGCACGAGGAGCGCGCGATGATCACGGCCGCCTCCGACAACGCGTCGGTGCCGGGCGTGGTGGTGGGCGTCGGGTCGGAGATCCCGGCGAGCGCCGTCGCTGAGCGTTTCCGTCGGACCTACGACATACGCGGCCCCTTCGTGCTCTACGTGGGACGCATCGACGAGAACAAGGGCTGTCGCGAGCTGTTCCAGTTCTTCCAGCAATACCTGCTCAACGTCCGCCGGCCGCTGCAGCTCGTGCTCGCGGGCAAGGCGCTGCTGCCGATTCCGGACCACCCGCTGGTGCGGCACGTCGGCTTCATCTCCGATCAGGACAAGTTCGACGCGCTGGCCGGCTGCGAGGCGCTGGTCATGCCGTCGTTCTACGAGAGCCTGTCCATGGTGGCGATCGAAGCCTGGGCGATGGGCAAGCCCGTGCTCGCCAACGCGCGATGCGACGTGCTCCAGGGGCAATGCCTGCGGAGCAACGCGGGCCTGTTCTACGCCGACTACCCGGAGTTCGCCGAGACGCTGCACGTGCTCACGACCAATGGCGCGCTTGCGCAGGCGCTTGGCCGGAACGGCCGCACGTACTACCGGGAGAACTACGCCTGGCCGGTGATCGACGCCAAGTACGAGGCCATCCTCCAGCAACTGGCGCAATCGCCGGCCGCGGGAGCGGGGATGGAGGCGCAGCCCGGATGGATTGCACGGCACCGTGGCACGCTGCCGCCGGCGCGTGAAGTCCTCGCCGGCCTGCCTGAAGGCCCGGTGCTGCCGGACCTGCCGGCGCGCAGTGCGGACGCCCGGACTCACCGCGCGCCGCGGGGCGGCCGACGCGGTTCGCGGCACCGGCACGGCGCGAATCGCCCCCCGTCCGCGAGGCAGGGCCGCTGAACATGGCCAAACCCGCAGTCCACCAGGTGCTCGCCACGCTCGGCTACGGCGATGCCATCGGTCACGAGGTGCTCGGCATCCAGCGCGTGCTGCGAGCCGCCGGCTACGCGTCCGAGATCTTCGTCGAGACGGCCGACCCACGCCTCGAGCACCTGACGCGCGACTACCGCGATCTGATCGACGAGAGCTCGCCCGACAACGTCCTGATCCACCACTTCTCGATCGGGTCGCGCGCCAGCCGTGTCGCGTACGCGCTGCCCGACAAGATGGTGCTCGTCTACCACAACATCACGCCGCCCGAATTCTTCATCGGCGTGCACCCGTTGCTGGTGCAGCAGTGTTTCATGGGGCGCCGCGAACTCGGCGCGTATCGCGACCGCTGCGTGCTCGCCCTGGGCGACTCGGCGTTCAACACGGAAGAACTCGTGGCGCTGGGCTTTCCCCGCACGGGCGTCCTGCCGGTGGTGCCGAGCTTCACGCACCTCGCGACTGCCGCCCGCGGCACGATCGCCGACAGCTTCGACGATGGCTGGACGAACATCCTCTTCGTCGGGCGGATGATCCCGAACAAGAAGATCGACGACCTGATCCGGTTCTTCCACGCGTACCGGACGCGGTGCAATCCGCGATCGCGGCTGCTCCTCGTCGGGTCGTACGGCGGCTTCGACCTCTACTTCGCGATGCTGCAGCAGCTGGTCGCGACGCTGCGCGTGCCCGACGTCTTCTTCATGGGCCACGTCAGCAACGAGGAACTCTCCGCCTTCTACGACGTCGCCGATCTGTTCCTCTGCGCCAGTGAGCACGAGGGGTTCTGCGTGCCGCTGATGGAGGCGTTCCACAAGCGCGTGCCGGTGCTCGCCTACGCTGCCGCCGCGGTGCCCGCGACGATGGACGGCGGCGGCGTGCTGTACGACGTGAAGGCGCCGCCGCACGTCGCGTCGATCATGCAGGCGGTCCTGGACGATGAGGCGCTTGCGTCGCGCATCCTCGACGCGCAGGACGCCGCACTGGATCGGCTGCTGGCCCAGGACTTCGTCGGTACGCTCATGGCCTTCGTCCGCGAGGCGCTTGCCGCGCCGCCGGGAGAGGCGCCGCCCGTGGCGTTCGACTTCTGGGACCAGTTCGAGCTGCAGGAACAGCTCGAGGAGGTACGGCAGTACCGCCCGTCGGCGCTGAGGGCGTTACCCGCCTTCGCGGCACACGACGCCGCTACGGCGGGGCAAGGCCCTGCGAGGTCCGCCCCGACTTCGGCGGGGCAGGCCCGAGCGACAACGCCTGATGACGGAGTTGGCGTACCCGGCACGCGGCACACGGAACCCGGGGCGTGATGCTGAGCGTTCACCAGTGGGTGCCGGCCGCGCACAAGGGCGACGCGATCGGCGACTCCGCCCGTCGCGTGCGCGATCTGCTGCGCGCGCGGGGGCATGCGTCGGAGATCTTCGCGCTGACGATCGACGACGACCTGCGCCGCGAGGTGCGGCGCTTCGACGATCCGGAGGCGCGGCGCGGCGACGTGACGATCTTCCACTTCGCGCTGCCATCGCCGATGACGCAGGCGTTCGCCACGCTGCCCGGCGGCCGCGTACTGCAGTACCACAACATCACGCCGGCGCGGTTCTTCGCCGACTACGCGCCGCACATCTACCGTCTCGCGCTGCTCGGTCGCCAGGAACTCGCCACGCTGGTCGGGCATGTGGATCTGGCGCTGGGCGACTCGAGCTACAACCGCTCGGAACTGGACGCGCTCGGCTTCGCGCCGACGGGCGTCATGCCGATTGCGGTCGATCTCGCACGGATCACTGACGCCCCCCGCCGCCCCGCCCTCGAGAAGGTGCTCGCCGACGGGCTGATAAACTTCCTGTTCGTCGGACGTATCGCGCCGAACAAGAAGATCGAGGATCACATCCGGCTGGCCGAACACTACAAGCGGTACGTGGACAGCCGGTACCGGTTCATCTTCGTCGGCCGCCACGACGCGGTGCCGTCCTATTACGCGGCGATCCGCGGGTTGATGGAGCGCTACCAGATGCCGGCCGATCGGTTCTGGTTCACGGGGCCGGTGCCCAACGCGGACCTGGCGGCCTTCTACCGGTACGCGAGCGTTTACGTGTCTCTGAGCGAACACGAGGGCTTCTGCGTGCCGCTCCTCGAAGCCATGGCCGCCGGTGTCCCGGTGCTGGCCTACGGCGCGGCGGCGGTGCCCGAGACGATGGGCGGCGCCGGTGTCGTGTTCGCACCGAAGGACCTCGAACTGGCCGCCGAGCTCATGGGGCGGCTGACATATGACGACGGGCTGCGGGCCGGGATCCTTCGCGGGCAGTACGCGCGCCTCGACGCCTTCACCGATGCACGGCTGCAGACGCACCTCGATGCCCTGCTGGCCCCGTTCGTCTGATCCGGATCACCACAGGATGCCCTCGTGAAGATCGCCTTCATCATCCAGCGCTACGGCACGGACATCCTCGGCGGGTCCGAGTACCACTGCCGGCTCGTGGCCGAACGCATGGCGCAGCGACATCAGGTGGATGTGCTCACGACCTGCGCCCGCGAGTACACCACCTGGGCGAACGAGTACGCCGAGGGCGCCGACCGCATCCGCGGCGTCAACGTGCGGCGCTTCCCGACGGCCCGCACGCGCGACCTGCCGGCCTTCAACAAGCTCTCCGACTGGATCTTCAACTACGAGCACACCCGCGAAGACGAGTTCCGCTGGCTCGAGGAGCAGGGGCCCTGGTCTCCGGCATTGCTCGAGTACCTGCAGAAGCACCACCAGCAGTACGACGTCCTGATCTTCTTCACGTACCTGTACGCGCCGACGGTGCTGGGCATGCAGATCGCGCCGAAGAAGAGCATCCTGGTGCCCACCGCGCACGACGAGCCGGCGATCCACCTCGGCATCTATCGGGACCTGTTCGCCTCGGCCGAGGCCATCGCCTTCAACACGGAGAGCGAGAAGGCGTTCCTCATGCGGACGTTCGACATCCGCACCGTCGTCGACGAGACCGTGGGGTGCGGCGTGGACCTGCTCGACGTACACGGGCCGGGCAAGCCCCGGCGCGGCGTGGATGCGCCGCTCGAAGGCCCCCTGCTGCCGGCAGACGCGGCCGAGCCCGAGGCCACGACCCCCAAGGAGGGGGTGGCGCGGGGCCGCCGCGGACGCGGCCCGCGGCCGCAGCGAGCCACGCCCGACGGACGACGCAGCATCGGTGAGATGTTCCGGCGCCGCCACCGGCTGTTCGGGCACGTCGCGCTCTACGGCGGGCGCATCGATCCCGGCAAAGGCTGCGAAGAGTTGTTCGAGTACTTCGCCACCTACCGCCAATCGGGTGGCGATGCGACGCTGGCCCTGATGGGCGCCAAGCTGATGCCGATCCCCGAGAGACCGTGGATCCGTTTCGCCGGCATGCTGCCCGAAGCGGAGCGCCTGCAGGCCCTCGACGCCGCCGACGTCGTCATCGTCCCGTCCCCGCTCGAAAGCCTGTCGCTGCTCGCCCTCGAGGCCATGGCGATGGGCACGCCCGTGCTGTGCAACGCTCGGGCCGACGTGCTCGTCGAGCACTGCCAGCGCAGCAACGCGGGGTTGTACTACGCCGACCGCGACGAGTTCGTCGAAGCGTTGTCGCTGCTGATGGCCGACGAGACGCTGCGCGCGGCGATGGGCAGGAACGGGCGCGCGTACGTGAAGGAGCACTACCGCTGGGACGTGATCCTCGGCAAGTACGATCGCCTCGTCGGCGGGCTCACGGGCGCGGCGGCTCCTGCAGCACCTCGCGCGCCTTCGTCAGCAGCGCGCTGAACGAGAACGGCTTCTGCAGGAACGCGACGTGCGCCGGCCGCATGCCCGTGCGTGCGCTGGTTTCTTCCGTATAGCCCGAGAGGTACAGCACCCTCACGCCAGGGCGTCGCTCGTTGATCGCATCGACGAGTTCGGGGCCCGACATCCCGGGCATCATGACGTCGGTCACGACCAGGTCCACGCTCGCGCCGGTCTCCACGTGAGCAAGCGCGGCGTCCCCGCTGCCGACGGGCGTCACCCGATAGCCGTGCGTGGACAGCACGTGGACGATGATGTCGCGCACGGCGGGATCGTCTTCGGCAACGAGAACGTCCTCGTTGCCCCTGGGGTTGCTGACGGCGGCGCCCGTGCCGGCCACGCTCGCTGATTGGTCCCCCGCCCACGGCAGGTAGACGCGGAACACGCTCCCCTGCCCCGGCTCGCTGTACACGTCCACGTGCCCGCCAGCCTGCTTGACGATGCCGTACACGGTGGACAGCCCGAGCCCGGTGCCCTTGCCCGGCTGCTTCGTCGTGAAGAACGGCTCGAAGATGCGAGGCCGCACCTCGGCGCTCATGCCCGTTCCGGTGTCGCTCACCGACAGCCGCACGTATCTCCCCGGCTCCACCGCCGCCGGCGGCAGCAAGCCGTCGTCGCCGAACACGACCTCGTCGGTCTCGATGACGAGTGTGCCGCCGCCCGGCATCGCGTCGCGAGCGTTCACGACCAGGTTCATCACCACCTGTTCGAGCTGTCGTGCGTCCGCGACGACAGGGCCCGGCGCGCCGGCGAGCCGCAGCACGAGATTGACGTCGTTGCCGATCAGGCGCCGCAGCATGCGCGCGAAGTCGCCGACGACGGCGTTCAGGTCGAGCATCGCCGCGCTCACGACCTGCCCACGGCTGAAGGCGAGCAGTTGCGAGGTCAGCGCCGCTGCCCGCTCGCCCGTGTCGCGCATCGCCAGCACGGCTTCGCGGAGCGGATCCTCGGACGGCAACTCGTGCAGCAGCAACTCGCTGTAACCGGAGATCACCGTCAGCAGGTTGTTGAAATCGTGGGCCACACCGCCAGCCAGGCGACCGATGGCGTCCATGCGCTGCGCCAGGAGCAACTGCGCCTCGAGCTTGCGCTCGCGCTCCTCCGTCTGCCGACGCGCGCTCACGTCGCGCAGGATGATGGTCAGGAACTCGCGCCCCGGCAGCGCCACGCGTGACACGGTGCCTTCCACCGGGAACCGTGAGCCGTCGGCGCGACGGGCCTCCGGCCCGAGCACGTACTGCTCGCCCTCCTGCTGCACGTCGCAGAACCCGAGGAGACTGCGACCGACCGCGCTGCGCTCGTCGATGCCGAACGCCCGCTCCGCCGACGGATTGATCATCGAGATGCGCCCGTCGGCCTCGGCAACGAGGAAGGCGTCCTCGGCAGAGGCGATGAGACTGGCCAGGCGCGCCTCGGACTCGGCGAGCTGCTGCTCCGTGCGCACCTGCGAGAGCACCCTGGACACCGCCTCAGGGAGGTATTCGATGTACTCCGCGCTCTTGGTGACGAAGTCGCGGACGCCAGCGCGCAGAGCGCGGATGGCCGTTCCCTCGTCGCTCCGGCCCGTCACGATGATCACGGGCAGGTCGTGACCGAGCTGACGGAGCCGCTCATGGAAGCGCAGGCCGTCGAGCTCCCCGGGGAGGTGGTAGTCGAGCAGCACCAATGACACGCGCTCCTGCTCGACGCGCTCCAGCGCCTCCCCTGTCGTCCGCGCCGTGACCACTTCGTAGCCTGCCCGCTCGAGCTGCCGGCGTTCGAGTTGCGCGACACCCTCGTCGTCTTCCACGACGAGGATTCGCGAGAGATTCATGTTCATGCAGGCGAGCCCGCGTGCCGGAAGGCGCTCTCGTCCGGCACAGTCATGATCGAGAGAAAGAGGCTGAGGCGGCGCAACGCGTCAACGAGGTCGTCGTAGGCGACCGGCTTCTTCACGTACACGTTGCAGCCGAGTTCATAGCAGCGGGTGACCTCATCGGGGTTGTCCGTCGTCGTCAGCATCACCACGGGAATGCCGCAGGTGGCGGTATCGGCCTTGAGCTGCCGCAGCACTTCGATTCCGTCGAGCAGGGGCATGCGGATGTCCAGGAGCATCAGGAGCGGACCGCCCGGCCGGCGGGCCGCGTGCGGGCCCTGGGCGCGTACGAACTCGAGTGCCTCCTGGCCGTCGCGGACGCGAGCAATGTGGTTGGTCACGCCCGCGCGACGCAGGTTGCGCTCGACGAGCAGCGCGTGCCCATCGTCGTCTTCGGCCAGCAGGATTGTCATAGGCTCACGCTGCATCGGCACTTTCCCCTTTCATCGTGCGCGGCAGTTCGATGAAGAACGTCGTGCCCGCGCCGACCTGCGATTGCACCCACACCCGCCCGTCATGGCGCTCGACGATGCGCCGGACGATTGCCAGGCCCATGCCTTCGCCCCGGCCGATTCCCGGATGCAGACGTTGCAGCGGTTGGAACACCTTGTCGAGCTGCGTGTCCGGGATGCCGATGCCGTTGTCGGTGACGCGAATCACGGCGAAGCGGTCGCTGCGTGCGCGATCGTGTGCGGTGGCGACCTCGATGCGAGCCGGCACGCCCGCTCTGGCATACGACAGCGCGTTGCCGATCAGGTTGGCAAACAGCTGTTCGATGGCCAGCGCGTCTCCGGCGACGTCCGGAAGATCGGCGATGCGCACCTCGGCGTCGCCCTTGGTGATCGTGCCCTGCATGGCATCGACGACGCGTTGCAGGATGAGGTGCAGCGACAGCGGCTGAATCCGGTACTCGACCCTGCCGACACGCGACAGCCGGAGAAGGCCGTCGATGATCGACGCGATCCTGCCGACCGCCGTCCGGATGAAGCGCACGGATTCGGCGACGTCCTCGTCGATCAGCTTGCCGGCCCCTGCGCGCACGTCCTCCGGCACGTCCTGCCGTGTCGCCAGCGTGCGAAGGTCCGCGGTCGCCGTCGTGAGTTCGCGGCTGAACCCTTCGAGGTTCACGAGCGGCGAGCGGAGGTCGTGCGACACGCTGTAGATGAACAGCTCGTTCTCCCTGTTGGTGAGTGCGAGGTCGGCGTTGACGGCCTCGAGGCGCTGGCGCGACCGTTCGAGCGCCAGCGCCACGGATGCCGCCTGCGCGAGCGTGGCGATCACGTCCACGTCGTCGGCACGCAGCGACCTTCCTGGCGGCGAGCCGACCTGCAGCACACCAATCGCCGCGCGGGTGTCGTCGGTCAGCGGGACGCCGAGCCACTCGCCGCCGGCAAGCACGCGCTGAATCAAGGCGGGCGCGCCCTCCTCCTCGCGATCGGAGGCCGTCCGGCGCAGGGGACGGCCGGTCCGGAGCACTTCGTCGGCACCGCTCCACGCGAGCACCGTGCCTGCCGTCGGTGGCGCCTCCGGGTGGCCCGGGGCCGCCACGGCTGCGGCCACCTGTTGCGTCGCCTGTTTGCCGCCTGCCAGCGTGCAGAACGCGACGCCGGCGCCGGCGAGTGCAATCGCCCGCTCGGCCGCAACATCGAGCACGGCCCGGTGGGTGTGCGCGGCGTTGAACAGGCTCACGGCGTCGGCGAGCGCGCCCACCGCCGCACGCTGACGGGTGCCGAGCGACGTGGCCATGTCGCGCAGGGCGCGATCGACCTCGTCGAGCTCGTCGTGCGCCATCTCCGTCGGCGGTGCGTCGCGACCTTCCGCGAGGAGGCGGGCCGTCGTGGTGAGGCGCGAGACGCGTCGGCTCAGCGTTCGGTGGAACCACACGCCAAGCACGACGACGGCCACCAGGGACGCCGCGGTGCCACCGCCCACGATCGCGAACAG
>JAEZCY010000008.1 GCA_023429845.1 Acidobacteriota bacterium
CCATCGTCGTCCTCGTCGCCGCAGACGTGTACATGGTGTTTCGGCCAGACGTCGAGGAACTGCGGCGCATGGTGCGCGAGGTTCTGCCCGAGAGCCTCCGAGACCGCGTGCAGGTGATGGTGCACGCCACGCACAACCATCACGGGCCGGACACGGCGTTCGCCGTCAATCCCGAGTGGTACCGACTGTTCCTCGAACAGGCACGGGATGCCGTGCGCGAGGCGCTCGAACGGCGTGAACCGGCGACGATGCAGGTGGCCGAGGGCACGCACTATTTCGGGGCGAGCGACCTCGCGGGGCTCGCTGTGTACGACCCCACCCTCGGCGTGATGCAGGCGCGTGCGGTGGATGGCCGGGTCATCGCCACGCTCGTGCAGTGGGCCAACCACCCCGAAAGCACGCTCAACTGGTCGCCGCCGCGAGAGCGCATCGCCGCCGCCTGCGAGGTGCTCGGCTGGGATGGCACCACGTGCAGCGCCGAGGGCCGCTATCTCACCGCGGACTTCCCCGGCGCGCTCGCGCGCTGGCTGGGCCGCCGGGTCGGCGGCGAGGTCGTGTACGTCAACGGCGCGATCGGGGCCATGGCCTCGCCGCTTGGGGTGCCGACCTGGGAGGTCACCGAGCGTACGCCGGTCGGCGACGGCTACAGCGTGCCGCCCAACGCCGTGCCACCCGGCAGTGCGAGCACGGACTTCCTCGTCCGCAACTTCCGCAAGCCGCTCATGATCGGCGAACAACTCGGCGTCGCGGCCGAGGCGCTGCTGCAGGAGGCGCGGCCGCTCGCGCCGACGCGACTCGAGGTCCGCCAGCAGGAATTCTTCACCCGCATGTCGCACATCGGGTTCCGCAAGCTGGCCGTCGTCGACCCGACGACCGGTCGCAGCGCGATCGGATTCAAGCCGGGCGCACTGTTCGTGTGTCCTGCGACGGGCCCGAGAACCCTCGTCACCTGCCGCGACGATGGAAAGGCGACGCAGGAAGACCCTGTGGTCGGCACCGTGCGCGAGGGTGACCACGTCCGCACGTCCGTCAGCATGATCCGCATCGGTGAGCTGACGCTGGCGTTGCTGCCGGGCGAGGTGCCCGGAGAACTCGTGATGGGGCTGCCGGCCGATATCAGGCGCACGCCGGAACGCTGGGCCGACGAGGCGCCGGGCGCACACGTGACGCCGGAGCGCGTCGAGATTCCGGGCTACGTGAAGGCGATGTTGCCGGGCACCTGGACATGGGTCGTCGGTCTCGGCAACGACGAGCTCGGCTACATCCTCCCCATTGCCGACTACCGCGTGCTGTGCGTGGCCGACAAGCTCGCCGATGCGGGAAGCTGCGCCGCGCTGCATGCGAGCGGACACATCGACTTTCCCGATGCCGTCTCCGGCGCGCGATGCAAGGAACTGATCGAAGACCCTGCGGCCGTCGCGGCGCTGCCGGAGTCGGCGCGCGCGGCGGTCGTCGGGTCGTGCCGGTACGGCCAGGCCATGGGCCGCGCCGCCGGGCATTACGAAGAGACGAACTCGGTGGGATGGGATGCGGCCGCGGACATGATCGCCGCCATCGGCCAGCTGACAGGCGTCAGCGATCGCTCACAGATCAACCCGCGGTTCGAGGGTTATTACCACCGGTACCCGCCGCCCGCGCAGTAGCGGGGCCGACCGTCGGGCAAGGCCCGCCGGCTACATACCCTGCGGCTGTACCTCTATGCACGCCTGGCGCCCGAGGGCGACGACCCTGGGCGTCGCTTACGCGCCGACGCTGCGGGTGTGGAACCCCGCATCCTCGAGGTGGTGGAGGATGGCTTCCATACGTCGGGCGACCTCCGCGGGCAGTGCCGCGGCGTGTTCCTTGATGAGCCGGTTCATCGTGAAGGCCCGGAACCGGATGGCTTCCATGTGGAAGGCCTTCACCGCCCGCTCGAGGTGCTCGCCCAGCTCGACGAGCTGGCTGACCACGGGCGGGTCGGTCAAGGTCCGCAGATAGGCGACAAGCGCCGCCGCGTCCTGCGCGGCCTTCTCTCGGGGGCTCTGCGACATCGTCACGCGCTCATGATACCGGCGAGTGCGCCGCGCTGGTAGGGCTTCCATCGCTCAGCTGGTACCGCGTCATACGCTTTCTGCTGCAAAGTTAGCGTTTCGGCAAACTGCAACATTTTTGTTGTCAGATAGCGCGACCGTGCCGCATACTTCCGCAGCCTGCACGAGCGCATGTCGCGCCCGCGCCGTCTTCTTCCCGCATACGAGGCACACACGACCATGGGTTCAGCTGCGTCCCGCGAAGCCATTCGCGCCATCAGGGATTGGGCCGTCAACGGCACCGCATGCCGTCAGGCGCCTCGCTCCGCCGACGATTTCGGACGACTCGTCTTCAACGACGCCGTCCAGCGCATCAAGCTTCCCCGAGCCCTGTACAAGGCGTTGCGCCGGACGATCACCCGTGGCGAAGCCCTCGATCCCTCGGTTGCCGACGCCGTCGCGGTTGCCGTGAAGGATTGGGCCCTGGAGCACGGAGCGACCCACTACACCCACTGGTTCCAGCCGCTCACCGGCATCACGGCCGAGAAGCACGACGCGTTTCTCGCCCCGACCCCTGAAGGCAAGGCCGTCACCGAGTTCAGCGGCAAGGAATTGATCAAGGGCGAGCCCGATGCCTCCTCCTTCCCGTCAGGCGGCATGCGCTCCACCTTCGAGGCCCGCGGCTACACGGCCTGGGACCCGACCAGCCCGCCCTGGATCTACAAGACCGCCTCGGGTACCACACTCGTGCTGCCGAGCGCCTTCGTGAGCTGGACCGGCGAGTCGCTCGACAAGAAGACGCCCCTCTTGCGCTCGACCGAGGCGCTGTCGAAGCAGGCCGTGCGCGTGCTGAAGCTGTTCGGTTCCACCGCCGATCGCGTCACGCCCACCTGCGGTCCCGAACAGGAGTACTTCCTCATCGACGCGCACTTCTATTACGCGCGTCCCGACTTGATCGGCGCCGGCCGCACGCTCTTCGGCGCGCGTCCACCGAAGGGTCAGGAGATGGAGGACCAGTACTTCGGCTCCATCCCGGAGCGTGTGCTGGCCTGCATGCGTGAGGTGGAGGACGAGTTGTACGCGATTGGCGTGCCCGTCAAGACCCGCCACAACGAGGTCGCCCCCGGGCAGTTCGAGCTCGCGCCCGTGTTCGAGACCGCCAACGTCGCCTGCGACCACCAGATGCTCGTGATGGAGACGCTCAAGCGCGTCGCCCCCCGCTACGGCCTCCAGTGCATCCTCCATGAAAAGCCCATCGCGGGCATCAACGGCTCCGGCAAGCACTGCAACTGGTCGATGTCCACCAACACCGGCGTCAACCTGCTGGACCCGCGCGACAACACGCACACCAACATGCAGTTCCTGACCTTCATGTGCGCCGTGATCCGCGCGGTCGACCTGCACGCCGACCTCCTCCGCGCCAGCGTCGCCAGCGCCGCCAACGACCACCGCCTGGGCGCCAACGAGGCCCCGCCCGCGATCATCTCGATCTTCCTGGGCGACATGCTTACCG
>JAEZCY010000132.1 GCA_023429845.1 Acidobacteriota bacterium
CTCACGCCCATGAAGTGTCTGGCTGTCTGTCAGAACGAGCTCGTGATGCGCACGCTCCAACAGGTGCTCAGCCCGAGCTTCGACGTCGAGTTCCTCGTCGAGAGCCGCCCCCTCGCGCGCCGTCTCAGTGAAGAGGGGCTCCGCGTCACCGCGAGCGACTGCACCCGCTGCGATTCCTACGTGAAGGTCGACCTGACGCCGAGCACCTGCGTCATCGTCGAGGACACGGGGCGCAAGAGCCTGAAGCGGCTGATCGGCGCCGTGCGCGATGCCGGCGGCACGCTGACGTACGTGGTGTCCACGGGCCCGAGCACCCGGCGGGCGGACGAGGTCAAGACGGCCTTCCCCGACGTCTTCACGCTGACGCTGGCCCAGCTGCTGGCCCCGCAACTGCACGCCGAACTCGAACGCAGCGTGACCCGCGCGCGCGTGCTGCAGTACCAACGCTACTTCGCCGATGCCGACCGCGTGCTGATCCTGCTCCACAACGAGCCGGACCCCGATGCGCTGGCCAGCGGTCTCGCGCTGCGCAACCTGCTGCGGCGCACCAAGACGACGGCGATCATCGGCGCGGTGCAGGGCGTCAGCCGCCCCGAGAACGTGCGCATGGCGCACCTGCTCGACATCCACGTCGAGCGGGTCACGCCGGAACAGATCGCCAGCTTCGACCGCGTCGCGACCGTGGACGTGCAACCGCACTACTTCGGCGGGCATCTTCCCCACGTGGATCTCGTGGTGGACCACCACCCCGAACAACCGGGATACAGCACCGTCTTCAAGGACATTCGCGCCGACTACGGTTCGACGAGCACGATCCTCACGGAACATCTGCGCGCCGTGGACATGAACGTCTCCGAACGCGTCGCGACGGCGATGCTCTACGCGATCAAGTCGGACACGCTGTTCTTCGCGCGCCACACGAACCGTCAGGACCTCGACGCGTTCACCTATCTGTATCCGCTGGCCGACGCCGCGCTGATCCGCAAGATGGAAGGCGCCGACATCACCATCGAACGGCTGCAGGCCGTGGTCAAGGCGCTCGCCGACGGCGAACTGCGCAACGACCTGTTCGTGGCCTGTCTCGGGTCCGTGCCGCGTGAGGACTTCATCACCTACACGGCCGACTTCTTCCTGCAGGTCGAAGAGACGAAGTGGACCTTCGTCACCGGCATCGTCGACGACCGGCTCGTGCTGTCGGTACGCAACCTCGGGTACTCGCGCAACGCGGGCGAGTTCGCGCGGAAGTACTTCGGCGATCTCGGGAGTGCCGGCGGACACCGCGCGATGGCCAAGGCCGTGGTGCCCATGGCGGCGTTCGCCGAGCGCTATGGCGCCCGCACACCCAAGCAGATCAACGCCACCATCTCGTCACTGGCCGATCAGTTCATCCACGAGACGGCTGCCAGGAAGGACGGCGCCAGCACCGCGCTGGTGCCGACGACGACGGGATAGGAACCACCCGTGTCGCTGGAAATTTCAAATTTGCCATTGCACGGCATCTGCTACCCCAGCGCCTGATCCACGTCGGCGATCAGGTCGTCGATGTCTTCGAGCCCCACCGACAGTCGCACCATGCCGCGCGTCACTTCAGCGCGGGCCAGCTGCTCGTCCGTCCAGCCGTACTGTGACGTGAGCACCGGAAGGCTGCAGAGGCTCTCCACCCCACCGAGGCTCGTCGCACGCTTGAAGACGGCGATGCGATCGAAGACGCGCGCCGCCGCCTCGAAGCCGCCCGGCAGGTCGAGCGTGACCATCCCGCCGAACCCGCGCATCTGTGCAGCGGCGGTCGCGTGGTCGGGATGACTCGCCAGCCCGGGATGGAGCACCGCGCTGACGCGCCGATCGCCGTCGAATGCACGCGCGAGTGCGAGCGCATTGGCGTTGTGCCGTTCCATGCGGACGTCCAGCGTCTTCAGCCCGCGGCTGACGAGCGTGGCGGCCATCGGGTCGAGCATGGCGCCCACGAGCTTGCGCGCCTGTACCAGGCGTCCGATCAGCGCGGTCGACCCCATGATCGCGCCCGCCGTGACGTCGCTGTGGCCGTTGAGGTACTTCGTGGCGCTGTGCATCACGAGGTCGACGCCGAGCGTGAGCGGCTGCTGGTTGTAGGGCGTCGCGAACGTGTTGTCCATCACCGACAGCACGCCCGCGGCGCGGCAGGCGCCGGCGACGGTGGCGATGTCGAGGCAGCGCAGCGTCGGGTTGATCGGCGACTCGAACCAGACCACTTTCGTCTGCGGCCCGACGACCCGCGAGGGGTCGCGCAGTTGGTCGAGATCCACGAACCGCGCGCGGACGCCGAATCGCGGCAGCAGCGACTGCAGCAGGTGCAGCGTGCCGCCGTAGATCGCCGCGCTGCACACCACCTCGTCGCCCGCCGACACCAGACTGAACAGCGTGCTGGCAATCGCGCCCATCCCGGAGGCGAAGACCATGGCCGCTTCGGCCTGCTCGGCCTCGGCCAGCTTGGCTTCGAGCGCCACCAGCGAGGGGTTCTCGTAGCGCGAGTAGAAGAAGCGGTCCCGGTCGCCTTCGATGTACGCCTGCAGGTCCGCCGTCGAGTCGAAGACGAAGGTCGTCGTCTCGTAGGTGGGCGTGGTGAGCGGCAGCGCGCCGGGCATCGCACCCTCGGCGGTATGGATCAGACGTGTAGCGAGGCCTCGGCGCGGCGTGCTCATGGAACTCCGGAGGGGATGAAATTCGAAACTCGAAATTCGAAATGCCCAATGATGCGGCGACGTATTGCACATTTCACATTTCGAATCTCACACTCGCTGTTCCTACGTAAGCGGCAGGTCATCGGAGGCCGGCACGGCGAGCGAGGGCGGTTGGTCCAGGCCGTCGGCACTGCCCCCGATGATCGGCACGATGAACTGCGCGTAGGCGTCGTCGTAGCCGCGGCGCACGAGTTCGGCCACCACGGCATGGCGATCGGAGCGCGGGTCGTGGGCGCCGGTCATGTCGAAGGGACCGAGCGGATTGTGAATCGGCTGGATGTCGTAGACGCTCGTGAACCGGTCGAAGAACGCCGTCGAGCCGTCGCGGGCGCTCGCGCTCTCCTGGCCGCTGATGGCCTGCCCGAGCCACGCCCGCGGGTCGGCACGCCGTGGCGTGAGCCCGTGCGGCCCCGGCACCGGTGAGGCGGCGCTTACGAGAATGACCTGTTCGGCGCCGGCCGCCGAGACCTCCTCGAGCACGCGCACGAGCGCCTCGGGCCGGTCGGCCACCATGTGCGTCTCGCCCCGCCAGGGGCTCTCGAGCGGAAAGGTCAGGGCGTGCGGCTCGGCCGCCAGCGGCACGGCCAGCGCCGCGCGCAGCCCGTCCATCGCCAGGTCGCGCCCGGGACCAAGCAGGTCCACCACTTCGTCGGCTCGCGTGCTCGCGCCGTCCTCACCGAAGAACCGCCGGCGCCATGGTTCCTGCAACGCGGCGAACACGAGGTCGCGACGCGTGTCCACGTCGTGGACGACGAACAACAGTTCGGCCGACCCCGGCTGACTCAGACCGTCGGCGACCATGTCCATGTAGCGGCGACTCAACTCCCCGCGTTCGCCGCCACCTTTGCCGCCCGTCGTCGATCCCGTCCACAGCGCGTGCGCGAAATGGCGGTAGGCGCGATCGGCGTCCAGCGGTGCGCCCAGGGCGACCCACCAGGGTGGACCCTCGACACGGCGGCGCGGCCGGCCTCGCAGCCGCAGCAGGTACTCCCCCACCAGGAACAGGCCGGCGCCGAGCAGCGACAGCACCGCGACGCGCGGAATCACCTGCGCGAAGAGGGCGTGATGAAACGTTGTGGCAATAGCGGTCGTGAACGCGCGTGCGAGGCGGCCGTCGCCGTCGAGACCGAGGAGGTGCAGGACGTAGGCGACCGGGTACAGCAGCGCGGCGAGCACCTGCACCAGGATCGGCAGGGCGAGCACCGCGAAACAGAAGACCAGCGCCCAGCCCACCACCTGCCAGGGCAGGCGCCATCGATACAGATGCGCGACGTGCGAGCCGCTCCAGGCGCCCGACGCCTGCCAGAGTCGCGAGCCGCCGTCCACGGCAGCGAGCATGGCACTCGCCGCGCCCATGCCGCGGCCCGCCACGAGGTCCACCTTCACGCCCGCCTCGGCAAGCGCCTTCATCACGCCGGCGTGGTACGCACCAGCGGAGCCCGTCCCCGTGAAGACGAGCGCCGTGCGCAGGCGCGGGGCGTACGGCGTGGCCGGCCCCGGCGAACTGGTCGCCGCCGCGCTAGTCGTGAATGGTGACGAGCTTGATGAGCTCGAAGACACGCTGACCATTGGGGGTGGGCGCCGTGACTTCGTCGCCCTCTTCCTTGCCGAGCAGCGCGCGTCCGATCGGTGAGGCCGTCGAGATCAGGCCCTTGGCGGCATCGGCGTCCTCAGGCATCACCAGCTGGTACGTGATGGTGCCTTCGCCGTCCTCGCGCAAGGTCACGGTGGACCCGAACGCCACCTTGCCCTGCGGGATCTTGTCGAGGTTGATGAGCGAGATGTCGGCCATGCGCTTCTTCAGCATGCCGATGCGCGCCTGCAGAAACGTCTGACGTTCCTTGGCGGCCTGATACTCGGCGTTCTCCCGAAGGTCGCCGAGTTCACGCGCGCGCTGGATCTCCTTGGGGAGCTCGGTCTTGAGCTCTCGATCCAGGGCAGAGATTTCGTCTTCGAATTTCTTGAGCAGCTGCGCTTTGACTTCCAGCACGTGCGTTCCCGGCGATGACAAAAAGCGGGCTCGTCGCGGGCACCCAATTGTGCCTGCGAGCCCGCATCTGTTGGGCCATCGACGCCCGGAATCTTACCATAGGGGGACGCCTGGAGCGCCCCGCTCACCCATGCCCGATACCACCATCACCAGCCGCCGCCACCCGCTCGTCACCCGCTGCCGTGACGCGGCCGAAGGCAGAACCGCCGAGGTGCTGCTCGATGGTCCGCACCTGGTCGCGGAGGCGCTCGCATCGCGCCTGCCGCTCGCCGTCGTGATGGTCGCCGAGGGCGCCCTCACGCGTGCCGACATCGCCGCGACCGTCCAGCGCGCCAGGCGCGACGGCGTGCCGGTGCAACCGGTCACGCCCGCCGTCCTCGATGCCGCGAGTCCCACACGAACGCCGGCCGGCATCCTCGCTCTGGGCTCACTCACGCTGCAGGCAGTCGATGCCCTGCTCCGGCCGTCGCCAGCGCTGGTCACCGTCGCTCTGGGGCTGCAGGACCCGGGCAACGTGGGGACCATCGTGCGCAGCAGCGAGGCCGCCGGGGCCACCGGCTTCCTGGCGCTTCCGGGGACGGCGCAGCCTTTCGGGTGGAAAGCGCTGCGCGCCTCGATGGGGAGCGCGCTGCGCCTGCCGATCGCGAAGGGGGCCGAGGCAACGGCCGCGCTGCACGACCTGCGCGCTCGCGGCCTGCGGCTGGTGGCGCTGACCGCCGACGCGGGCGTGCCGCTGGACGATGCGGACCTCGGTGGCGCGCTCGCCGTCTGTGCCGGCGCCGAAGGGGCCGGACTGCCCGACGACGTCGTGGCGCTCGCCGACCTGCGCGTGCGCATTCCGATGCGGCCGCCGGTGGAATCGCTCAACGTCGGCGTGGCCGTGAGCCTCGTGCTGTTCGAGGCAGCCAGACAACGGCGGGGAGCGACGCGTGAGCCCCCGGCCGGGGCGACAGCGAACGCGCCCCTCGGCATGGAAGCGACATCGTCATGAGCGAGCCGTCCCTCTTCGGGCCGCCGGCCCAACCGACGGCAACCGCTCCGAAGCCGACAGGCGAAGGCGGACCCGTCCCGCCGAAGCCGGCAGGCGAAGGCGGACCACTCGCCGACCGCATGCGACCGCGGACGATCGACGAGATCGTCGGACAGGACGCGCTTCTCGCCCCCGGACGGCCGTTGCGGGAAGCGATCGAGCGTGACGTGCTGCAATCGGTGATCCTGTGGGGCCCGCCAGGCACCGGCAAGACCACGCTGGCCCGCGCCATCGCGGGCGCCACCGTGGCGCGATTCGTGGCGTTCAGCGCCGTGCTGTCGGGCGTCAAGGACGTCAAGCAGGTGATGGGCGAAGCGGCCGCAGCCCGCCAGCGCGACGGCACGCGCACGGTGGTGTTCATCGACGAGATCCACCGCTTCAACCGCGCCCAGCAGGACGCCTTCCTGCCGCACGTCGAGGCCGGCGACGTCGTGCTGATCGGTGCCACGACGGAGAACCCGTCGTTCGAGGTCAACGCCGCGCTGCTGTCGCGTTCCAAGGTGTTCGTGCTTCAGGCCCTGACGATGGAGGCCGTCTCGGTCATCCTGGAGCGTGCCCTGCACGACCGCGAGCGCGGGCTCGGGCAGACCGGCGTGACCGTGGAGGACGGCGTGCTCCAGGCCGTGGCGGCGCATGCCAACGGCGACGCGCGCAGCGCCCTGAACCTGCTCGAACTGGCCGTGGCGGTCGTGCCCGACGAGGCCCCTCGGATCCTCACCCGCGAGCATCTCGCGCCGCTCGTGGCGCGGCGCACGCTGCGCTACGACAAGTCGGGCGAGGAGCATTTCAACGTCATCTCCGCCCTGCACAAGTCGTTGCGCAACAGCGATCCCGACGCAGCCATCTACTGGCTCGCGCGGATGCTGGAGTCGGGCGAGGACCTGATGTACGTGGCGCGGCGGCTCGTGCGCTTCGCCTCCGAAGACGTCGGCAACGCCGACCCGCAGGCGCTCGTCGTCGCCATTGCCGCGCAGCAGGCGGCGCACCTGCTCGGCATGCCAGAGGCCAACACGGCACTCGCGCAGGCCGCCGTGTACCTGGCCACCGCGCCCAAGAGCAACGCGGTGTACGCCGGCTACAACGAGGCCGCGGAGTCGGCGCGGCGTGACGAGGCCGACCCGGTGCCCCTGCATCTGCGCAACGCCCCGACGCGGCTGATGAAGCAGCTCGAATACGGAAAGGGTTACCAGTACGCGCACGACGCGCCCGACGCAGTGACCGGCATGGACTGTCTGCCGCCGGCGCTGCAGGGACGACGCTTCTACCGCCCGACCGATCGCGGGTTCGAGAAGGAGATCGCGCGCCGCCTCGAAGGGTGGCGCGAGATCAAGAGGAAACGCCGAACGCCGAACGCCGAACGATGAACGCTGAACGCTGAACACTGAACGTTCGTGCGCGCGTGGAGGAGAGACGGCCTTCGACCTCCCCCCCACACGTCAGGTAGGGACGGCTGTCCCAGCCGTC
>JAEZCY010000255.1 GCA_023429845.1 Acidobacteriota bacterium
GGCGCCCGCCCCCCCGGCCAGGGCGCCCGCCGGGCAAGGCCGGGGGGCTACGCACGGCCGCGGCCCCGGCTATCCGCGCCGGACGATGACCTTCACGTCGCGCGTCGCGCGATTGCCGTGGTAGTCCTCGCCGAACACTCGCAGCACGTACGCCCCGGGGCTCAACGACGTCGTGTCCCAATACCCCGGCGTGGCGATGCCATCGCGGTACGTCGTCGTGACGACATAGAGGAAGCGCGTGCGGCTCGCGCCGTACACCGGGATGCCGCTGCCCGACGCGAACACGAGCTGGGCGGCGCCGGCGTCGCGACGGAGCACGTCGAATCGGAGCGTCTCTCGAGGCAGCTCGAAGCCCCGCACCGGGATGCCATCCGCGTCGAGCACCTGATACCCGAGCGCGTACAGCCCCAGCCGACGCGACGCGATGTTCCCGTCGGCCTGATCCCACGCGTCCACGACGACTTGCACGCGTCCACTCACGCTGACCGGCTCTACCGGCGGAAGCTGCCGTGGCCGCGCCGGCCTTCCCCGGCGTGGCGCCGGGCCGGCCACCACTCTGTCCGGGTTGAGGGGCTCTCCACCTTCAGCGAACAGGCGCACGCCATGGGGTGCGATCGTCGGCGGAATGGTGTCGGCGAAATCGACGAGCCGGAAGTCGAGCGGGTTGTGTTCCTCGCCGGGCCAGCCGATGTTCAGGTGCACGTGATTGAACCTGTTGACGCTGCCGACGATGTCACCCGTCCGGAAACGTGCGCCGCGCTTGACGCGCATGCGCGACAACCTGCCGTCGGGATCGTGAACCGGCGCGAAGCGGGTGAGGTCCACGCCGGCCTCTCGCACGTCTCGACCCACCCGGATGTGCACGTACGTCACCGGCCCGATGCGCAGCCACTCGTTCAGCGTGCCGTATGCGCCAGTGGCGATCGGGCTCGAGACGATGCCGTCGCGCACGGCGTGGACCGGTGTGCCAACGACCCGGCGGACGTCGAGGCCCGCGTGGAAACGCTGCTGGCCAGCCTCGCCGCGCGCCTCCGCGAACGTGCCGGCGATCTCGTGCGGGCCGCTGAGCGGAGCCACTGGCCACAGCAGCGGGACGAGGCCGAAGGCGCCGGCGTCGAATGCCGGGGCCACGTTCGCGGTTCGCGGCAGGGGGAGACGCGGCGCGGCGAACCACCTGTCGAGCGGGCGAGACGACGCGGGATGGTCGGGGCCGCGCGCCGGAATCAGTTCGCGAACGACGGCGTTGCCCGCATCCGCGACGGCAATGCGGATACGGTCGGGTGGCCTTGGCGCCCATGCCGGGCCGACCGTGTCGGCCGGCACCGACATGACCGCGATGCCCGACGGACGACGGAACCTCGCGGCGTCCCCGACGCCGTCCGCGAACCCGCTGCCACCCCCCGCGAGCCGGTGCGGGCTCCCGGCCACCGGCAGCACCACGATGTCGCCCCGCTCGTCGGCCACGTAGACGTCGCCGTCGAGGCCGATGGTCAGCGCGATGGGACGCTCGAGTCCGATCAGGGGCAGCAGAGGCGTGGCGAGCTCCGCGGACGAGGCACTGGCGACCGTCGCCACGACGCCGTCCGGTGTGATCGAGCGGACCGCGCCGTTCCCCGTGTCGGCAACGAGGACCCGGCCGTCGGCAGCAACCGCCACGCCGCAAGGGGTGTCGAACCGTGCGTCGAACCCCGTGCCGTCGGCGTTCCCGGGACGATCGCCTCCCGCGAGCGTTCGCACCTGCCCGTCGAGATCGATCACCCGGATGCGATCGTTGTACGTGTCGGCGACGACGATGCGGCCGGACGCATCGACGGCCACGCCGACGGGCGCATTGAAGCGAGCCTGCAGACGCGGGCCATCGGCGAAGCCGGCGACGCCGTCGCCCGCGACCGTGGTCACCGAGCCATCCGCCGCCACTCGGCGCACGGCGTTGTTGCCGGTGTCGGCCACGTACAGCGCGCCATCCGGCGCGAAAGCGATGCCGGAGGGCGTGTCGAACTTCGCAAGTCCCCCAACCCCGTCCACGAATCCTGCGCCGCCGCCCGCGATGGTCGCGACCGTGCCGTCGTGGAGGATGCGCCGGATGCGGTGCGAATCGCCGCCGTCGCTCACGGCGATGGTGCCGTCCTGGCTGACCGCGACACCGAAGGGCTCGGCGAAACGTGCGTCGTACCCGGGCCCGTCCACCCATCCCGTCACGCCCGTGCCGGCGGCGACGCTGACGGCAGCGGTCGATGGAGCGCCGACTTCTCGCGACGGTGTCAGGAGATACCAAACCGCGGCAGCGCCTGCCAGGACTGTCAGAACGGCGATGAGCCACGAAGCACGCAAACGGAAGGGCACGGCCCATTGTCACGTGGACGTTCGCGACCGGGAACGGTGCGGTCGCGATCGATGCCGGGCTCCCATGGCATGCTGGTGAACATGCAGCAGCACCTCATCGCGCCGGTTCTCGCATTCGCATGCCTTGCAGGCAGCACCGGGCGTGCGGTCGCCCAGCCCGTCGGCGTCCCGTCGATCGCCACGCCGCAGCAGGCCGCGGCACTGCTCGACCAGCCAGGCATCCTCGTGTTCCACATCGGCGACAAGGCCGACTACGACAAGGAGCATCTGCCCGGAGCGCGGCATCTCGACCTCCGCACGTTGTATCCACCGCCGGCGGAGGGCCAGCTCACGCTGCAGCTGCCGGCCCCCGCGGAGCTCGAGTCGCGGCTGGAGGCGCTCGGCATCGGCGACAAGTCCGCGGTGCTCGTGTACATGGGCAAGGACCTCGTGACCCAGACCACGCGGTTCGTGTTCACGCTGGACCATGCCGGGCTCGGAGGGCAGACCGTCATCATGGACGGCGGGCTGCCTGCATGGAAGGCTGCGGGCCTGCCGGTGACGAGCGAGGTGCCGCCGCCGGCGGCTCCGGGGACGCTCTCCCTGAAGCCGCGCACCGGCACTGTGGCGGATCTCGCGGCGGTGAAGGC
>JAEZCY010000272.1 GCA_023429845.1 Acidobacteriota bacterium
GTCGGCGGCACCGGCAACTGCCGGCGCGGCCGCGCCGGCGCCGCGCGTGGAGGCGCGGAACTGGCGCGCCTGCGCCTCGAGCTCCTGCAGCCGCTGGCGAGTGCTCGCGATCTCCTGCTCGAGTCCCTGAAGGGCCCACGTGAGCAGTTCGCGGTTGTCTCCGCGCGGATTCGTTCTCGTCGACTTACGTGATTTCGCCATGGGTGTCAGCTCCGGGAGGGAAGATGCGTTACCGGGTGCTTAGCATACTCCGGTTTGCGGCGATCGCGATGACGTTGATGCGTCACGGCGCAGCAGGCGTCCACGCTCAGGAACCCGCCGATGACGCACGGCTGCACGAGGCCTATGTCGCGGCCTACAGTCTGGACCACGACGAGGCACTGCGCGTACTGCAAGCGGCGGCCGAGTTATCACCGGAGTTACCAACCACATACCGCGCGCTCGCCTCGATCACGTGGCTCCGCCTGTTGTTCAGTCGCGGCACGGTGCTCGTCGACGAGTATCTGGGAAAGGTCTCCAGGCGTGACGTGCAGCTCGGCCCGCCTCCGCCGGAGGTGGCCGGCGCGTTCCAGCACTACCTTTCGATGGCAATCGGCCGCGCCGAAGCGCGCGTGGCGCAGCAGCCGCGGGATGCGCGCGCGCTCTATGAACTGGCGTCGGCACTCGGGCTGCATGCCGCGTATGCCGCCACGGTCGAGGGACGCGTCGGACGCGCATTCGGATCGGCGCGTCGCGCCTACCGTCATGCGGAGACGGCGGCCGCGATCGCTCCCGACGCCCCGGAGCCTCGTCTCATCCTCGGCACCTACCGTTACGTTGTCGCCGGCCTGAACCTGCCGTCGCGAATCGTCGCGTATGTTTCCGGCATGGACGGCGACCGGCAGCGTGGACTGCAGCTCGTGGAACAGGCGGCCGCCGCCGATGCGAGTCGCGTGCAGACGGAGGCACGCTTCACGCTGGTGCTGCTCTACAACCGGGAGAAGCGGTGGGACGACGCGCTGCGCGTGCTCGAGCGGCTGCGCACCGCCTATCCGCGCAATCGGCTGCTGTGGCTCGAGACCGGCGCCACCGCTCTGCGAGCGGGAAGGCCCGCCGATGCCGAGCGCTGGCTGTCGGAGGGTCTCGAGAAGGCCGCGCGCGACGACCGCACGCGGATGTTCGGCGAGGACGCGCTCTGGCGCCTCAAACGAGGACAGGCGCGCCTTCGGGCGGGGAGGCTGGCCCAGGCCCGCGAGGACTTGCTCGCAGGCCTCGCAGCCCCGGACGCACGCGACTGGGTGCGGGGACGCAGCCACCTGGACCTCGCCGAGGTGTCGCTGTCGCTCGGCGACCCCTCACAGGCCCTCTGGCAGGCCGAGAAAGCGTTGCTCCTGCTGCAGCGGGGCAACGACCCCGAAGGCGCGCGCGCGGCCAGGGATTTGATCGAACGACTGTCGCGCGGGTAACGTCTCCCTGCTCAGATGGCCTCGCGACGCTGGCTTCCGGTTCTGCTTGGCACGGCCCTCGTGCTGTCGCTGGGCTTGATCGCGCTCGTCGGCAGTTGCGCCTACTTCGTTCGCAAGCAGGTGCAGGTCAGCGACAAGTCGTCGGCCGCCGACTACGAGCGGGAGGCCGCGCGCGTGCTGCGGCACTTCGAGGGCGTGCCGCCCCTCGTGGAGGACGGCGAGTCGGGCCCCATGCTGTCGCGCAAGGCGCTCGCTGCACGGCAGCAGCGGAACGTCCGGCCGCTGACGAGCCTGCACGTGCTCGTGTTCTCGAATCAGGAAGGCAAGCTCGTACGGCTGACGATACCGTTCTGGCTCTTGCGGATGGCGCCGGACGGCCGCATGGACATCAACGTGGACGACGTGGACCTCGACAAGGTGCGGCTATCGATCGATGACGTCGAGAGCGCAGGACCCGGGCCGCTCGTCGTACGCACCCGCAATGACTCGCGCGTGCTCGTCTGGACCGACTGATCGCCATCGTCCTGCGATGCGGACAGTCTGGCTGGCACGTTGATTGATCTCACTCATGGCGTCTGCTGAGAGAGGACACCATGACACGCACAGCCCCCCTCGTTGCACTCGCGTCGCTGCTCGCGCTCGGCGCACCGGCTCCAACGGCCGCGGCTCAACCCGGCATGGCGACGGTGCAGTGGAGCACCGGCCGGGCGGTGCCGCGCGACGACTACCAGCGCGCACACCGTCAGGGCTACAGCCAGGGCATGCGTGAAGGCGAACGCGACGCACAGAACCGGCGTCGGCGCGACTACCGTCAGCATGGCGACTACCGGCGCGGCGCGGCCGGCTGGGGCAGCGACCGTGCCGTGGACGACGCGTTCAGGCGTGGCTTCGCCGAGGGATACAACGCCGGTTACGACCGCTACTCGAGCTCGCGTGGCGGCTATCGTGACTATGGCCCGGGGTACCCGGGCGGCGGCGTCTACGGATATCCGCAGGCGCCTCGCGGCGGATACGGCTATCCGGGCGGGAGCATGGCGGGCGGGTACGCGGCGCAGCGCGGCTTCGAGGACGGCTACCGCGACGGGCGCAACGACGCGCGCGACAACGACAGATACGAGCCGACGCGCAAGAAGAAGTACCGCGATGGCGACCCGGGCTACAACAGCCGGTACGGTTCACGCGACCGCTACAAGGCGGACTACCGCGACGCGTTCCGCCAGGGATACGACAGGGGCTACCGCGAAGGCCGCTACCGGTAGATCAGGACACGCGGAGGAAGCGGCGCATGCGCGCGACGAGCGTCGTGTGCGCCTCCGCGTTCTTCTGCCGGGGCATGGCGTCCGAGACGATCGCCTGCAGTTCGCCACGCCGGCGGGAGACGGCCGTGGCGAGCGTCTCGAGCACCGCGGGTGACGCGCCGGCGAGTTCGCGCAACGTGGTGTCGTCGAGTTCGTACACGAGCGTGTCGCACGTCGCCGTCACCGTCGCCGAACGCGGGTCGCCGGTGAGCCACGACATCTCTCCGAACACGTCCCCGGTAGCCAGCCGCGCCACCTGGCGTGCGTCGGGTTCCACGGTCACGCAGACGCTGCCACTCGCCACGAGGAAACTGGTGCGGCCCACTTCGCCCTGACGGACCAGCACCTCGCCTGCTCCGAACAACCGTGGGCGCGCCGTTGACGCGAGCCGCGCCCGATCAGCGGCCGCCAGCGCGCCGAGCAGGTGCGTGCCCTCGATCAGCGCTTCGACCTGTTGCGGGCCGGGCAAGGTCAGCGCCGGCGGCTCGATCGAGTACTCGGCCTGGATGGGGTAAGGGATCTCGAGTCCGTGCCGCTGGAACGCGTACCAGATGGCGCTGCGCATCTGGTCCTGGGCAGAGACCGCGCGTTCCATGTCGGCGACGAAGCAGCAGGCGCGATAGGTCACTGCGGCGCTGTCGAACTCGGTGACCAGTACGTCCGGCGCCGGCGACCCGAGTGCGAGCGGCACCTGGGCGATGGCCTCCTTCATCACGGCCTTCACCGTGTTGGGCGGCGTCGTGTAGGCGACACCCACGTCGATCCAGATCCGCGTCGGCGCCGACGGCTGCGAGAAGTTGACGATCGAACCCGTCGCGATGCTGCTGTTGGGCACCGAGACCAGCGTGCTTTCCCAGGTGCGCAACACGGTGGCGCGCCACGAGACCTGCGCCACACGTCCCTCGTGATCCCCCACGCGCACCCAGTCGCCGACCGAGTACGGCTGGTCCACCTGCAGCGCCAGTCCGGCGACGACGTTGCCGAGGGTGTCCTGCAGCGCGAGCCCGAGCACGACGGCGCCAGCCGCCGCCGTGAGCTGCACGCGATCATGAAAGAACAGCACGCCGACGACCGCAAAGAGAGCGACCGTGATCGTGTCCTGCAGGATGGCGGGCAGGTGCGTCGGCAGGCGGTCTTCCCTGAACGGGTTGACGGCAAGGACGACGACGAGGTTGGTGACGGCGAGCACCAGCAGCACCATCTCGATCGCCTGCAGCGTGCGGCCAATCGAAGGAGGCGTGCCAGGCCAGAGCAGCAGCAGGTGCGCAACGAGGTAGGCGCCTGCGAGGGCGACCGACAACACCAGCTTGCGCTTGACGTAGACGTTGCCAGTGCCGGCCCGGGCGGCGAGCGCCAGGGCCAGCGCGAGCACGCCGACGAGGACGGGGGTGGACACGAGGGCGCTTACGTCAGCGAGCCGGCCTTCTTGAAGGCCTGCAGGTCGGCCGGCGTGATCGTCACGGCGACGATCGCGGGATTGCTGCCGCCCTTGGCGTCCTTCTCGGGATCCAGCCCTCGCGCACCACCCGACCCGACCACCTGTGCCGACTTCGTTTCACTGCCGCCGCCCGACGCCAGTCGGCCGAGGCCGAAGCCCCGCTTCTTCGGCTGCTCCTCTGGCTGCGCCTCTCCCTTGTCAGGCGCAGCGCCCTTGCTGCCCTTCGAGGCACCGCCACCCGCCAGCCCGCGCGTCCCGGCCTCGACGGTCGCGACTTCCGATTGCGCCACCGGCTTGTAGCGGATTGTCGCCTTGTAGCGCGCCTCGACGAGTTGCGTGCCCGTGAGCTTCTCCTTGCCGATCGTCGATGTCAGCCGGTCGTGCCGCGCCTGCATCTCCGGGTGCGAGCTGAAGAGCCCGCGCTTCTCGGTCGCACTCTTGTTCCGCTCCGACAGCGTCGTGAGGAACGTGCCGAGCCCCTGCGGCGCGTACCCGGCCTTGCTGATGAGGGCGATGCCCTTCGTGTCGGACGCGTTCTCGTCGCCGCGGCTGTATGCGTTGTCGATGATGTTGTTGTAGGCGGCGTTGGCAAGGAACGTCATCAGACCACCGGCCGCCCCTGCGGCCTCCTCGGCGGCTGCGCTCTTCAGCGTGTTCTTCTTGAGCGCGTCGATGGTGTGCTCCTCGGTGACGTGCACGATCTCGTGGGCGAGCACGCCCGCGAGCTCGGCCTCGCTCTTCATCAGCGCCAGCGCCCCACGCGTGATGTGCACGTAGCCATGCGGCGCCGCAAAGGCGTTCACCGCGTCGGTGTCGAGCACGATGAACGTCCACGGCAGGTCGGGCGCGGTGCTCTTTTCCGTGATCGTGCGGCCCACCAGCGACACGTACTTGTGCACCGCCGGCGCCTGCACCACGCCGTAGCGCTTGCGCACCAGCTCGCTGACCTGCGCGCCGAGCTGCGCCTTCTCCTCGTCGCTCCAGCGGAAGTCGTTCACCTGCTTGGCGCGCTTGGCGCCCTGCCCGAGCAGCGTGCCGAGCTGCGCGGCGGCCGGCGCGGCCGCCCCGAACGAGACGATGGAAACCAGCACCACAGCGGAGATGCCCTTCATGCCCTCACCTTTCGACACCGGGTGCGCGTTCGGTGAACGGCACCTGCCTGCCTGACGCCGGTTCGACGACCACCTCGAAGATATCGACCGACCGGCTCTTTCCCTTGACGACCGCGCTGCCGAGCGGCCGGATCGGCCATGCCGTCCGAAGCTGCTGCCGAGTGGCGTCGCTGATGATGATGCGCGTGCCGTAGTCCTTGTTGAGCGACTCCAGCCGGGCGCCCAGGTTCACCGCGTCACCGATTACCGTGTAGCTCCGGACCTGGCGCGACCCGATGTTGCCGGCGATCATCTCTCCCGAGTTCACCCCGATGCCGATGTCGAGCGTGGGACGACCCTGGGCCGCCCAGCCGACATTCAGGTCGTCGAGCGCGCGAACCATCGCGACCGCCGTGGCGACCGCATGTTCGGCGTGATCCGGATCGTCGAGCGGAGCGCCGAACAGCGCCATCACCATGTCGCCGACGAACTTGTCGAGCGTGCCCCGGTGCTCGAAGACGACTTCGACCATCCGCGAGAAGTACTCGTTGAGCTGCCGGACGAGCGCCTCCGCGTCGCCTTTCTCGGATAGCGCCGTGAACCCGCGCATGTCGGAGAAGAGCACGGACATGTGCCGACGCTGCCCCCCGAGTTCGGCCAGCGCCGGATTGGCCATCACCTGTTCGTACACGTCCCTCGACAGGTATCGTGAGAAGAGCGCGCCCACCTGCCGCTTCTCGCGCCCCTCGACGACGTACTGGTAGGCGAAACCGCCCGCGGCCGCGAGGCCCCAGCCCAGGGTGGCCGGCACCAGCGGCACCCACACGCCCTGCGCGAAGACGGCCACACCCGCCACGTGCACCGTCGCCAGCAGCACCGTCGCGAGCGACAGCCCTATCGTGACCCGCGATGGCAGCACGGCGCAGCGCGCACAGACAGAAACGAGAAGCGCCACGAGAACGCACAGCCAGAGAGGCGCACGGCGCACGACGCGCTTCGACAAGATCATGTCGGCGACGTTGGCGTGGATGTGCGGGCCCGACATGGCGCCGGTCTCGCCGAGCGGCACGGCGAACACGTCGCGCAGCCCCACCGCCGTCGCGCCGACGAACACGAGCCGGTCCTTGAACGTGGCGGGATCCACGAGCGGCGCCTGGCCCTCGAGCAGTTGCTGCTCCGAGTAGAAGAGATCGTAGAAGGAGTAGGTGGGGTACGTGGGCGTGCGACCGTCAGGCAGGACGGCCGGTCCGCGGAACCGGATGCGGCTGCGTCGTCCCTGCCGAGCCTGACCCTGCTCGTCGCTGAAGCGCGGCACGTGAACGGCGGCTGCCGGCAGGCGCGCCGGCCCGATGACGATGTCGTCGCCGTCGAGGCGCACGTCGGCGCTGGCGACACCCATCGCGACCTGCGCGGCAGCCACACCCAACGACGGCAGGAACACGCCGTCCCGTCGGACGAACGGGATGATCTGGCGCACCGGGCCGTCCTCGTCCACCAGCATCACGTTGTGACCGAGTGCACGGGCGGCCTCGCCCAGGCCTGGGTACGGGCCGGAGAGTGCGGACCTCAGGTCGACAGAGTCATCGAGACCATAGGCGCCCTGGGGCACGCTCGCGAGGCGGCGACCAACATCGTCGGCGCCGGTTGCGCCTTCGAAGACGGCCTCGGCCAGGTGGATGACGTTGCCCGCCGCCTTCGTGGAATCCACGAGCGCGGCATCCGACTCGGCCCCGGTCCAGATGGTGCTGCCCGCATCGAACCCGGTGCGGCGATCCCTGTCGGTGAGGCTCACGTCGTAGGCGACGGCGCGCGCCGGGCCGCGCGCGAGGTAATCCACGACGAACGCGTGCACGAGGCGCGGCCAGGGCCAGCGACCGACCACCGGCTCGAGGCGACGCAGGCTGATCTCGTCGATCTCCACGACGGCGATGGACGGGTGGGCGTGCTCCGGCGCGACGGTCCAGCGGATGGCGAGGTCGTACAGCTTGGATTCGACGACGCCGAAGAACGGAAGCTGGCCGAGAAGGAGACCGGCGAGGCCGGCGGCGAGCCCGAAGGCGCCTGCCGGGAGCAGACGCGAACGCATCTAGACGACGAAACCCCGCGAGGCGGGGCTGGTCGGCAGGCTGAGCGCCATGGTTGGTAGCGGTACGGGGATTCGAACCCCGGTCCCGTGGCTGAGAACCACGTGTCCTAACCCCTAGACGATACCGCCGTCCAGGCACGCAGAACCACAAGCCTACGGGACGCAGGGCGACGGTGTCAATCTTCCTTCGCTCTCCATGCGCGTGCGCGCACCATTCTCTCGCACGACGGATGCCGCCCTCCCATGGCGGCGCGAGCCCCTGAAGCCTGTTGCTATCATCGCGGCGTGCGCAAGCTGCTCGTCTTCCTCGTGTTCGTGCTGATCGCGGCAGGTCTCGTGTGGTTCCTCGCGGGCCGGGCCGCCGGTCCGGAGATTGCGCTCGAGTCGCCGTCCGCCGTGATCGGCCAGCGCAGCGCCCTGAAGCTCGCCGCGTACGCGCCTGGCGCGTCCCTCACGCAGTTGGACGTGAGCCTGGAGCAGAGCGGCCGCACGCTGCCGCTCGGCACGCTCGAGGCCCCCGGGAAGCTCGCATTCGCGCCGGCGGCCGACCACGTGGCCGTGACCGGGGTCGTCGGCCGGGAGTCGTCGCCTGACCTCCGCCAGGGCGACGCCACGCTGGTGGTCACGGCCACACGGCCCGTGCTCTTCGGCATGCGGCACGTGACGTCGACCCTGCGAAAGGATCTGCAGGTGCGCCTCACGCCGCCGACGGTCACCGTGCTGTCGCAGTTCCACTTCATCAACCAGGGGGGAGCGGAACTGGTTGTGTATCAGGTCAACCCCGCCGACGTGGAGTCGGGGGTGCGGGTCGGGGAACTCGAGTACCCGGGTGTGGCCGCCGCAGGCGCGGGCATACCGGACGCGCCGCCGGGGCTGCGCGTCGCGTTCTTCCCCTTCCTGTTCGACCAGCCACCGTCCACCCGCGTCTCGGTCTGGGCACGCGACCCCGCGGGCAATCAGACGCTTGCCTCGTTCGACCACCGGGTCACGCCCGAGCAGTTCCGCAAGAGCACGATCCCGCTGGGCGATGCGTTTCTCGCGAAGGTGGTCCCGGCGATCCTCGGGCAGACGCCGGATCTGGAGGTGAGCGATCCGGGCAACCTGCTCGAAAGCTACCTGACGATCAACCGCGACCTCAGGCAGCACAACGCCGACATGATCCGCACGATCGGCCGCACGAAGAGTGCGAAGGAGATCCTCTGGCGGGGACCGTTCCGGCAGATGGTGAACTCGGCGGTCGAGGCCGGGTTCGCCGACGACCGCACCTACGTGTACCAGGGCAAGCCGGTGGACCGTCAGGTGCATCTCGGATTCGACCTCGCGTCCACGCAGAACGCGCCGATCCACGCGGCAAATAGCGGGGTGGTCGTCTTCGCCGGCTACCTGGGCATCTACGGCAACTGCGTCATCGTGGACCATGGGATGGGCCTGCAGTCGCTCTACGCGCACCTCAGCTCGATCAGCGTGCAGGAGGGGCAGTCCGTGGAGTTGAACGGCGAACTCGGTCGCAGCGGCCAGACGGGCCTGGCCGGCGGCGACCACCTGCACTTCACGATGCTGTTGCATGGCGAGGCGGTCACGCCGGTGGACTGGTGGAGCAGCCAGTGGATCGAGGACCGCGTGATGCGCAAGCTGCGCGCGGCGGGCGCCCCCGCGACGGTGGCGGCGGCGCAGTAGCCGCGGCCGGGCCTCGTCGTCTTCTATGGAATAATCGCGGAACGGGGCCGTCAGCCTCGTGTCGGCCGTCCCGTGGCAGTCATGCGTCCGTACGCCGTCTCCTACCCCCTGACCTCGACCCGCATGTCGGACTACCTGCAGCTCACCAAGCCGCGGCTGAACATGCTCGTGGTGTTCACCACGGCCGCGGGCTACTGGCTCGGGGTGGCAGGGCACGTGGACCCGCTGGTGTTCTTCCACGCGGTCGTGGGCACGGCACTCGTGGCAGGCGGCTCCGCGGTGTTCAACCAGCTGTACGAGCAGGACGTGGACGCGCTGATGGCGCGCACACGGCTGCGGCCGTTGCCGGACGGGCGGCTCGCGCCGTGGAGCGCCTACGTGTTCGGCCTGGTGCTCAGCGGGCTCGGCCTCGCCCAGCTCGTTGCCGGCGTGAACTACCTGACGGCGCTTGTGGCCTTCGCGACGCTCGTCAGCTACGTCGTGTGGTACACGCCGATGAAGCGGCGGTCATCGCTCTCGACGGTCGTCGGCGCGATTCCGGGAGCGCTGCCGGTGGTGATCGGATGGGCGGCGGCAACGAACACGCTCTCGCGCGAAGGCTGGCTGCTGTTCGCGATCGTGTTCCTCTGGCAGATGCCGCACTTCCTCTCGCTCGCGTGGTTGTTCCGCGAAGAGTACGAACGCGCGGGTTTTCCGGTCCTGCCGGTGGTGGAGCCCAGCGGCCGCAGCACCGCGCGACAAACCGTGATGTACACGGCGGCGCTGCTCCCCGTGAGCCTCGCGCCGTCGCTCACCGGTCTCGCCGGCCCGCTCTACTTCGTGGTGGCGCTGCTGCTCGGCGTGGCCTTCCTGGTGCTGGCGGTGCGGTTTGCCCGCGATCTGCACCGCCGCACCGCGCGACAGCTGTTCCTTGGCTCGCTCGTGTATCTGCCGCTGATCTGGCTGTTCATGATCGCGACGCGGGTGCCGTAAGGCGGCGTCGGGTCCGTCGCAACAGACGCCCGGAGCGGCGGTGTCAGGCGGCGGACGAAGCGTGGCAGGCGGACCGCCGGGAGCCGTGGCAGACGGGCCGCTGGGAGCCGTGGCAGGCGGACCGGCTGGGAGCCGTGGCAGGCGGACCGCTGGGACAGCGGTCCCTACCTGACGGGTGGAGGGGCTGCTTCCCACTCAGGTAGGCTGTAGGCCGTAGGCTGTAGGCCGTTCGCCCTTCTCTCCAACCGTGAACGTCTCCGATCTTCCCGCGCTGAACGCCGCGCTCAACACGCTGGCCGCCTCGTTCCTGCTGGCAGGCTACGTCTTCATCCGGCGCAAGAACATCGCCGCCCACCGGTTGTCGATGATCGGGGCGCTGTGTGCGTCGGCGGCGTTCCTGACGAGCTACGTCATCTACCACGCCAACGCCGGGTCGCGGCCGTTCACCGGCACCGGCGGCATCCGCATCGTCTACTTCGCGGTGCTGATCTCGCACGTCATACTGGCCACGGCCATCGTGCCGTTCGTGCTGGTGACCGTCACCCGGGCCTTCTCCGGCCGCTTCGACGCGCATCGTCGCGTCGCCCGCATCACGTGGCCGATGTGGATCTACGTCTCGGTCACCGGCGTCGTCGTCTACCTGATGCTCTACAGGATGTAAGCGGATGCTGACAGGACGCGTCGCACTCGTCACCGGAGGCAGGCGGGTCGGCAGGGTCGTGGCCGAGGAGCTGGCGCGACACGGAGCCGACATCGTCCTTTCCTATCGTTCGTCGCGGCAGGAAGCGGAGGAGACGGCCGCGCGCGTGCGCACCCTGGGCAGGCGCGCCGCCGTGCTGCAGGCCGACGTCAGCGTGCCGCAGCAGTGCGCCGCCCTGATCGCGGGCATCGAAGCCGAGTTCGCCGCGCTCGACATCATCGTCAACATGGCGTCCACGTACGTCGCACGTCCGCTCGACACGGTGGATGAGGGCGTCTGGCGGGCCGACATCGATGCCAACGTCTCGTCAGCGTTCTACGTCACGCACGCGGCGCTGCACCTGCTCCGTCGTGCCGGACGCGCGCACGTCGTGAACTTCAGCGACTGGCTCGCGGCCAGCGGGCGGCCGGCGTACACGGGCTACCTGCCCTACTACGTCGCCAAGGCCGGCGTGAAGGCGCTCACCGAGGCGTTCGCGCTGGAACTCGCCGCAGACGGCATCCTCGTCAACGCCATCGCACCGGGACCGATCGTGCCGCCGCCCGACATGAGCGACGACGAGGTGCGTGAGGTCGCGTCGGCGACACCGCTGCGGCGCTGGGGCGGCGAACCGGAGATCGCACGCGCCGTGCTGATGCTGGTCACGACGGAGTTCATCACCGGCGAAACGCTCCGCGTCGACGGCGGAAGACACGTCAGGTAGGGACCGCTGTCCCAGCGGACCGCCTGCGCAACGCCGTCTCCACGCAGACGGACGGCCGGGACGGCCGTCCCTACCTGACGTGTGGCGCCGTCAGGGTTCGCAGGATCCAGTCGCCGACCTGCTTCTCCCACACCTGCCATCGGGGCTCGTCGTTCCACGCTTCCATGCCGTGTGGCGCTCCCGCGATTTCGATGGCCTCGACGCGCGCGCCGGCAGTCCGCAATGCAGCAGCGTACGCGCGCTGCTGCGCCGCCAGTCTGTCAGCCGTACCAACGGCGAGCAGCATCGGCGGCAGCGACGCGGACGCGTGGCGAAGGGGCGAGAACTCGCTCAGCGTGGCTCTCGCAGCGTCATCGAGCGTGGTGATGCCGAACAGCCGACGTGCGAGTGAGCGCGGGTCGGATGGGTCGCCTGCCATCGCCTCGAGGTCGTAGACGCCGTAGAGCGACACGACACCCGCAAGCCCCGGCTCCGAGGCCGCCACATGCGTGACGAGTTGCCCGCTCGCCGACTCGCCGATGAGCACCAGGCTCCGTGCGTCGACGCGCAGATCCGTGGCGTGCTCACGAATCCATGCAAGCGCCGTCCTCACGTCGCGCACCTGTTCCCGGTTGGTCACGGCTGGAGTCAACCGATAGTCCACCGATACCCACGCGAGCCCGAGCGACGACGCCAGTTCGATGATCGGGGTCACGTACGTGACGCGATCGCCTGCTTCCCATCCACCGCCATGCACGACGACCACTGCTGGATGCCGCCCGTTGCCGGGCGGCGCCCACGCGTCGAGCGTGAGGCCCGCGGCTGCGTCGAACTCGACGCGCTTGCGCAGGGAGCCATCACCGGCACGCGCGGGCGGTGGCACCGGCCCCGCGTGCGTTGCGGCCCAGGCGAGCAGGTCGTCCTTGTAGCGCCATTGCGACGGCCACCAGTTCTCCACCCTATGGCCCGCTCCCTCGGCGACGAGGACGCCGCATCTGTCCGGCGCCTGCTGGCAGACGGCGTGCGCCTCGGCGACCGGCGCCTCTCCATCGCTGCCGCCGTGAACGATGCGGGTCGGGACCGACGGCGCGGCCGCTTCCGTGAAGCGGCCACCCACGATGACCACGGCCGCTGGCGCCGCCGGCTCCGCGGCGGAGCGGCCCAGTCGCTTCTCGAGCAGACTGGCCGACACCTTCAAGGCGACGGGGGCCGCTGAATCCTCGGCCACGACCACCGTCCTGTACTCGTCGATGTGCAGTGCCTGCGCGTGACACTGCGTGAGAAGGCGCAGCGCGGCGCTGACGTCGCGCGCGCCCGCAGCAACGTCACCGGACCGGTAGTCAGCGGTTGCCACGACGTATCCGGCATCGCCGAACAGCTCGATGAGCTGTCCTACGTATGAGGACCGTCGTCCGATGGTACCCGCTCCGCCGCGCAGCACCAGCGCCAGCGGACGCGCCGCGTCGTCGCCGTGCGGATAGACGTCGAGTGCTCGTCCCTCGCCGTACGACACGTTCATCAGCCCGCCAGGCAGCAGTGCCGCGCCCTGGTTGCCGCTCGCCTCGAGTGGCGGGCACTCCCGCGCACAGGCCGTCAGCGAGACTGCGACCATCAGGACGACGATGACGATGTCGCGCATTTCACGACGCCTCCGCTCCACACTGGAACCGGTACCGACGTCTCGCCGGGGCGTCGTCCACCTCCGAACCGTCATCGGTAAATCAGGTGCCTGGCCCGCAGCGTCAGCCAGGCAACTTCGTCTCTCGCCCATTCCGCAGACAACCTGCCCGGATCCTCCCCTGCCATCGCGCGCGCCAGCTGATCGGCATCGCCGTACAGCGTTGCCGTGCGCTTCAGATCCAGCTTCCCGGGGAACAGCCGCGAGATGGCGCTCACGAGCTCGAGCCCTACGCGCACCGGTCGCAAGGCATTCCTGTCGGTGACGACGAAGTAGACACCCTGGCACTCCTCGCCCTTGTACACGCTCGACGATGGCGTGAAGGCCACCGGATAGAACCGGATGCCTGGCAGGCTGCGCGCGTTGAGCGCCTCGGCGAGGAGTACGCCGTCGATCCACGGCGCGCCGACGCGCTCGAACGGCGCATCGGTGCCACGGCCCACCGAGAGGTTCGCGTACTCCACCGCGCCGATGCCCGGATACATCGCGGCCTGCGTCAGGTTGCGCATGTTCGGCGACGGATTCACCCACATGAGCGCCGTGTCGTCCCACCAGTCGTCGCGCGACCACCCCTGCATCTCGACGACCGTCAGCTTCGCGCCGATCTTCTTCTCGGCGTTGAACAGCCTGGCGAGCTCGCCGAGCGTCATCCCGTGCCGCACGGGCATGGTCGGCCAGTAGGCGACGAAGCTCGGCTCGGCATCGGCCGGTCGCGGATCCGGGCGCGGCCCTTCGACCTGCCAGCCGTTGATCGGATTGGGCCTGTCGAGCACCACCACCTCGAAACCACGCGCCGCCGCTTCCTCGAGCAGCAGCCCGAGCGACGACATGTACGTGTAGAAACGAGTGCCGATGTCCTGCAGGTCCACGACCATCGTGTCGATGCCCTCGACCATCTCCGGCGACACGCGCCTCGTCTTGCCGTACAGCGAGTGGATGGTCAGTCCCGTCTTCTCGTCCACCGACGAGGGCACTTCCTCGTCCAGGATGCCGCGGATCCCGTGCTCCGGGCTGAAGAGCGCGACGAGCGTCAGGTTCTTCGCCGAATGGAACGCGTCGATGGTCGATTGCCCGCTGCGTGTCCGTCCCGTGTGATTGGTCAGCAGGCCGACACGGCGTCCGGCAAGCCGCGCGAACTGCTCGGCCTGCAGCACGTCGATGCCCGTCATGGTCCGAGTCGGGGTGCGCGCCGGAACCGCACCCGATGGCGGTGTCTGCGCGAACGCATGCGTGTCGAAGACGGGCGCCGGGGCGACGCGGATCGCGCCGGCGACGACGTTGGCGACGCGCGCGCGCAGCGGTGTGACGTCGCCCTTGCCATCGGGGTGGACGCGGTTGGAGAGAAAGACGATGAAGGTCTTCGTGCCGGGATCCACCCACAGCGAGGTGCCCGTGAAACCCGTGTGCCCGAACGACCGCGAGGGCAGCAGGTCGCCCTTGTTCGACGAGAACGACGAGTTGATGTCCCAACCGAGTCCCCGCACGTTGCTCAGGCTGGCCGGCGTCGATGGCGACGTCATCCGAGCTACGGTGAGGGGCGACATGATACGGACGCCGTCGAGTTGCCCGCCATTGAGGAGCATGCGGGCGAAGCGGGACAGG
This sequence comes from Acidobacteriota bacterium, assembly GCA_023429845.1. Classification (GTDB taxonomy): domain Bacteria; phylum Acidobacteriota; class Vicinamibacteria; order Vicinamibacterales; family Vicinamibacteraceae; genus Luteitalea. Next base: position 14,670 of record JAEZCY010000272.1, read on the forward strand.
TCAGCCGCCGTCGTGAACAGCCCTGCGTGCCCGGCGACGTTGTTCATGCGTCGTGCCGTCGGGTCGTGCACGACGCCGCGCAGCCATCGGCCACTCTCCTGCCCGCAGGGGAAGGAGATGGTCGCGCACTTCTCGGTGGGCGCGATCCGGCGGCTGAGCGAGGCCGGCGGGTTGAACATCGTGTCGTGCATGCGCAGCGGCTCGAACACGTGCTTCCGCGTGAACACGTCGAGCGGCTCGCCCGAGACCACGCCGACCAGGTGTCCGAGCAGGAAGAAGTTGATGTCCGAGTAGATGACGCGCTCGTCGGGAGGCGCCACGGGGACCTCCAGCATCGCCTTGGCGATCGCCACGTCGTGACCGTTCCACTCGGGATTGAACTCCAGGTCTGGCCGGAGCCCGGACGTGTGCGTCAGGAGATGGCGAATGGTGATGTCGCGCTTGCCGTAGCGCTCGAAGCCGGGCAGGTGCATGGCAACACGGTCGGTGAGGCGGATCCCCCCGCGCTCCACCAGCATCATCACGGCTGTCGTCGTCGCCACCACCTTCGTCAGGGACGCGGCGTCGAAGATCGTGTCGGCCGTCATCCGCTCTGGCGCCGGCTGCAGCTGGCGCTGCCCTACGGAGGCCTGCCACGCGAGGCTGGCCTCCGTGCCCACCGCGACGACCGCGCCGGGCAGCTCCTTTCGTTCGATGGCCTCTTCGATGATTGTCTGAATCCGAGCGAGCCGCGTGCTGTCGAACCTCGAAGCCGCGCCGGGCGTCGCGGATCGCCGCGTTGCGGTCGGCGCCTGCGCGAGCGTCGGCGGCGCGCTCACAGCCAGGGTCAGCAGGCCGCACACCGCCAGCGTTGTCATTGGTCGCATGGGTGTGGATTATCGCGGACCTCTCGGCGGGCTCCAAAGCCGGAGCAGGGCACACTCGGCGGCGGGCGCACTTCCTCATTCCGCCCTTCGGGTGAATAATCGCTCCGTCGTGTCGATTCCCCTTCGCACCGCCATCGTCGTCGGCGCCGGCACGATGGGCGCCCAGATCGCGGCCCACCTGGCCAACGCCGGCGTGACCGTCCAGCTCGTGGACGTGGACGACGCGACGGCACGCGCAGGCTGGAAGCGAGCGCGCGCGCTCAAGCCGGCCCCGCTGTTCACGCAGGCGCATGCGGCCCTCGTGCGAACCGGGGCAACCGACGACGCGGATTTCGGCGCGGCCGACTGGATCATCGAGGCCATCGTCGAGCGGCCGGAACCGAAACGGCAGCTCTTCGAGCGCATCGATCGCGAGCGAGGCCCTCGCACGGTGGTGAGCTCGAACACCTCGGGCCTGCCGCTTGCGAGCCTGGTCGAGGGCCGCTCCGAGGCATTCGGCCGTCATTTCGTCGGTACCCACTTCTTCAACCCACCTCGCTACATGGCGCTCGTCGAGGTCATCCCGGTGGCCCCGACCTCCGACGACACCATCGCCCGGGTGCGCCACTGGCTCGACGTACGGCTCGGACGCAGCGTCGTCGTCGCGAAGGATTCGCCCAACTTCATCGCCAACCACATCGGCCTGTTCGGGCTGTTCAAGGTGCTGCAGGCATGGGAGGAGGGCGCGGCCGACATCGAGACGATCGAGGCGCTCACGGGGCCGTTGATCGGACGTCCGAAGAGCGCGACATTCCGCACCATCGACATCACGGGGCTCGACGTGGCGGCGCAGGTGGCGCGCAACTTCGTCGAGCGGACCGGGAACCCGGGGTTGCGGGCGCTCTTCACGACCGGACCACGCATCAGCGGCATGCTCGAGCGCGGCTGGATTGGCGAGAAGGCGGGACAGGGTTTCTTCAGACGGGTGAAGGGTGCCGGTGACGCGTCCGATATCCTCGTGCTCGACCCGGCGACCTTCGAGTACGTCGCGCGGACGGAAACGCGGCGACCGTTCCTCGAGAGGCTGCGCGAGCAGCGCGGCGGCGCCGCCGGTCGCATCAAGGCGCTGATGCTCGGCAACGGCCCGGAGTCGGCTTTCACGAGAGCGACGCTCGGCGAGACGCTGCTCTACGCCGCTCGTGTCTGGCAGGACATCGCCTGGCACATCGACGATGTGGATCGCGCCATGCGGTGGGGCTTCGGCTGGGAGCTCGGTCCGTTCGAGATCATCGATGCGATCGGCATCCGGGAACTGCTGCAGGCGGTCGGACCCGCAAACGGAGGAGCGGCAGCCGACGTCCCGGCACTGCTCGGCGAGGCGCTCGAGAGCGGCCGCAACACGCTGCGCGAGCCGGGCACGTTCAGGGCCGAACCGGCTGCGCTGCTCGTGCTCGCCAACGCGCGCGAGCGCAATGCCGTTGTCGTCTCCAACGCGGCGGCGTCGGTGGTCGACACCGGTGACGGCATCTTCGCTGTCGAACTGCACTCGAAGATGAACGCGATCGGCGGCGATACGCTGGCGATGATCGCCGCGGGCATCGAGCGGGCCGAGCATGATGGCGTCGGGCTCATCGTGGCGACACAGGCGCAGGCGTTCTCCGCGGGCGCCAACCTGATGCTGCTGCTGATGGAAGCGCAGGACGGCGAGTGGGAGGCCATCGACGCGATGGTCCGGGCGTTCCAGCGCACCGTCCTGTCGTTGCGCGATGCGCAGGTGCCGGTGGTGCTGGCGATCAACGGCCTCACGCTCGGCGGCGCCTGCGAGATGACGCTGCACGCGTGCGGCGTGCAGGCCGCGGCCGAGACGTACGTCGGCCTGGTGGAGGTCGGGGTCGGGCTCATTCCAGCCGGGTGTGGCACAAAGGAGATGCTGTGGCGTGCCGTGCAGCGCCGCCCGTCGCCGCAGGCCGACGCGCTGCCATTCGTCCAGCAGGTGTTCGAGACGATCGGGTTCGGCAAGGTCTCGACCAGCGCGCCGCACGCACGCGCGCTGGGACTGCTCGGTGATGGCGACGGCATCTCGATGGGCCGCGGCCGGCTCCATGCCGATGCTCGCGAACTCGTCCAGGCCCGTGCCGCCGGGTATGTCCCCGGTCGCGCGCCGGCCGCCATCCCAGTCGGTGGGGCCGACATGCTTGCGGCACTGCACCTCGGCGTACACCTTGCGCACCGCGCTGGCCGCATCAGCGACCACGACGCGACGGTTGGGCGCAAGCTCGCCTGGGTGCTCGCGGGCGGCGACCTGCCGCACGCCACAGATGTCCCGGAGTCGTATCTCCTCGATCTCGAGCGCGAAGCGTTCCTCAGCCTCTGCGGCGAGCCGAAGACACAGGCACGCATCACCCACACGCTCGAGACGGGCAAGACGCTGAGGAATTGATGGTGATTGCGGGACATGGCCCGACCCTCCTGCTCATCCCGGGCATCCAGGGTCGCTGGGAATGGGCCGCGCCGGCCGTCGAGGCACTCGCGCAGCGCCTCCGGGTCGTCACCTATTCCCTGAGTGGCGAGCGCAACGTCGTGCCGCCGCTCGTTCCGCGGACGTTCGACGACCTCGTGCGTCAGGCGCTCAATGCGCTCAACCGGGTGACATCGGGGCCAGCGGTGGTCTGCGGCGTGTCGTACGGCGGGCTCGTCGCGCTGCGCCTCGCCGCGAGGCACCCGACGCGGGTGCGGGCCGTCGTCCTCGCCTCGCCGCTCAACGCCGATTTCACGCCCGACGCCCGCATCGCCCGCTGGACGAAGCACCCGCGCCTCATGGCACCGGCGTTTCTCGCAGGGTCCCCGGGCCGGATTCTGCCCGAGCTGCGGGCGGCCTATGGCAACGGGTGGCTGAGGAATGGCGCACGCCTGCTGGCACGCGTCATCCGGGCCCCGCATTCGCCGGACCGCATGGCCGACCGGCTCCGCATGGTTGCCTGCGAGGACCTCGTCGCCGACTGCCGGGCCGTGCGGCAACCCGCGCTGCTCGTCACGGGCGAGCCGCGCCTCGATCGCATCGTCCCTGCAGAGGCAAGCTGCCGCATGCTGGAATGGCTGCCGGATGCACGGCACGTGACGCTGGACCGCACGGGCCACTGGGGGCTCGTGACGCGGCGTGACGAGTTCGCCCGACACATCACCGAGTTCGTGGAGTCGCTGCCATGACCGACGCCGTCATCGTTGCTGCCGTCCGCACGCCCGTCGGCAAGGCGCCGCGCGGTCAGTTCCAGTACACCCGCCCGGACGACCTCGCCGCCGCCGTACTGCGGGCCGTCCTCGAGCGCGTGCCAGCCCTCGACCCGCGGCAGGTGGACGACGTGATTCTCGGATGCGCCATGCCGGAGGCCGAGCAGGGCATGAACGTGGCACGCATCGCGAGCCTGCGCGCCGGTGTGACCCACGAGGCGTCGGCTCTCACGGTGAACCGCTTCTGCGCGTCGGGTCTCGAGGCCATCGCCTGCGCCGTCGACCGGATTGCGAGCGGCAGCGCGGACGTCGTGCTCGCCGGCGGCACCGAGAGCATGAGCCTCGTGCCAATGGGCGGTCACAAGATCTCACCAAATCCGTCGCTCGTCGCCTCGCACCCGGACGTGTACCTCACGACCGGGCTCGTCGCCGAGAACCACGCCCGCGAGCATGCGATCACGCGCGAGGCGCAGGATGCCTTCGCCCTCGAGAGCCATCGCCGCGCCGTCGCCGCGCAGGATGCTGGGCGATTCGCGGACGAGATCGTGCCCGTGACCGTCACGCGCCTCGCGTCCCCAGGGGCCGCGCTGGCCACTGAACAGGCGATTGTCACTGCCGACGAGGGTCCGCGACGGGACACATCGCTCGAGGCGCTCGCGAAGCTGCGGCCGGCGTTCCATGTGAAGGGCACGGTCACGGCAGGCAATGCGTCCCAGATGAGCGACGGGGCGGCGGCCGTTCTCGTCATGAGCGCCAAGCGCGCCGCCGAACTCGACATCGCGCCCATCGGCCGACTCGTGACGTACGCGACGGCCGGCGTCGAGCCCGAGCGCTTCGGGATCGGTCCAGTGCCCGCCGTGCGGAAGGCGCTGCGCCGCGCCGGGATGCCCCTTGACGCGATCGACCTGGTCGAGCTGAACGAGGCGTTCGCGAGCCAGGTGCTCGCCTGTGCGCACGACCTGGAGCTCGACCCGTCGAAGCTGAACGTCAACGGCGGCGCGATCGCGCTCGGCCATCCGCTCGGGTGCACGGGCGCCAGGCTCGCGACGACGCTGCTGCACGAGCTCGGACGTCGCAAGGGCAGGTACGGCATCGTGACGATGTGTGTCGGTGGCGGCATGGGCGCGGCCGGCGTGTTCGAGAGAATCTGACCGACTCCGACGTTGCGCGCCCTCCCCCTTCACCGCGTCCTCGTCGTAGCTGCCACGGACCGCGAACTCGCCATGTCGCAGGGGTGGCGCACGCTCCGCTGCGGCGTCGGTCCCGTTGATGCCGCCGCGGCAACGGCGGCCGCAATCGCCCACGATCGTCCCGCGGCGGTCGTGCATGTGGGGATAGCGGGCTGCCGGCGTGGCCGTGGGCTCGTACCGCCAGCGTTGGTGATAGGCACCGAGGCGCGGTACCACGACCTCGGAGTGCCGGCCACGTTGGCCCCCAACGTGGTGCTCGCGCCGGCGATGCTCGTGGAAGCCGCCGCACGTGCGTTGCCAGGCGCCAGTCTGAGGGCGATCGGCACGAGCGCGCGGGTCGGCGGTACGACCGACACGGACGTGGAAGCGATGGAGGGATTCGCGGTGCTGCGCGCAGCGCAGCAGGCGGGCGTGCTCGCCGTCGAGGTGCGCGCCATCTCGAACGAGATCGAGGAGGGCGACCGTCGTCGATGGCAGTTCGAGCTGGCGTTCGCGGAGATCGTCGCGGCCACGCCGCGTCTTGCCGAGGAGGTGGCCCGTTGCGTGAGCTGACCTTCGGCTACTCGCCGTGCCCCAACGACACGTTCGCGTTCCACGCGCTGTCGCATGGGTTGGTCGAGATGCCGTTCCGTATCCGCCCGGTGCTCCTCGACATCGAAGAGCTCAACCGCCGCGCGCACCACGGCGAGTTCGACCTGACGAAACTGAGTGTGGGCGCCTTCGCGGCCATCGGCGACAGGTATCGCCTCCTGCGGGCCGGGGCGGCGCTCGGGCACGGCGTCGGCCCGCTCGTCGTCGCGCGGACGCCGATGTCTCTCGAGCAGGCCGTTGCGGGTCGGGTGGCCATTCCCGGCATCGAGACCACGGCCTATCGCCTCCTCAGGCTGGCGGCGCCAACGCTCGCCAACGTGGAGGAGTTGCGGTACGACCGCATCCTCGGCGCGGTGGCCGACGGCACGGTGGACGCGGGCCTCGTGATCCACGAGAGCCGGTTCACGTACGCCGAACGCGGGCTGGTGAAGGCCGTCGATCTCGGCGAGTGGTGGGAACGGGAGACGGGGCTGCCCGTTCCGCTGGCCGGCATCTGCGCACGCGCCGACCTCGAGGAGTCGCTCGTCCGCGCCGCCGAGCAGGCGATACGCGCATCGGTCCAGCACGCCTTCGACCACCCGGACGCGAGCCGTGAGTACGTGCGGGCGCATGCGCAGGAGATGTCCGACGATGTCTGTGCGCGGCACATCGCGCTGTACGTGAACGCGCACAGCCTCGACATCGGCGACGACGGCATGCGCGCCATCGCGCGCCTTGTCGGGTAGGGCGCGGGCGCTCCGTACCTAGCCGTCGCCTCTGGGCGACGGCGGGCCCGTCGGCAAGGCCCGAGGGCGACGTAGCCTTGCCGGGTACGTACGTAACACGACGCGAGGGCCACGCGCATCGACTGCGGCGGGCGACGTTCTAGTGAGAATCCGATGATTTCCCAATCTGGCGGTACGTGGCTGCTCGGCGAGACATCGCCGACCGACGTGTTCATTCCCGAGGATCGCAGCGACGAACACCGGATGATTGCCGGCACGGCGCACGCGTTCATGGAGCAGGAGGTGATCCCGCGCCGCGATGCGCTCGAGGCGAAGGATTGGGACACCGCCCGCCGGCTGATGCAGCAGTGCGGCGCGTTGGGCCTGCTCAGCGCGGACCTGCCAGACACCTACGGCGGCGTGGGCCTCGACGTCGTCAGCTCCGTCGTCGTCTCGGAAGCCATGGGACGCCATGCCTCGTTCGCGACGACCGCCGGCGCGCACATGGGACTCTGCATCGTGCCCATCCTGTGGTTCGGCAGCGAGCAACAGCGGACCACGTACCTGCCACGGCTGGCGGCTGGCGAGATCGTCGGAGCCTACGCACTCAGCGAAGCCGCGTCCGGCTCGGACGCGCTCGGCGCCCGCGCCACGGCCACAACCCTGCCTGACGGCGGCTACGAGCTGAACGGCGAGAAGCTCTGGATCACCAACGGCGGGTTCGCCGACCTCTACGTGGTGTTTGCCAAGGTCGACGGCGAGCATTTCACGGCCTTCCTCGTGCCACGTGGGACGCCCGGCGTGATGCCGGGACGCGAAGAGCACAAGATGGGCCTGCATGGCTCTTCGACAACGCCGCTCGTGCTCCAGGGAGCCCGGGTGGGCTCCGACGCGGTGCTCGGCGAGGTCGGCAAAGGCCACAAGGTCGCGTTCACGGTGCTCAACTACGGCCGCTTCAAGCTCGGCGCGATGACCACGGGCGGGATGCGGCAGGCATTGCGCGACGCAGCGCGGTATGCAGGTGAGCGGCGGCAGTTCGACAGGCCCATCGCCAGCTTCGGCGCCGTCCAGACCAAGCTCTCCGAGATGGCGGCCCGCCTCCACGCATCCGAAAGCGTGCTCTTCCGCGTGGCCGGGTCGCTCGAGCTCGGCGACGTGCCGCACGAGCGCCGGGGACCCGTCTTCGAGCAACACGCGATCGAGGCGTCGATCGTCAAGGTGCTCGCGAGCGAGGCTCTCCAGTACGTGCTCGACGAGAACATCCAGATCCACGGCGGCAACGGCTTCGTACGGGATTACCCGGCCGAGGGCTACTACCGCGATGCGCGTGTGAACCGCATCTTCGAGGGCACCAACGAGATCAACAGGCTCCTGCTGGCTGGCCAACTCGTGCGACGGGCCGCCAGGGGGGACGTGGCACTCATCGCCGCGGCGCGCGCACTGCCGGATCAGCTGCTGGCGCTGCCGCTCACCGCACCCGAGGAACCGCTGGCCATCGCGCGGCATGTCGCCGACGGATTGAAGCGGTCGGTGGTGCTGCTCCTCGGTGCGGCGATGCAGAAGTACGCCGAGTCCATCGCCGACGAGCAGGAGGTGTTGACGTGGATCGCCGACCTTGCCATCAGCGCTTATGCGGTGGACAGCGTGGCGTTGCGCGTGACGCGCCTGGCCGCTGCCCGCGGCGATGACGCACTGTCGGCGCATCGGGCCGCGGCGGTGATCACCGCGACGGAAGCTGCGCTCGCAGGCGAGGCACTGCTGCGGCGTGCCCTGCCCGCCGTGCTGGAGGGCGACATGCTGCGAATCGCGATGTCCGGCGCCCGGCGGCTGCTGAAGGTGCCGGCGCTGGACCAGCGACCGTGGCGCCGCGCACTCGCGGCCGCTTGTGTGGCACGGCCGGGCGGTCCCTTCGGCGAGCCAGCGCGGCACGGTATGCTTGCTGGGTGAGTTCCCGTTCGTGGGTCGCGAGCGCAGGACGGACCCTGCTCCTGCCGATCCTGGCGGCGTGCCTGCTGCCGGGCTGTTCCACGCAGCCGCCGACCGTCGACCACGCCACAGGCATCCGGGCGTTCCGCGCCGAGAAGGACGCGATGTTCCGCGAGGCGTCGGAATCGCCCGTGCCGCCAGGCGAGGTCGATCGATTCGTGCCGCTGGGCTACTACCCCATCGACGAGTCGTGGCGTGTGCCGGCGGCCCTGGCGCCACTCTCCGATGAGGAGTCGCCGGCCTTCGAGATGCCGACGTCCACCGGGCAGCGGCGTCAGATGCGACGCGCCGGCAAGCTGCGGTTCACGCTGAACGGGCAGACACATGCGCTCACCGCCTTCGTGTCGGCCGACGATCGCACGCGGCAGCGCCTGTTCGTGCCCTTTCGCGACACGACGGCCGGCGTCGAGACGTACGCGGCCGGGCGCTATCTCGACCTCGATCGCACGCCCACCGGGCTGTACGATCTCGATTTCAACCGCGCGTATCAGCCCTATTGCTACTACGACGCGACGTACGACTGCCCGCTGCCGCCGCCGGAGAACCAGCTGCCGATTCCGGTTCAGGCCGGCGAGAAGTTCCGGTAGCGCGGCCGCCGCCGCAGCGCGACGAGCTCCGCCACGCTTGCGGACCTCGCCCAGCCATGCAGGCAGCGTTGCCGCCCGGCGGCCGGGATCAAAGAAAAGGAGCAGGACAACCGACCGTGACTCTCGCAGGCGTGATCTTCGACTTCGACGGCGTGCTCGCCGACAGCGAGCCGGTGCACCTCCACGTGTTCCAGACGGTGCTCGACTCCATCGGCATCACGCTGAGCCCGGAGGACTACTACGCTCGGTACCTCGGCTACAGCGATCGCGACGCCTTCATCCACGTGCTTCGCGACCACGGACGCGCACTGCCCGACAGCGAGCTCGACGCCTTGCTCGAGACCAAGAAGGCGTTGTTTCCACAGGCAATCGGCGACCACTCGCTCTACCCCGGGGCAGCCGAATGCGTCGCGCGCGTCGCGGCGCAGGTGCCCGTTGCGATCGCATCCGGCGCCCTGCGCGAGGAGATCGAGCTGATCCTCGATCGCAGCGGCCTGCGATCACTCCTGCCGATCATCGTCGCCGCGGGAGAGACGCCGCGCAGCAAGCCCGCACCCGACCCGTACGCGCGGGCGTTCGAACTGCTCGTCGAGCGAGGCGACTTGTCGGGCGGCACGCAGCCCGCCCAGGTCGTCGCCATCGAGGACTCCGAGTGGGGCCTGCAGTCGGCCCGCGGAGCAGGGCTGCGGACGATGGCCGTTCTGACCTCCTACTCCCAGGATCGCCTGCCGAGCGCCGAAGCGTGGCTGCCCTCGATCAGCGACGTCACGGTTGATAGCCTCGAGGCGCTGGTTGCCGCGGACAGGCTGCAGACATGACGCCCGAGGACGTGCAGGCATTCGTGGCGCTCGCGCAGCGGCCCGGCGAGGACGATCTCGCCGAAGCCGCCCTGCACCTGGCGCGGCTCGAGTACCCGATGCTGCGTGTGCACGACGCCGTGGCGCAGTTGCAGCAGCTCGCCGACCGCTCCACCGCGTTCGTGCAGGCCTCGGCCGCGCCCGGCGACGTCGTCGCGCATCTGCAGCAGCTCGGTCAGTTCCTCTTCGACAGCGAGGGATTCACGGGCAACCTGAGCGACTACGAGGACCCGCGCAACAGCTTCCTGAACGACGTGCTCACCAGGCGGACCGGCATCCCGATCACGCTGTCGATCATCTATATGCACCTCGGTCGTCGCGCCGGGCTCTGGCTCGAAGGCGTGAACTTCCCCGGCCACTTCCTCGTGCGGTGCAAGGGCATGCTCGGCGACGCCGCACCGACCGAGGATCTCATCCTCGATCCGTTCCACGGCGCGATCGTGCTCACCGAACGCGATTGCGCCCGCATGCTGGCACGGCATGCCGGCGAGGATGCGCGCTTCGACAGGGTGCTGCTCGCGCCGGCCTTCAAGACGCAGATCCTCGTGCGCATGCTCGTCAACCTGAAGCGCACGTACGTCAGGATGCGCTCGTTCTCGCGGGCGCGCGACGTCTCCGACATCGTGCTCGCGCTCGACCCGGCGTCCCTGACCGAGCTCCGCGACCGCGGACTCCTGTCATACCAGATGGGTCAGTTCGGCCTGGCGCTTGCCGACCTCGAGCGATACCTGGCGCTTACCGCACGTCACACACGCCGGGACGAGGACGACGAGTTGAAGGAGGAGTTCGAGGCCGTGTGGGAGCACGTCAAGAACCTCCGCCGCCGCGTCGCCTCGCTGAACTAGCGGCTGCCCCGCGCCCAATCCCCGCCTCGTTCGACCGCCCGCCGCCCGCGCGGCACGGCGCGCATTCGCCATCCGACACTTTGGATCGGCGCGATCCAAGAGTTCGTCTTCCCTTACATAAATTGGACTGACCACACCGCATCACGGCCGTTGCCCAACGCTTGACCCTGGCAGGAAAGTTGCTCGGTCGCGGCACATCCAGCGAGGTTCGTCCCATCGGGCATCCGTTTCGGCCCACCTGATGGGCATCGTGTACCTGAAGTTGCCCGCGGCGGGTGTTCGCGGGGACGAACGGGCAGCCTCCTCGATTCGGTCGGGCTTCGAGCCGAAACCGTGATGGCGGGTCGGCTCCTTGTGGATGCATTCAGGGAGAGGAAACAGGATGAGAGGCAGATTTCTGGCTCTGCTGGCGGCCGCAGGTGTGCTGCTCGCCGCTCCGGCCTTTGCGCAGGCTCCCACGGGCGACATCGTCGGCCGGGTCGTCGATGCATCCGGGGCGGTGCTCCCGGGCGTGGTGGTGACGGTGAGTGGTGGCAGCCTGCTGCAGGGGCAGTCCGCCACGACGGGCAACACCGGCACGTACCTGTTCCCCGGGCTGCAGCCCGGGGCGTATACGGTGAAGTTCGAGCTTACCGGTTTCAAGACGATCGTCGTCGAGCAGGTCCGGGTCAACGTCGGCAGCAACACCACGACCAACGCGACCCTCGAGGTTTCGACGCTCCAGGAGACGGTGACGGTGACGAGTGAAGCGCCGCTCGTCGACACAAGGAAAGTGGGGACGAAGACGAACTTCACCCAGGAGCAGCTACAGAACATCCCCTCGGCGCGCGACCCCTGGGTGATGCTGGAGCGCACGCCGGGCATCGCCATGGACCGCGCGAACGTGGGTGGGAGCCAGTCGGGGCAGCAGTCGGGCTACATCTCGCGCGGCGCGACCACCACCAACAACAAGTGGCTCCTCGATGGCGTGGACATCACCGACCAGGCCGCCACCGGCGCGTCGGCCGTCTACTACGACTTCGACATGCTCGAGCAGATGCAGATCAGCACGGGCGGCAACGACGTCACGCAGCAGACGGGCGGCGTCGGCATCAACCTCGTCACCAAGAGCGGCAGCGACCAGTTCCGCGGCACCGGGCGCTACTACGTGACCGACGACAAGGTCGGGTCGACCAACCTCACCGAAGACCTCCGGCAGCAGGGCGCCCGGTCGGGCGCCCCCATTCAGAACATCAAGGATTACGGCATCGAGGGCGGCGGCCCGATCTGGCGTGGGCGGGCCTGGTTCTGGGGCTCCTACTCCAAGCAGGACATCCAGGTCGGCGTGGTCAACTTCTTCCGCAAGGTGTCGGGCTGCCCGGCCAATGCCGCCGATCCCCTCGCCCAGCAGCTGTCGGTGGCCGAGATCAACCAGTGCCTCAACACCGACCTCACCGTGCTCGACAACTACAACATCAAGGGCAGCGGCCTGCTGTTCTCGGGCAACACGTTCACCTGGCACAGCAACTTCGCCGACAAGGTACGCAACGCGCGCGACGCGAGTGACACCCGCCCCTTCGAGACGACCTACATCCAGGAAGGCCCCGTCTGGACACACAAGGCGAGCGACCGCCACGTGTTCAACGACCGCCTGATCGCCGAGGCTGCGTATGCGCACGTGGGAGGCGGGTTCGGCCTGCTCTTCCAGGAGCCGGGCAACCGCCAGATCCAGCCGCTCAACGATCTCGGCACCAATCGCTGGGAGCGGTCGTTCAACCAGTCGGAGTTCGATCGTCCAGCCACGAGCGTGCAGGTGACGAGCACCTACTTCATGCCGGCCACGCTCGGCGGCGACCACGCGTGGAAGGTCGGCTACAACTTCCGCGACACGCCCGCCAGTTCCACCACGGTGTACGGCGGCGATGTCTATGCGCAGACGCGCAACGGCGTGCCAGAGCGCGCGCAGTTCTGGCGCAGCGCGTTCACCGACTACGCGATGACCACGCACAGCGCGTTCGTGCAGGACACGTTCACGCGGGACCGGCTGACACTGACCGCGGGCTTCCGCTGGGATCGGCAGGACGACGCGGCGCGGGCGAGTTCGGTGGAGTCCAATCCGATGGTGCCGCAGTGGTTGCCGGGTATTTCCTTCACCGGCGCCGACTCCGGCGTGACGTTCTCGAACTGGTCGCCCCGCCTCGGCTTCGGCTACGACCTGCACGGCACCGGTCGCACCGTGCTGCGCTCGTCGTTCTCGATCTACTACGGCCAGATCGCGCCCGGAGGGCTGTCTGGCACGTTGAACCCCGTGAGTGCCGCCAGCATCTCGTTCCCATGGAACGACGCCAACGGCGACCGCTTCGTGCAGCTGGACGAAGTGACGCTGCAGCGCGCCGCCGTCATCACCTTCAGCGGCAACTACAACCCCGACAACCCGGGCTTCCTCGGCACCACGAACACCGTGGATCCAGGCCTGAAGAACGAGAAGACGGTCGAGTACACGGCAACGGCGGATCATCAGCTCGGCAGCAGCGTGGCGGTGTCACTCAGCTACATCTACCGCAAGTACTCGGACTTCCGTTTCGACCAGCGCGTCGGCATCAGCGAGTCGAACTGGGCGCCCACGACGTACCAGCCGACGTGCGCGGCGGCAGCGACGGCCTGCCCGCAGCTGACGTACTTCCAGCCGGACATCAGCATCCCCGGCGTGCAGCGCCTGGTGAACCGCGGCGGCTACACGCGGGACTTCAACGGGCTCGAGGCGGTGTTCACCAAGCGCATGTCGGATCGATGGATGCTCGACATGAACTATGCCTACAACAGCGCCGTGGACAACTTCGCGTCCATCCAGGGCTACAGCGCGACGTTCGATCCCACCAACCTCGCCAACTACGACGGGCACCAGTACGCCGTCGAGGCGGGCGGAAGCGGCATCGACAACGTCTTCGTCAACGGCAAGCACGTATTCAAGCTGGCCGGCGTCTACGTGGCGCCATGGAACATCAACGTCGGCGCGACCTACAACGCGCGCCAGGGATACCTGTTCCCGCAGCGCATCCTCTCCCCCAACCGCTCGGGCGCCGCGGGCACGGTCAACCTGCTCCTCGCGCCGTTCGGCGAAAGCCGGTACGACATGTTCCAGATGGTGGACGCGCGCGTGGCCAAGCGCTTCGTGTTCGGCCGCCGCAGCCTCGAGGCCAGCCTCGACGTGTTCAACGTGGGCAACGTCAATACCGTGCTGACGCGCAACCTGAATCAGGCAGCCGCCACCGCCAACCAGGTGACCGGCATCGTCGCACCGCGGGTCCTGCGCTTCGGCGTCCGCGTGGAGTTCTAGCGCGCCAGTAGAGGCGCCACGCGCACGGGTGGGCATCACACGATGCCCACC
>JAEZCY010000370.1 GCA_023429845.1 Acidobacteriota bacterium
ACGCGGATCTGCTCCTTGACGATGTCGATGCCCGTGACGAGTTCGGTGACGCCGTGCTCCACCTGGAGGCGCGTGTTGGCTTCGATGAAATACAGCTTCCCGTGCGCGTCCATGAGGAACTCGAACGTGCCGGCGCTCGTGTACCCGACCGCCTTGGCCGCGTCCACCACCATGCGGCCGAGCGCCTGGCGGGCCTCGTCGGTGATGACCGGAGACGGCGCTTCCTCGATCAGCTTCTGGTGGCGGCGCTGCACGGAGCATTCACGTTCGCCAAGGTGCACCACGTTGCCGTGCTCGTCGCCGAGGATCTGCATCTCGATGTGCCGGGGCGCCTCGAGGTACTTCTCGAGATACACGTCACCGATGCCGAACGCGGCCTGAGCCTCACGCTGCGCCGTGCGCAGCGCCTGGCTCAGTTCGTCGGCCGTCCGGACGATGCGCATGCCGCGTCCGCCACCGCCGTTGCTGGCCTTGATGATCACCGGGTAGCCGAGGTCGGCTGCCACGCGCTGCGCTTCGTCCTCGCTCTCGACCGGGCCGTCGCTGCCGGGGAGCGTGCTGACGCCGGCCTTCTTCATCGCCCGCCGCGCACGGGACTTCTCGCCCATCAGGCGGATCACCGAGGGGCCGGGACCGATGAACTTGATGTGGCAGGCCTCACAGACCTCGGCGAGGTACGCGCTCTCGGACAGGAACCCGTAGCCGGGGTGAATGGCATCGGCGCCCGTGATCTCGGCGGCGCTGATGATGGCCGGCACGTGCAGATAGCTCTCGGAACTGCGCGCCGGCCCTATGCAGACGTCCTCGTCGGCAAAGCGGACGTGCAGGCTGTGCTCGTCGGCCTCGGACCAGACCGCGACCGTCCTGATACCGAGTTCGCGGCAGGCACTGATGACGCGCAGTGCGATCTCGCCGCGGTTGGCAATGAGGATCTTCTTGAACACGCGTGACCCCGGGCTAACGGGCGCGGACGGCGAACAGGCGCTCGCCGTACTGCACCGGCTGGCCGTTCTCGGCGAAGATCTGGACGATCTCGCCGTCGTATTCCGACACGATCTCGTTCATCAGCTTCATCGCCTCGATCAGGCACAGGACCTGGTTCTTGCGGACTGCGTCGCCGACGTTCACGAACGACGGCGCAGACGGCTCCGGCGCCCGGTAGAACGTGCCGACGATCGGCGACTTGACCACCGCGAGTTCCACGCCCTCGGAGTCGGAGACCTCCTGTCCGTTTCCGGGGGCGGGTGTGTCCCCAGCAACGAGGGGAGGGGCGGCGGCAACGGGCGTCGAAAGGGATGCGGCGGGGAGCTGTGAGGGACTGACGACCACGGCTGGCGCCTCCTGCCCCTTCTTGCGAACCCGCAGCTTGACGCCTTCCTGTTCCAGCTCGAACTCCGAGAGCTCGTGTTCACGGACCAGGTCGAGGATCTGCTTGATTTCGTCGAGTGTCATCGTCAGTGGGCGGTCGGCCAGCCGAGGGGGACGTCGGTGATTCGCTCGCATCCGTCTGCCGTCACGACCACATCGTCCTCGATGCGGATGCCGGCGCGGCCCGTCACGTAAGCCCCCGGTTCGATGGTACAGACCACGCCAGCCTCGAGGGGTGGCTGCGCGGCATCGTCCGGGCGCGGCCGAGCGAGCCGGGGCGCCTCGTGTACCTCGAGGCCCAGCCCATGCCCGGTGCCGTGTCCGAAAGTTTCCCCCAGCCCGGCGACATCGAGCACGTCGCGAGCCATCGTGTCCACGTGGGCCGGCGAGACGCCCGGCCGCACCGCAGCGCATGCGGCCTGCTGCGCCGCGAGCACCGCATGATACTGCCTGTCGACCTCGGTCGAGGGACGACCCAGACACAGGGTCCGGGTCAGGTCGACGCAGTATCCGCCGTAGACGCCGCCGAAGTCCAGCACCACGACGTCCCCGGATTCGAGGCGGCGCGCCGTCGGGCGGGCATGCGGCAAGGCGCTGCGTGGGCCACTGGCCACGATCGTGTCGAAGGCCGCACGCGAGAAGCCGGCGGCCCGAACACGGGCGTCGATGGCGGCGGCCACGTCGAGTTCCGTGCGCCCCACCGCGGCCACCGTCTCGCCGAGCACCCGCCTGGCCACCTCGGAGAGACGCGCGCCGCCCTCTCGCAGCAGCCCGAGTTCGGCTCCGTCCTTCACGCGCCGCAGGTCCTCGACGATGTCGAGCGGCTGGTCCAACAGCGTTCCGCTCCACTGCGCGGTCCTGAGGGCGTGTTCCAGCTGACGTGCATCGTGCAGCGTCAGCGCCCGGCTCTCCAGCGCGAGGTGAGTCACGCCGTCGGTCGCGCAGGCTTGTGCCACGCATGCCGCAGGGCGCAGGGCCGCCGTGGGGACCACCGAGACCAGGTGCCGACCGATCTCCGCGGCGCACGTGGCCGCGGCGGCCTCGTAGCGCGGGTCCACCAGGAGCGTCAGATGACCGTCCGCCCGCACCAGTCCGAATCCAGCCGTGGCGTCGAGGCCGGACAGGTAACGCAGGTTCGGCAGGTGTGACACGAGCAGTGCCGCGTCGCTGCCCGCAGCACGCACTGCCGATCCGGCTCGTGCGAGACGGGCGCGGAAGTCGAACGGAAGAAGCGGGCTCGTCGAGGCGCGCACGGCGACCGTAGGATAGCCTGCCGTTCCTCTACCCTCCCGCGTCGGGGAACAGCGCGGCGCGACGGGCGCGGACCGCGTCGAGCATCTGCTGCAGCGACACGAGAGCTGGTGTGAGCCCCTCTTCGCGATGTGCGACGTCCTCGACCGTGGCCTGGACGGCCGCATCGGCCATTGCCGCCCGCACGGCCGGTGACGCATGCGTGGGTGGTTCCGCGCTCGCCGGCGGCTGGCCGGCCTGCGTGAAGACCTCGTCGAGAGCAGACGCCAGCGAACCGGCCCATGGGTCTGCCGTTTGCACTGCTGGCGTGTCGCGCGCGGGTTCACCGCTGGAAGCTGCAAGGGGCTCCGGCGCACCCGGTGTCAGGAGCGCTACGACAGATGTCGCGACGGCATCCATCGGGGCCGCATCCTGCGGCTGGGAGGCCAACCCGACCGTGTCGTCGTCGGCGGGCGCGCGGACGGCCCATTTGCTGAACTCGTCGGCTGCTCCTGCATCGTCGGTCCTGGTTACTGCCGACGCCTCCACTTCCTGTTCCGCGAGCCCGACACCGGGCTCCTCGGCCCACGGCGGGAGTTCCGCCGGCGCGGCCGGCTCCGGCACGTCCCAGCCGGTGAAGGCCGACGGCGCGGCTCCGTCGCTGATCGGCTCGACGAAGAGCCCGCGCCACACGCCGGAATCACCCACACCTGGATCTGCGGACGTGTCGATTGCCACGGCGCTGGCTGCAGAGCCAGCGGGCATGTCGATCGTCGGGGCCTCCCAGATGGGTGGCCGCTCGTCGAGCGCAGGAATGGCGTCGGCGGCGCGAGCGTCAGGCGCTTCGATCGACCAGCCGAAGACGGGGGCGCCGCCCCCCGGTTGTTGCGGCATCGCGGGCACGCCGTCGGCCGGTTCCGGGTCGGGCACGGGCCAGATGCCCGCCGGTTCTTCACCCTGCAGGTGCGGCGCGACGAAGTTCATCGTCGGCGCGTCCGCATGCACGGCAACCGGCGGCGGGGTCTCGACCTGCCACGGGTCGTCGCCTGCGTCGGCGTGGATGACCAGGGGAAGTTCCGGCGACCCCGGCGGGGCTGGCCAGCCACTGTCGGCATCCGCGGTGGAGGTGACAGGAGCCGCCGAGTCCTGCGCTGCTTCTGGGAGTGACCAGTCCGGAGCCAGGCCGAGTTCCTGCGGGCCGTCCGCGCCGAGGTCGAGTGCGTCGCCCCACTCGCGGGCGCCGGTGGACACCTCCGCCCTCTCGGGCGCGTCCGGCAACTCACCGCCGTCGGTGCCCGTGGGGCGCTTCTCCGTAAAGGAGTCTTCGTTCGTCGTGCCGTGAGTGGCGACCTGGACGGGGCGCGCCACGGCTGCTGCGGGCAGAACGGCCCGTGCCGCATCGAGCGCCCGAACCGCGGCCAGGTTGTCGGGAGCCTGGGCGACGGCGTGCTGCAGTTCTGCCACGGCGCTCTCCGCGTCGCCGCTGTCGAGCAACGCACGGCCGAGCGTGACGCGGGCCGACGCGTAGGTCGGATAGCGGGAGAGCCCGTCACGGCACACCGCGATGGCCTCGTCCAGCCGCCCGGCGCGACGGTGTTCCTCGGCGAGGGCGGCAAAGGCGGCCGGCGTCGCATGCG
>JAEZCY010000373.1 GCA_023429845.1 Acidobacteriota bacterium
CCAGCCCCGCCTGCTGCGGCACCTGCGTCGGCGCGAACGACAGGTCCAGCCGCACGCTCGTCCAGTCGGACGGCAGGTCCCGGAACAGGCTGTTGCGCGTGTTGTTCAATCCTTCCCACAGGTCGCCGTGGTCGGCCGGAATCTGCAGCGCCGTCCCGGTGTAGCTCACCACCGCGCCACTGCTCTGCTCCGTGTTCCGGCCCGCCCCGCTCGCCGTCCGCGCCAGGAAGTCCCAGCCCGCCGCCAGCAAGCTGGCTCGATTGCCGTAGGTCAGCGGGTACACCCCGGGCTCGGGCGGCGCCTGCACCGTCAGCGTCACCGGGATCACCACCGGACTCCCCGAGGCGCCCGATGCCGTCACCGTTACGGAGCGTGCGTACGTCCCCGGTGCGAGACCCGACGCATTCACTGCGACGGTCACCGTGCCGGAACCCGTTCCCGTGGCCGGACTCACCGACAGCCCGGCTGGGCCCGTGCCCGTCGCGGCGGCTTCCCACACCAACGTGCCGCCGCCCGCATTGCTGATGCTGAACGTCTGCGGCGTCGGCGTACCTCCCTCGGCGGTCACGAAGTTCAGGCTCGACACGCTCGTGGCCAGGGCCGGAGTCCAGTTGGTGGCCCCTTGCACTTCGACACTCCGGAACGTCGCCGTCGGGTACCCGCCCGGCGAGCCTCCACTGACGAGCGCCAGGCGCGGATTCACCAGGGAGTGAGCCACCGAGCCGAGTGTGTGCCAGGTCAGCCCGTCGGCGGAGTACAGACCGGTGATCGGACCCGACTGGCCCTGGCGGTCGAGACGGAGGAACCACCGGGTGCTGCTGACGACGGTGTGCTCGTTCAGCGTCGCGGGCGCGCCGCCGACCTCGTGCTCGAAGACCACGTGCTGCGTGCCCGAGAACTGACGAAGTACCTGAACGAAGTTGTCGTCGTCCTGATAGAGAGCAAGCCCAGCCTGCTGGACGGGCTGGAACGGTGCGAAGTCGAGCTGCACGCGGATGCTGGCCCAGTCGGCGGGCAGATCGTGGAAAAGCGTGTTGCGCGTGTTGTTCTCGCCCGCCCACAGATCGCCGGCGTCGACGGGCACGTGCACGGCCCCGCCGCCATAGCCGACTACGGCGCCGGCAGTCTGCTCGGTGTCGCGCAGTCCGCCGCTGGACGTCTGTGCGACGAAGTCCCAACCCGCTGCGAGCAGACTTGCCCGGTCCGGATAGTCGAGGGTGAACTGTTCGGTCCCCGGGGGCACGACACGCAACACGACGGGCACGGAGACCGCGCCATTAGCAGCGTTGGGCGATGTGATCTCGATGTTCCGCTGGTAGGTGCCGGGCGCCAAGCCAGAGGTGTTGATGCCGACGGTCACCGTTCCTGGCGAGCTCCCGCTGGCCGGGCTCACCGATACCCATGAGGGTCCGGCCCCTGTAACGGTGGCCGTCCAGGGGAGAGTCCCCCCGCCTGCGTTGCCAATCGCCAGCGTCCGGGGCGCGACTCCCTCGCCGGCCGTCGCGGTCAGATCGAACGCCTCCGGGGAGACGACGAGAATCGCCGGAACAGCCGTCAGTGCGACGGAGACCGTCCGGGTGGCGGTCGCCGACACGGGCGCGTTGAAGTAGACGAAGCGCCCATCGGACTCCTGGCGAACCTCGAACTGGACCGGATTGCCGTCCACGGTGACAGCACCCGCGTATCGGGACGGTTCCAGGGCAACGCGCAGGGTGATGACGTCGGTCGCCTTGAACGCGGGCTCGAACTCGCGCAGCGCGGACCCGGAGACGTCGAGCCTCCTGAACGTGAAGGCCACCGTCGATGACGTCTGGCTGTAGTCAGCGATGACGGTACGGTCCCGCTGAAGGATGTACTTCACCACCGTGCCGATGGGCGCGAACCAGAGGTCGCGGGTCGTCGCGTACGCGATGGCGCCGTCGTCGTTCGTGAACGCGTGGAGCACGAGATTGGCCCACTTGCCCTGCGCTTCGGCCGCGTCCGCGATCACGCGGAGGTCTGCGGGCGGAAACGGCACATGCTCGTGGGAGTTGAAGCTCTTGAGGTTCATGAAGTTCGAGGGCGAGGCGTCCTCGAGCTCGTTGATGTTGTAGCCGCGCGTGGACAGAAAGTAGTCCGCGGCGATCGCCTGCTGCGCTGGCCTCGTGAACCCGCAGGGCCAGACTGCCGAGATCACGTCGTCTGGCGCCTGCGTGAGACTGACCAGGCCTGCGACGTTGGCTTCGATTTCGTCGCGCAGTGTCGCCTCGTCGAGCGCGTAGCAGTAGTGGCTGACGAAATGCGGTCCGAGCTCCATGCCGGCGGCGTGCAACTGGTCGTAACCAGCGGGTGGCACGAGGCCATTCATCACGAACGTGCCTGCACGGCCGTTCGCGACCAATTCCGTGAACCCCGAGAGATAGCCGTCGTCGGTTGACACACTGAACGCGCCGCGCCGGCCGTCCTTCCAGGTAGCGACGCGCACCGGCACGGAGGGGTTGATGACCAGTTGAACGGACACCGACTGCGCGGGCCCCGAGCTGGGCGTGATGGTCAGCAGGCCCTGGTGCACGCCGACGGGCAACCCCGCGCAGTTCGCGACGATCGAGATCTGCGAGGGTGTCGTGCCTCCGTTGGCCGTCACCTGGAGCCATGGCACGTTGCTCGTGAGCGACCAGTTGATTGCCTCGTCGTCGGCAGCCGCCACCGTGAGCGTCCGTGGCGTGTTGCACGTCTGACCCGCGACACCGGGAAACACGAGCTGATTCGGGCTGACCGCCAGGGCCGGACTTGACGGCTGACCGGCGATGCCGGCCGCTTCCGCACTCGCGGCCCGCGACACGCCGCTTCCCGCCGTGAAGAGCACCAACAGGGCAATGGCGAAGTGCGGAAGGCGGAGGCCGAGAGAGTGGCTGTAAATGTTCATGGATGTTCGGCGTTGCTAACGCGATGTGCGGCGCTGTTCAGGGTGCGTCCGGCAGAACAGAGCACAGCGGGGGAGCCTGCCTCCGCACAGCAAGCGGGATGCCAGTGGTGCCGATGACCGATGACGAGAGCCGCTGCGCATCTGCCGCCCTCGGTAAGTTGTGCTTCTCGAGAGCGATACGGGAGCTGTAGTGAACGCGTTGGGCGGACGGAGACGGAGTTGCAGCGGTCAGTCAGTACCGCGAAGAGAAGACTAAAGTCGGCAGTTGGCGAGCGGTGCGCACCCTTCCTCTCATTCAGCCGACACGATGCGCTCCAGGCCTCTGGGCCCGTCGCGTCCGGCGGTGTGCGCTAAGGTTGTGCCGGTCGCTGCAAACGGCGACTCCGAGTGAGGTTGGATTCGATGCCACACAGAACGGCCGGAGCCGCTGTCTCGATCATCATCTGCACGGCGAACCGCCCTGCTGCCCTGAGGGAGACCTTGAGCTCACTTCAAGGGACGCACGTGCCCCCAGGGTGGGACGTCGAATTGATCGTCGTGGACAACGCGCCTTCCGACAGCACCAGAGCCGTCGTGCAGTGCTTCGACTGGCAGGGCGTGCATGTCAGGTATCTCTCAGAGTCCAGGCGGGGCAAGGGGCACGCGCTCAACACGGGAATCGCCGCTTCTACCGGCGATGTCCTCTTGTTCACCGACGACGACGTTCGACCTTCACGCGAATGGCTCACGAAGATCAGCGAGCCGCTGCTTCTGAACCAGGCCGATGCCGTCGGAGGACGGGTTCGGCTGGCGCCACACCTCGAGCGCCCGTGGTTGACCGACGACTACAAGCGCTGGTTGGCATGGTGCGAAGAGCCCGACCCGCGTTTCCCCAACGAGTTGATCGGCGCCAACATGGGACTCCGGCGGTCGGTCCTGTCGGTCATCCCCGGCTTCGACCCCGAACTCGGGCCGGGCGCGGCCGGCCTCGGCGAGGACACGCTGATCGGCTGGCAGCTCGAACGGGGCGCCTTCCGCGTGCGGTTCGCTCCCGACGCGATGGTCGAGCATCATCCCGACCTTTCCCGCCTGCTCCGCTCGGCATGGTTGCGGATGGCTCAGGCACACGGCCGGAAAGACGCCTATCTGCTTCACCACTGGAAGCACCAGATACTGAGCGCACCGGCGGCCAGGATGCTCTGGCTTCGCCTGAAACTTGCCGTCAGGCGGCGTGTCCAGCCGCCGATCCCATTGGACAGCGAAGGCTGTACGCGCTGGGAGATGAGTTATGTCGGTGACATAGAAATGTGCGGCGCCTATCTCCGGGAACGACGCCGCACACGGAACTATGAGCGTTACGGCCTCCAGCGACTGGACAGCCTGTCAGGCACGCTCGACTTGCCCGGCGGCCGACAGTAGCCGCCCAAGCCGGAAGACGCGGTTCCTGGCCCGGTAGACGAACGTGTTCAGGGCCGCGTACAGTTTCGAGCTCGCCGAGCGACGAAACAGCGTTCGATTACGAATCTGCTCGTACATGGCAACGTGGCGGCCCGCGGCAGCCGGCAGCCACGGCTTGACGGCCGTCACGAAATGGACGACCGCTGGCCTTTCCGCTGCAGCCATCCTGTCGACGCGATGGTCCAGATGACCTTGGAAGTTGTAGCGCGTGTCCAGGGGGTGCCAGGCGCCCGCACACGCGACGTTCAGCGCGTCCTGGTCCGGGAATCGGGCCGACGGGTGTGAACGCAGGTAGTCCACGGCAGTGGCCATGAGGTCCCGGCGCACGCAGGCCTCGATGTCGAGCAGGAGCACGCCGGAGTTGAAGTAGGCATCGACCTGTGGCACCTCCGCCATCCAGTCCGCGCGTACGCTCCGCTTGAGCTGCGGGTCGATGTAGTAGTCGGGCACGGCACCGACGGGAGCCCCGTGCAGGTTCGCCTGAGAGAGGTCAGCGAGATCCCCGAGCACCAGCACGTCGGCGTCCAGATAGAGGACGCGGCTCGCGCGACCGTGGAACAGCCGCGGGATCTCGAGGCGTGCAAACGAGACGGGTGTCAGTCCGGATGGGAGGTCGTAGCTCCGGAACCGCTCGAGGTCCACGTCGATCCAGTGGAGGGTCGCCGACCCGGCCGGCAGCGAGGCGGCCACCTGCCGCCTGGTGCCCTCCGTGATGCGATCGGCGAGCACATGCAGGTCGAGAGGCCAGTGCCTGCTGTTGGCGTCGCACAGTGATCGCAGCGCGGTCGCCAGCGGCGCGGCAAACCCTTCGTCCCCGCCGAGCACCACCGGACACAGCCCCTCGGAACGCTCCCGCGACGGCCGACGATGCGGGTTCGATGTCGCCATCAGTTGTGCCCTGCCTGGGCCCGCCCCTGCGTGACGCGTGGCACCGCCGAGCCCACGAATCGCTCGCGGGCGATTCTCGACAGATACGCCGCCCGGCGCATGGGCGCCTGGAGATAGTTCTCGATACACGGCCAGATGCGGCGCCGCGGTGCCGGCGCCGCGTCCACGATCTCGAGGAACCGGCGCATCGACGCGTCGGTCTCGTAAGGGCGCGCATACGCCTGCACCCGCGCACATTCCTCGGCGTACGACTCCGGGTCGAGCTGCAGGATGCGCTCGATCTCGTCCACGACGCGACGGGTCGGCGGTTCGCCTCGCCGATCACCGACGCTCCCGAGGGGAACCCGGTAGAGCGGGCCGTACGTGACGCCCTCGCGATCGTTGGCGATGGCCAGCACCCCCGGAACGCCGAACAGGGCCGCCTCGATGATCGTCGTGCCCATGCCGACGAAGACGTACGCCTCGGACAGCACCTGCCGACACCGCTCGTACGGCATCGCACCGGCCAGCGTCACGACGTGCTCGAGACCCCTGGCCTGGATCCGTCTGGACATCTCGTCCTCGAACTCTCCGGAGCCGTGGACCGTCCAGGTGACGCGGTGGCCCCGCTCGATGAGTTCACCGACGACATCGAGCATGTAGAAGTTGTAGCCCTTCATGTCACCGAGCCTGCCGACCGAGACGATGTGCCCGTGCCGCGGCGACCGTGGCGCGGGAATGAAGCGTCCGGAATCCACCGGCAGCAGCCAGAGCCGGCCGCCCTCCCCGTGACGTGCTTCCAGGTCTTCGATGTGCTCCGGCGACATCATGATCCGGGCGGAGGCCGGCGTGTTCCGCAGGAAGCTCCGGAAGAAGAACCCGCGACCCTGCTCGTGGAGGTGCTGCCGCAGACCGTAGAAGCCGGCAATCGCCTTCGCACCGGTGAGTACCGCCAACTGGTAGGCGATCCACGCGGTCCGAAGTTCCCAGTTGAAGCTCTTGACGACGTCCGGCTTCGGGAGGCCGAGCTCGCGCCACATCCGCCGCGTCCGGAAGTAGTAGTTGAACTTCCAGTACCGCTCGCCGAGTGCCACGCAGCGGACGCCCTCGGGCAGGAGGGCGCCCCATTGCCGATCGGAAACGGTCAGTACCGTCACCTGGTGCCCGTGCGCGAGCAGCCAGTGGGACATCCGGACGATCTGCGTCTCGATGCCACCCCAGATACCCGGACTGGGATACACGAACAGGAAATGCATGACGTGAAGTTCTCGGCCGGATCGGGCTCAGCGCGCGGGAACGACCGGCCTGGACATCGCGAGGCGGAGTGCCCACGGCGGCAACCGCCGGTGCAGGCGTTCCATGCCGGGAATCTGCACGATCTCGCGCACGCAGTAGAACCCGACGAGGGCAACCAGCCCCGTCCCCACGATCGTGGCCCAGGGCTCTGCGAGCCAGTGGCGCACCCCGAACGCGATCGAGATGCTTGCGAGCCCGAGCGCCAGCAGCCGCCTGCTGGCGGGAGACCAGGAGAACCCCGACACCCCGCGCACCAGCACGAAGATCAAGACCGTATAGACCACATAGCAGCCGAGGAACGCCATCCCGACGCCCGGCAGGCCGAACATCCGCAGACCCACCCAGGCCAGGCCGATGTAGATGGTCCAGGCCACGGCGTCGGCGCAGACGAACGCCACGCCGCGCCCCTTGGCCATGAGGATGAATCCGATCGGCCATGCCGCCAGCCGCAGGAACATGCCGGCCATCTGCCACATCAGGATGTCGGCCGCGATGGCGAAGCGGCTGGAGTACATGACACTGATCACCCACGGCGCCAGCACGACGGTCGCCAGGATGCCGGGCAGCGCCAGCAGGAAGGACACCTCCGTCTGCTCGTTCACCATCCTGTTGCATCGGACATCGTCGTCTGCCACCGCGGTGAGCCTTGGGAAATAGTCCGTCCCCATCGCGGTCAGGATGAAGCCGACGTAGACCATCGACAGCGCGCTGGCCGCCTGGAAGTAACCGGCGGCCTCCACGCCGGCCGAGCGCGTCACCATCACCCGGAGCACGAAGATGGTGCCCGTGCTCATGAGCGAGGTGGCAAGAAACGCCGTGCCGAGCCGGAGGAGCGGCCAGATGTCGCGCGCGGCCTCGCTCATGGCAAGGTGCACGCGCGGGAGGCGCAGCCGCCGGATGTAGAAGGACGAGACGAGGAGGCTCGCGGCCGACGCGAGCACCATGTACGGCGCTACCCCGTCGAGCCCCCAGACCAACACGATCGGGATGCTGATCGCCGCGCCGGCGAGCGTGCCCCACACGTTGATGCGGGCCAGGTCGCCGATGCGGCGCAACCCGTTGAGAACGACGCCCTGCCCACCCGCCGCGGCGGTGAACAGCAGCGTGACCGACAGCAGGCCGACGGCGCCGGCGTGATCCTCGGAGCCGAAGACCAGGCGACTCGTCGAGGCGCGGAAGAAGAAGACGGCCGCTGCCGCCGCGATCCCCAACACCAGGTACGCATAGCGGAGAACCGCCGCGATGCGCGCCGCAGCGTCGAGGCCGCCGGTGCCGGACGCCGCGGCAATCTGGCGTACACCCGCCGGGCCGAAGCCGCCATCCACCAGGGTTCGGGAGAGCGTCACGATCGAGTCGAACAGCGCCTCGAGGCCGACGCCACCCGGCCCAAGGACGACGGCGATGACCTTCGTCCGGACCATCCGGATCAGCAGCATCATGGCGCTCGAGCCGCCGATGATCGATGTTGACCTCAGCGCTTCAGCATGCGAGGACGACGGCTCGGCGTGTCCGCCAGACGAACCCGACGGGTCACGGTCGGGTCTCGGTGACGCGGCTTCGTTCAACGCACGGGCTCCAAGTGAGTGGCTGACACCGCGCTGCACTCGCGCCTGCACGGCGTATGCTTGCAGGCGGTCGAAACGACATGCCGCCGTCGCGCCTGCCAGGCCGCCAACCGTCGCCGACCTCGACTTGGTGGCGCCAGACCTTCCGCCGGGTGCCGTGCACACGAACGACGTGGACGCTTCGCCTCGGCGCCGTGACCGTGGTCGCCGTGCTTCTCTGGGCGACATCCTCGGTCTGGACCACGGCGGTTGGCCGGCATCTCGTCTGCGATCCTGACGGTGCGTCGGGCGACGCCATCCTCATCGACAACCCTGACGGCCGATACATGCCATTCGAGCAGGCAATGGCACTGCGACGAGCGGGAATCGCCTCGCGCGTGCTCGTACCAGTCTGGGTGGACACTGACACGGGAGCGCCCAACGTCGCCACGCTCGCTGTCGCCGCGGCGCTTGCTGACGTGGCGCATCTCGGGCCATACGAAATCGTCCCCACCGTGCAGCGGGAGCCCATTGCCTTGAACGTGGCTCACGACGTGCTGGCGTTCCTCAGGCGCGAGCGCATCGGCTCGGTCATCGTCGTCTCCCCGTTGTTTCGGAGCCGTCGGTCGGCGCTCGTGTATTCCGCGGTTCTGTCGCAGGCCGGTGTCTCGGTCCGGTGCGCACCCGGTGCGCTCGAACCTCACGTCAGCACATGGACCGCGACCTGGCACGGCGTCCAGGAGGTGGTCGAGCAGTGGTTCAAGCTTCAGTACTACAGGGTATACGTGCTGCCCTTGCGCACGCCGGAGACGACGCCGACAACCGGGTTGCCGTGAACGACGCCACGGTGCGCAACCGACGTCCTCGATCACGGCGCAACCGGGAACACAAGGCGTCCGGAGGCATCGAACTCGATGACCTGTGGATCGCCGACGACATCGCACGCCAGATCGGTGGCCATCGACGCGACTGGCGGCGACACCCACATCGCTTCGACCTCCAGCGTGCTCCTGACCAAGACAACTCGCGCGGGAGCGGCAGCACCATCGAGCCCCGCGGTGATCACGTCGCGGTCCGTGGGAAGCACCATCGGCTGCTTGGCACCGGCGAAGTTGCGGGCCGTGAGACAGTTCAGATAGGTGGCGTTCCAATCCACCTGTGCGGCCAGTCGACCCGGGATGATGTCGGCCATGCCGATGCCTGTCGCATTGCCATGGCTGCCGGGCGTCAGTTCGAGGACGGCGAGGCACCGGTAGTCAGGTTCGCGCGCGCCGCCATTGCGGCGCCACATGCCTATCACGTTGGTGTCCATGCCGGTGCCGCTGATGTCCTTGCCCATCTGCTGCACGACTAACAGGTCCAGTACGGGAAAGGGAATGCCCGGCTGAAGGCGCCGCGCCACGTCGAGCAGGCGCGGTTCCTCGTCTTCGATCGCGTCGCCAGGCATGACCCGCACGACCGCCGGTTCGTGTCGCCCGTTCTCGACGACGGCGACGCCGGCCAGCACGCGACCGGTCGCCACGGCCACTCTTGCGGCCGCCGGGATGGCCTCGCCGATGCCGCGGCCATGCGCCTCCTCAGCACCGCGCCGGTTGCCGATGCCCACGGCGATCATCTTGAAGAGGCCGCTCTCCCATCGCCCGCGGAAAGCCGTATGCGCCTTGACCCGATTGACGACGACCACGCCGTCGGCCGCGGCGGCGAACCTGTCCCAGTGGACCGGCATGCCGTCCGGAGCCGTGCCGATCTCGACGGTGTCCTGCGTACTGCGGATCGGCACGCCGAGTTCACCCATGCCGTTGGCAACCAGCACCTGCTGCTGCCCCTCAGCCGTCCCGCCGCCGTGGCTGCCCATCGCAGGGAACAGGAACGGCTCGGCGCCAGCGGCGCGCAGGCCCTGCACGACCGCCGCGACCATCTCCGTGTAGCGGCCGATGCCGCGGCTCCCCACCGCGACGCCGACCCGCATGCCCGGCCGGATGCGAGACGGACAAAGATCGGCTAAGCCCGAGAGCACCACATGACGGACGTCGACGGCGGCGGACGACGCGAAGTGCTGGCGTACCGGCACCAGAGACAGAGTGGGCGCCTCTGCTGACAAGGAGGGCATGGACATGACGCGGGACGCGGCAGCGTGCCTTAGACTCTAGCTACCAATCATGTCGCACGACTCGCCGGACGCTCTCTCGTCGCTCATTTCCGAGTTCTGTCGACGTCGTGTGCTTGTCGTCGGCGACGCCATCCTCGACGAGTATCTGTATGGCGACTGCAGCCGCCTTTCGCCGGAGGCTCCAGTTCCGGTGATGCGCGTCGGCAAGGCCCGTCGTGTGCTCGGCGGCGCGGCCAACACGGCGGCCAACATCGCCTCGCTCGGCGGACAAGCCACACTCCTCGCGCCGGTGGGCCGCGACGAGGCGGCGTCCACGCTGACGCGATGTGCCAAAGAGGCCGGCGTCCAGCTTCACTCGATTGCCCACGACGGCGCCACCGTCAGGAAGACGCGCGTCATTGGCCAGCAGCAGCAGATCGTCCGTCTCGACTACGAGGACGCCGTCGACGTGGACGCGGCGGCCGAGCAGGCTGCGGTCGCCTTCCTCGAAGCCGAATGCGCCGCCTACGACGTCGTCGTGATCTCGGACTACGCCAAGGGGTTCGTGACGAGTCGTCTGGCGCGGACCGCGATCGAGGCCGCACACGCGCACGGTCGCCGCGTGGTGGTGGACCCGCGGCCGCAGCATCGCGATCGCTACGTGGACTGCGACTACATCACCCCGAACTGGCGCGAGTCGCGCGCGCTGCTGCGTTGGCCCGACGCCGATCCGACCGTCGAGGCCGTTACCGACGTCGCCACCACGCTGGCGGCTGAACTCCGTAGCAACGTCGTCCTGACGCTCGGCCAGCATGGCATTCACTTCTGCAGCCGCGACGCCCGCGAACAGTTCGCCGTCGCGACGCTCGCGCAGGAAGTGTTCGACGTCAGCGGCGCCGGCGATACCGTCGTGGCCGCGTTCGCGCTGGCGATGGCCTCGGGTGCCGACCACGAAACGGCCGTCCGTCTCGCCAACAAGGCCGCGAGCATCGTCGTCGGCAAGTTCGGCACGGCGACGGTGTCGCCCGATGAGATCGTGGACGCCAGCGACGAACTCCGGCTGCTGCCCCGCGCGGTCCTCGCACGCCTGGCGACCCGTCTCCGGGCACGTGGCAAGCGCCTCGTAACGGTCAACGGCTCGTTCGACGTGCTGCATGGCGGTCACCTGCACATCCTCAGCGAGGCGCGCCGCCAGGGCGACGTGCTGATCGTCGGCCTCAACAGCGATGCATCGGTCAAGCGTTACAAGGGGCCGTCGCGGCCGCTCATGCCCGAGGCACAGCGCGCCGAAATGCTCCTCGCGCTGCGGGTCGTGGACTACGTGCACGTGTTCGACGAGTCCGACCCGATCGCTTTTCTCGCAGAGATCAACCCCGACGTCCACGTCAATGGCGCCGAGTATGGCGAGGCATGCGTCGAGCGCGACGTCGTGCTCCGCGGCGGCGGCCGGCTCCACCTGGTCGACCGCGTGCCGAACCTGTCGACGACCGACTTCGTGGCGCGTTTACGTCAACTGGCCGACCGGTAGCGCGGCCAGCGCGAGCTGACGGCTGACGCCTGCTGCCACCATGTCCGTGGAGATCAGATCCATGCAGTTGGGCACGAAGTCGCAGGCGGTCTTGTAGCAGCTGAGGCACGCCATCTGCGGCACGATCTTCTCGCCCAGGCCATACATCTCGATCTCGGCGGCGCTGGTCGGGCCGAAAAGAACGACGACGCGTCGGCCCAGCGCGAGGGCGATGTGCATCGCGAGCGTGTCGCCGGTCACGAGCACGTCACAGAGACCGACCATCGCGGCGAACAGGCGGATCGGGTTATCGCAGCCCGGGTCGACGATCGGCCCGCCACAGGCGGCCTTGATGCGCTCGTTGCGCTCGACCTCCTCGGGACCGCCGAGCAGGACGAACTGCGCGTCGCGCGTCTGATGGATCCGCCTGATCAGCTCGACGTACCCGTCCTCGCGCCACTGCTTCAGCGGCCAGCGGCCGCTGGCGCCGGTGTTGAGGCCGATGGCGGGACGGGACGGCTCGAACCCCACCGACAGCAGGCGGGCGCGAGCAGCCGCGACCTCCTCGTCGCGGAGCGCCAGCACGTACCCGTGCTCGCGTCCCTGCAGGCCGAGGATCCGCGCCATCTGATCCTGATAGGTCGCCGTGCCCTGCCGCTTCAGGTCGTCGAACAGCCCCGTCTCCAGCCACGCGCGTGCCGCTGGATTTGTCGCTTCCACGTACCCGTTCGCGCCCAGCACGTAGCCGTCCTTGCGGTCGGAGCGCGCAGCCGAGGCCAGCGAGGCGCTGATTCGTGAGGCATCGAGATTGATGACCCTGTCGAAGCGCCGACCGAGCAGGTGCGCGAACGCGTCGGGTCCATACTCCACGACCTCGGCGATCAACGGGTTGCCCTGCAGCAGCGGCACGGACGCCTTCCGCGTGATCCAGGTGATCGCCGCCGCCGGATGCACGGCGCGCAAGGGGCCGAGCAGCGCAGTGGTTCTCAGCACGTCGCCCATCGCGTCGAGCTTGATCACGAGGATCCGTTCCTCGATGCGCTCGTAGCGCTCGCACGTGCACATCGCGCCTTCCCGCTTGTGCCAGACGCAGGGGCGATCGCCGAGGAAATGGCGGCAGTCGAACGCAACTTCCCGTTCGACCGGGCCACCGTCAGGTCGGTGGGATTCAGGTGTCATGAGGGTGTTGGACGTGAACGTCAGAGGCTGTGGACGTCGACCGCGCCGCCTTCAGCCAGCAGGCGCACATGGTCCAACTTCCGCAGGAGGTCGGACTTCAGACGGTTGTAGCGGCGCTGCGTGGCGCGCGCAGCGGGCACGCCGAGCGCGAGGGCGATCCAGGCGTACCTGGGCGACACGCGCGGCGGATGCACGGTCCCGCCCCATTCCTCGACCAGCGTGCGAACGCGCTCGAATGCCATGGGGCTGTCGGCGATCTCGGCCAGCCAGGTCTGGAGATACGTGGTGCAGGCGTCTCGCACGCGCGTGTCGTCGCGCATCGACCGGAGCAGAGCAATCTGCAGGGCCATCCCCCGCAGCAGCGAGTCGACCTTCGCAGGCGACCGTCCGATGTCACTCAGTCGGTTGCCTGGCGTCACTCGGTAGTACACGCGCGCGTCGGGGACGAACGCCACGCGCGAACTGTTCAGGACGATCCGCGCGAAGTACTCGCCGTCGTCGTCGTTGCTCATGGTGGTGTGCCATGGACCCGCGCGATCGGTCAGTTCGCGGCTCACGAGCCACGTCGCGGTCTGCATGTGGCTGTTGGTTTCCCATTTTCGCAACATCCACTCGACGGGCGCCAGGTCGGTCCAGAGTGGCCCAGGCTGCAGGCGTGCTCCCTGCGGTCGGCACCTGAAGTGGGCCCAGCCACAGGATGCCAGGGCGCGAGGATCGCCGATCTCGCGCAGGACACGGACCTGGCTGGTGATCTTGTCGCGCGACAGGAGATCGTCGGCGTCGAGCCACTGGATGAAGTCTCCCTGAGCCAGGCTGAGCGCGAGGTTGCGAGCCACCGCCGCACCCTGGTTCTCCTGACGGACGACACGCAGCGCCGTCGACGCCAGCGAGGCCAGGATGTCGCTCGTCCCATCGGTGGACCCATCGTCAACGACGATGATCTCCGTGCGTGGCCACGACTGCGCCAGCGCCGACCGCAGCGTATCGGCGATGTAGGCCTGCACGTTGTATGCAGGAATGAGGATCGAGACGAGCGGTGTCATCGTGCCGGCGCCCCGGCCTCCGAGGCGTCTCCGGCGAGGGTCTGCCGGTAAGCCGCCCTCGTGATCTCGCCCACGCGCCGCCACGAGTGGCGCTGCTCGGCGATCTCGCGGATGGTCGCCCGCCGATCCTCCCGCTGCTGGTAGAGCGCGCTGCCGAAGAAGCGGTCGATGGCACCGGCGAGCGCCTCGGGGTCGCGCGGCGGGCAGACGTAGCCCGTGACGTCCTCGATCACGTCCTCGCGCAGCGAGCCGACATCGGTGGCGACCACCGGGACGCCGTAGGCATAGGCGAGAAACGGCACGCCGCTCTGGAAGATGTTCGTGTACGGCAGGACCACCGCATCCGCCGCCTTGAAGAACACCTCGACTTCATCGTCCGGCACGAAGCGTACGTAGGTGCTGACAAGATGACGCAGCCGCGTATCGCTGGCACGCCGTTCGAGATCGCGCCAGTAGTCCTCGTGCCCGCGCTTGACCTTGCCGGCGATCAGCAGGCGCACCGGCAGCCCGCGCTCGGCCAGGTGTTCGAGCGCCGGCAGCAGGTACTCCAACCCCTTGTACGGCGCGATCTGGCCGAAGCACAGCACGACACGCTCGTCCGCGGCGAGGCCAAGGCGCGTGCGGGCCTCGGCCGGGGTCAGCGCCGTGTCAGGCGTCGTGGCGTTGAGGCCGAACGGGATGACGCTGACCCGCTCGTCGCGCACGCCGAAGTCGCGCATCAGCTCGTCCTTCAGCTTGCGGCTGTGCACGAAGACGTGATGGCAGAGCGCGTACTGGAGGCGAAGCGTCAGGCGATTGAGCCGGGTGTCCACGCCGTCGCGCTTCGCGGCGTTCACGTTGTGCGCGGTCAGGACGACCCGCTTGCCGAGGGCACGGTACATCCACATCACGATCGTGCGGTCGAGGTGCTCGAACTTGTTGTTCCACAGGATGTGGAGGACCGGGGCGCTGGTCGCAGCGGCGTATTGCACCAGCCGGACGTAGTACGCACACAGGCGCCGCGCCTTGACGAGGGCCGGCGCGGCCTCGCTCTGATCGCCCCGGAGGTTGAGGAACCGGACCTGCGGATCGTTCCGAAGCGATGGGTCGTCGAGGCCGTCGCTCCCGACGAACTCGACGGTGATGTCCTGCGCGGTCAGCGCACCGGTGAGCCCCAGGGCGTAAGACTTGTCCTGACCGCCGGTGAGCAGTCCGATCGTGAGACCGGGGTTCGGCGAGTTCATGTCGTGTGGCATCAAACGCACTAGCAGGACACGCTGCCGACGACGGCCGCGCGGTCCTCGGCCGCGTCACTTGCGTCCGCATGCAGCAGCAGTCGATCGACGGCCTCGAGCGTGAGCACGAGATTGATCTCGTCGGTCACGCTGGCCGCGCCGCTTACGTGGTCGTCGGCCAGACGACGCAGCGCCGGGCCGCGAAAGCAGGACAATCGACGCGCGGCGTCCAGCCTGTCACGCACGTAATCGGCCAGTTCGCACCGGAACCAGCGGCGGTACCGCAGGTACTTGTGCCTGCCCACGATCCCGGGTGCGTAGAACCTGTCGATCAGGGAATCGAGCCGCGTGAACGGCCACGCCAGGCTCTCGCTCGCAATGTAGTCGAGCTTGAAGGAGACCTGCTGAAACGGGCGGCTGACGTACTCCAGGTGGCGTCGGCCACCAATCTGCCGTCCGCGGTCGGTCGCCAGCGGCGGCAGCAATGGCAGGTGGTCGAGCAGCATCCGGACGGTTGACTGTTCGGATGCGGCGTCCCCGCGTGGCGACCGGTACGCCAGCTGCACCAGTCGCGCATCGAGGAACGGCGTGCGAAACGCGAGCGAGGCGCGACAGGACGCCAGGACCCCCTGCATGGCAGCGGGGGTGGCGCCGAACGCGGCGGCCGTGACCGGGTGAACGGCGGACGACGGCGCTCGACACGCCGCACTGAGCGACTGGACATCCGGGTCGAGGACGTGCGGCCCGAGGCGCAGCCGCCGCCACGGCGACAGTCCTCGCAGCACCTCGCCACCGAAGACACCGGTCAACCGCACCGGCGCGACCTGCCGCACCCGCTCGCTGAGGAACGACTCGTGACTCCCCGTCACCCCGTGGGCGCCATCCGTATCGACCACGGTCCGGTCCGCCTGCTGCGGGAAGTCGCGCAGGAAGTCCTCATCCAGCTTGATCGCCTCATGCGGGATCGCGCACGCATCGGACAGCGCCCGCGCGATCCGCGCGTCGTGCGTGTCGTGGGGCCCGGTGTACGTGTAGGCGATGGGGTCCCGCCAGGACGCGGGCCGCGCGGCCAGGATCATCCGCGTGTCCAGGCCGCCTGTCGCGGCCAGGCCGACGCGCGCGTCGCCGCCGAAGTACTCCGGAACCACGGCCCTGAACGTCTCGGCGTACGCACGCTCGAACTCTGCTCGAGGCAGCACGTCCTGCCCTTCCCAGGCCGACGCATCGAAGTAGCGTTGCTTCTCCCATCGCCGGCCGTCCCAGGCCCACCGGGCCGCCTGCGGAATCACGCGGATGTCGCGAAACAGCGTGCGTGGCGACGTCGTGCAGCCGAAGGTCACGTATTCGGCCAGGCCTTCGGGATCGAAGGCGCGCGTGTGGGGGAGCACGCGCAACAGGGCCTTCGCTTGGCTGGCAAAGTAGAGCCCGTCGGCCGTTTCGCTGGCGTACAGGCGCTCGATGCCGTGCCGATCGGTGAACAACAGCGTGCGTCCCGCTGCACGGTCCACGAACACACCGGCGAAGAACCCGTTCACGGAGGCGAGCGTGTCCGCCTCGCGTTCCCGGAGCCGCTCGCTCCACTGCGCGTTCCCCCGTGCCGACGTCGGTGGCGGAACGCCCGGCGCAGTCACGCAGTCACCCGCCACGAGCAGCAGCGTCAGGTCCCGGGCCTGCGCGGCCGGCGACAGGTGCGGCTGCGCTTCGCTGGCGACCCACGCGAGGTGGGCTCCGAGGTCCGGGATCGAACAGCGGCCCGGTTCGCGATATGGCCCGCGCAGCATCGCGCTCGCCATTGCGGTCACGAGACGAGCGGCGGTGTCGGCCGGCAGGCGCCCGATGAAGCCAGCGATCTGCTGCATGGGTCCTCTATGACCTCGCCTGACTGACATGCGCCGCTTGCGTCGCGCGCCGCGGACGCACGGCGGGTCGCAGCACTTCACGTCCACCCAAGGCAGCACCTCGTCGCTGCCCGATGGGCTGCCTGGTGTAGTCCATGGCGATGAGATGAAACACGGTCCAGACGAGGTGAACGCCCTTGAACGTCGCCTCGGTGTAGTTGTAGGTGAGGATCATCAACAGCCAGGCAAATCGGAACCTGCCGAGGTCCGGACTGCTCTGGAGGTCCCGTTGCGCCTTCGAGAACGCGGCGAGACTCACCACCGCAAGCAGCACCAGTCCGATCAGCCCCAGGTTGATGTAGGTCTCGATGTAGCCGTTGTGTGCCTGGTTCGGCTGCCACCACCAGCGATCCCATAGCGCCTCGAGGCGCGGGCCCAGCCAGAAGCTCTCGAACCCGGTGCCGACGAGCGGGTTGAAGTCCATGGCCAGCACGTCAGCCCAGACTTCCGATCGGTCGGTGAGCGTGCTGTCCCGGCCCACGAGCGTGTACACGTGCCGTGACACGCCGAACAGGACTTCCGCGACTGCTCCCAGGGTGACCGCGACAAGGGTGTAGAGCCAGGCGAGCCGCGTGTTCACGAAGCGCAAGCCGAGGGCGACGAGCGTGGCAACCCCCAGCGCGACGCACACCGACGACGTGGCGCTGTTCGATTTCAGGAGCAGCCAGAGAACGAGACCGAGCAGGAACACCGAGAGCAGTGTCTCGTCTCGCCTGACGACAGGCGGGTCGGTCCGTCGCGCGCACATCAGGTTCCAGAAGAGGCCCACCGCGAGGAACATGCACACGTACCCGAGGTCGTTCTTCGTGTTGCTGATCCCGTGATTGGTCGCCGCACCGCTCCACGGGTCGAAGCCGCGCCCGAGCCAGGGGTAGTACTTGATGACCAACACTGCCAGGGGCGCATAAAGAATGGCGGACCGCGTGACCAGGCGTCGTATTGCCTGTGTGGGGTTGACCTCGGACAGTACGACGAGGGCCATCACCGGATGTCCCAGCGCCTTGACCCACCGCTTGAGCGCCACGAACGGGAAGTCCGACCATGCGACCGACAGCAGCCCGAAGAGCAGGAACAGCACGACGGGCCAGTTGTCGGCCACCACCCGCGGCACCGAGGTGCCTCGCCGCACCAGGACCCCGACCCCGGCAAGGATGAGCGCGAGGAAGACGACGGCATCGAGCGCGCTGCCGTCCTCCATCGCCACCTGGCCGCCCCCGGAGATACCGAACACGGCCAGCCACTGGCCGACGAACTTCGAGCTGATGAGGAAGACCCAGAGAACGGGCAGCCAGAGCGCCCGGCCCACCGGAGCCTGCCTGCGTCCGTCGCGCCAGAGCAGCAAAGCGATGAGCCCTGCCGTAACGAACAGCGCAAGAGTGGGAGGCATCAAACGATCACTGCGGCGTGCAGCGGACGTGTCGGGAAAGGCGCAGCACCGGCCCCGACGTCACGCTACCGTTCATCTGAGCACACGTGCATGCCAGGCGGCGCGCGCTTCCCGGAGTCGGGCCTGGATACGCACCGGCACGAGGTGCCGCGGGCCCTTGTGCAGCCCCGCCTTGAGAGCGAGTTTCCCCTTCATGGTCATTGGAACGTAGTACCGCGGCAGTCGGACCTCCTCGAAGCCGGACTGCTTCTTGAACTGCCCCAGCGAACTGTCGGTCCAGTAGGCGTACACGAGGTGCGGCAGGCCGCGACGCGCGCAGACTTCGACACATTTCGCGATCAAGGCGTTCGGCACGGCCTTGTCGCGATGGGCTACCTTGGCGATGACCTGGCCGATGTCGGCGAACCCGGCACTTCGTCCGAGCATCGCGAACCCTATCAGCTCGTCACCAAGGTACGCGCCGATGAGATCTTCTCTGGCAAGAAAGCGCGAGAACTGCTGCCTGACGGTTTCGACGTCCTTGCCGTAGTGCCAGAACGGCCGGCCCTGCCGTATCGACGCCTCGTTGAAGATCGCGGTCATTCCAGCCACGAAGGCGTCATCGAACTCGCATTCGCGTACGACGACGCCCGCCTTCTGGCTCTTGCGCACCATGTTCCGCGTCGTGTTCTTGATCTGGGTGTTCCACCACTGCTCGTAGGAATGGACACGCAGCGCGGCAACCGCCTCGTACTCGACAGCGAACGCATGCCGAGGCTCGACGTCAGGCAAACGTTGGCAGAACGTGAACAGGTCGGGCAGTGGGGCGCGCCCGTCTTCGATCGCTGCGATCACGGCGTGCGGATCCTCGACGACCGACAGCCACTCGTCCTCGAGCCGGAGTACCGAGAGCAAGCCTCCGGCAAGGCTGAACGTCTGACCGCAGACGTCCACGCACGTGATGCGTGCCGGCTGCCCCTTGATGAGGGTGTCCTTTGCGTACGTCGCGCCAGGCGCGGCAGAGGCGGGCGGGCGTGGCACGACGCTCAACGCCCCGCGCCCGCAAACAAGCCGACACGGTCGACCGGACGCGGCGCCTCGCGGCCGCGCATCCAGTGTTCCAGCATGGCGAGGCTGAACAGCAGCTTGTGGTTGTCTTCCCTGCCGGAACGGTGCTGATCGACGAGGTCGCGCACGCTCTCCGGTCGCAGGTACTCGTACATCAGTGACGAGGGGTCGAGCAGGGCGTCCGAGAGCGTGCTGCGCACGGATGACTGGAACCAGCCGTCCACGACGTTCACCGCAAACCCTCGCTTCTTGCGCTTCAGCACGGCCGCTGGCAGCACGCGGGCGCACACGCGCCGGTGCAGCCATTTGCCCGTGCGACCCCGCACTTTCAGCGACGGCGGGAGGCGCTCGGCGAATTCCACGATCGTTCTATCCAGGTAGGGCACGCGCGCTTCGAGCCCGTGCGCCATGGACAGCTTGTCACCGAACATCAGGAGTTCGTCGGGCAGCGACGACCGGATCTCGACGTGCTGGAATCCGGCCAGATCATCCAGGTGCTGCATCTCGGGCTCGAGGTCGCGCCACGCGCCGACCCGTTCGCTCCCTACCGGCAGCTGCCCGTCACGAAACAGCGCGGCGATGGTCGACGTCGGTGCGAGCGAGAACACGTGCTCGTACCGCTCCAGCCTGTCCTGGACACCCAGGGCATACACGCCGCGCTTGGCAGTCGCGTTGCGCGGCAGCATGCCAATGGCTGCACCCGCGACCCCGCGAACCATGCCCGGCAGCCGGCGCCAGGTCTCGCCGTACCGCACGCCGACGTGACGCTTGTAGCCGCCGAACAGCTCGTCAGGGCCCTGGCCCACGAGCACGACCTTGACGTCGCGACGAGCCCGTTCGCAGACAAAGTACATCGGCACGATCGACGAGGACGCGATCGGCTCCTCTACGGCCGCGACGATGGTTGGCAGCGCACGTTCGAACTCGGCCCGGTCGAGGCGAACCTGGACATGCCGCCCGCCGAGCAGCCTGGCGCTCTCCGCCGCCTCGCACAGCTCGTCGTCAGCGAAGTCCTGCCCGTACCCCACCGTGTAGGTGGGCCACTCGCTGCCGTGGCGCCGCATCAGCGCAAGCAGGAGTCCCGAATCCAGGCCGCCGCTGAGCAGCAGACCGACGGGAACGTCACTGAGCAGATGACGCTCGACCGCGGCTTCGTAAAGGCGGAGGAGCTCCTCCTCGGCATCGTGCGCAGACATCGCGCTACTGAACGGCGTGGGCACGTGCCTGTACCACCGCTCCTCGCGACAGGTCCCGTTTTCCACGACGAGCATGGTGCCCGCCGCCAGCTTGCGCACGTCGCGAAAGATGGTGCCCGGCGACGGCGTGTATCGCAGCTGCAGGAACTGCTTCACGGCCGTCGGATCGAGCGCTTCGCTCCCCGTGCCGGACGCCATGACGGCGCGCACCTCGGAGCCGAACGTCAGCCTCCCCTCGGAGAGGTTGTAGTACACCAGCTTGATACCCATGGCATCACGTGCCACGACGAGGCGCCGGCGGGCCACGTCCCAGATCGCAAGCCCGAACATGCCGTTCAAGCGCTCGAGGACGCCCGTTCCCCACTCCTTGTATCCGTGAACGATGACTTCGGTGTCGCTTCCCGTCTGGAACTCGTGGCCGCGTTCGACGAGTTCGGCCCGTAGTTCACGGTAGTTGTAGATCTCACCGTTGAAGACCAGCCATACCGACTGTTCCTGGTCGGCCATCGGCTGGTGGCCGCCGGCGAGGTCGATGATGGAGAGTCGCCGGAATCCCAGCCCAAGCGCTCCATCGAAGAAGAAGCCCTCGTCGTCAGGGCCGCGGTGCTCGATGGCGCGCGTCATGCGCGCGATCGTCTGCCGATCCGCTGGGACACCGCGCACGAAATCGTACTGGCCGGCAATGCCGCACATCAGCGGTGTACCTCGGCGAGCTGCGTCCCTCGGCCGTCGGGCCCGGTCGTGGCGTGCAGCGCGCGATCCGGCCGGGCGATCGCCTGCGACGCAAGC
The DNA here is from genome assembly GCA_023429845.1 of Acidobacteriota bacterium. Classification (GTDB taxonomy): domain Bacteria; phylum Acidobacteriota; class Vicinamibacteria; order Vicinamibacterales; family Vicinamibacteraceae; genus Luteitalea. Next base: position 21,399 of record JAEZCY010000373.1, read on the forward strand.
CAACTGGCCAGGCTGCGGAACATCTGAGACTGGGCCCAGCGGTGCATCGGCACGTCATCCCAGCCCAGGAACAGCTTCCTCGACCGGAAGGACCCGTCCGGCTTCAGCCAGTCGCGCAGGACGCCGCTGATCACCGTGTCGAGCCTCGCGCCGCAGGCAGGGAACCGATCCTGCAGGAGTATGCACAGGTTGATGCACTCGGCGCAGTCGTAGAGTTCGCGCTTGTACACCGTGAGGCGCGGCGCCTTCGCGAACGGGCGGGGAAGACCATCGACGTCGAACAGATGCGCGAAGTAGTAGTCGAGCCCGCGCGACAATGCGTCGAACGTCGCCGTGTCGCCGGTCAGTCCGTGAATTTTCGCCAGCGCCTTCATCACGAAGCAGGTGTGGAAGTGATCGACGAAGTCGCGGACGCCGTCGGTCGCGTAGTACCAGGACCCGTCGGCGTTCTGCGCATCGAGTACGAACTGCAGGTTGCGATCGGCGAGCCGGCGATACTCATCGCTGCCGAACTCGATCGACGCACTGGTCAGAAGGAATGCACGATACGCAGCCGCATTGATCACGCCGCCGCCGTCGAACGGCGTGTACGAGCACGAACTGGCCGCCTCCGACACCCGGAAATCCTTGATGTCGGTGGAGGCGTGGCGGGCAATCGACTGCATTCGCGCCAGCCACTCGTCACGCGGCGCGAGGCGCTGGACGTGCAGGAATGCCTCGTATGCGTACGGGGTCGAGGTGATCAGCGGCGTCTGCGCCGGGATCGTACCGTTGCGGGTGACCCAATCGAATGGATAGCCCCAGCACGATTCCTCGAAGGCCGGGCAGCGGCTCTGCTCGAGTTCGCGGAGGAAGTGAACGGCGCGTTCCAGATAGGCGGCATCACCGAGCGCCTGATGCAGGAACGCGTATCCCATCGCATAGTGCGCGTCGGCGATCGGAAAACGCGTGTTGCGATGGAACAGGCGACGGGCCGACGGCAGCAGCGCCTCGCACGTGATCAGCGGCGCCACCGCCACCAGGCCAAGCATCGGCCGCTCGTAGTAGAGCCGCTTTGCGGCCCTGCCGTACCCGCCGGCAAAGAACGTCTGGTGGTCGCGCGACACCTCGCCGAATCCCGCCAGCCACTCGTCGAAGCGCGTCAACACGTGCCGCACTGACGCGGTCATCGTCGCCGCGGTGCTGTTCTCGGCGGTCATCGCCTGGTCTGGTTCGGTTCCAGCGAGAAGGGATCGACGCGCTTCATGCGGAGCGCACGCGCAACGATCGCTCTCAATTTCCGCATCTGGTCTCGTCGGTGGAACGCCATGAGCTCAGGAGTGACGGCGCGCGGCATGCGTCGCAACGCCGCCGTCGCGTAGCCGAGGAACAGGGCTGCACCGCCGACTATGTACGGCCGCTTCGCCATGCGATACGCCACCCTGAAGGCCTGCCACATCGGCGCCCCGCCCAGGTAGAAGTCCTTCTCGCCATACGAGAACAGCGCAGACACCGCGCCCCGCTGTGCCGTGCCCATCGAGCGGTGATGGTGGAAGCGTCGCTGCGGAAACGCCCGCACCGTCCAACCGCGCATCCGCGCCGTCATCACGGCGATCCAGTCGACGCCGCCGGCGGGGTTGGGGACGTACCCGCCGATCTCCTCGAAGCACTGCCGTCTGAACAACTGGAAGGGCCCGGCCACGTACTGCTCCCCTTCGAAGGAGTCACGCGCCGAGTCATAGTCGCCGGCCTCCGTGAAGGGCGTCCCCGCTACTCCGAGCCTGGCGTCGACGGCGAACTGTTCGAGGATGAACGCGATGTAGTCGGCCTCGAACGAAACGTCCGCGTCGAGATTGCCGACCACGTCGTACCGCAGGTCGTGCATCGATGCCAGCGCCGCATTCACCGCGTCGGCTTTGCCGGCAAAGCTGCGCTCCTGTCGCGGCGGCCTCGACACGAGCTGGATCCAGGGGTGCCGCGCCGCATATCGCGCCACGATGGCCGCCGTCGCGTCGGTCGAGCCATCGTCGAGCACCACCCAACGCAGCGGGCGCGCTGTCTGTGCCACCACCGAGCGAAGCGTCTGCTCTATGAAGGCCGCCTCGTTGCGAGCCGCCGTGATCAAGACGTACTCCATGGACCGGCCGCTAGCGCAGTTGCTCGGCGAGCTTGCCGGCGACGTAATCCACCTGCGACGCCGAGAGCTCACCGTACATCGGCAGCGAGAGAATCTCGCTCGACACGGCCAGCGCGACCGGGAAGTCCGCAGGGGTGGCGCCGAGGTACTCGTACGCCTTCAGGTATGGGAGCGCAATCGGGTAGTGGATGCCTGTGTCGATGCCGGCCTGCTTGAGGGTCACCTGCAAGGCCTCGCGGCGATCGGCCGGCACGCGAACCACATAGAGGTGGTACACCGCGCGCACATCGTCGAGCTCCTGCGGCGTGACGACACCGCTTCCGGCAAGCGCCGCGTTGTACCTGCGGGCGTTGGCACGGCGTGCCTCGGTCCAGGCCTCCATGTGCGGCAGCTTGACGTTGAGGACGGCCGCCTGGAGCCCGTCGAGTCGGCTGTTCACTCCTTCGTGGCTGTGGTCGTACTTCGAGGTGCGGCCGTGATTGGCCAGCAGCCGCACTTTCGCCGCGACCTCCGGATTGTTGGTGACGATGGCCCCGCCGTCGCCGTACGCGCCCAGATTCTTGCCCGGATAGAAGCTGAACGACGTGACGTCGGCCAGCGTTGCGATGGGATGTCCCTTGTAGCGGGCACCGTGCGCCTGTGCGGCGTCGCCGATGACATAGAGCCCGTGCTTGCGCGCGATCGCCACGATCGGATCCATGTCGGCTGGCTGGCCGTAGAGATGGACCGGGATGATGGCGCGGGTGCGCGCGGTGATCTTTTCCTCGATGCGTGCGGTGTCGATATTGTAGGTTCGCGGATCGATGTCGACGAACACGACACGAGCGCCGGCCATCGTCACCGCTTCGGCAGTGGCGATGAACGAGTTCGCCACGGTAATCACCTCGTCGCCCGGGCCGACGCCGAGGGCGCGCAGGGCAAGGGCCAGCGAGTCGGTGCCATTGGCGACGCCAACGCAGTGGTCGACGCCGCAATACTGCGCGAACGCCGTCTCGAAGCGCGACACCGCTTCCCCGCCGATGAACGCGGTGCGCTCGATGATGTCGGCGATCGTTGCATCGATCTCGCCCTTGATCGAGAGGTACTGCGCCTTCAGGTCGACGAACGGCACCGTCATTGTCGCTTCCAGAGTCTGCATGATCGATCCTTCCAGGTCGTCCGTCAGGGGCGACCGTCCTGTTGTGCGGTGTTCAGATGGCCGCCGGGGAGTACGGCAGGTTCGAGACGTGATTGATGATGCGGGCGGGATTGCCGACGACCACCGCACCGGGTGGCACGTTCCGCACGACGACGGCGCCGGCGCCGACGACAGCATTGGCGCCGATCTCCACGCCGGGCAGGACGGTGGCATTGGCGCCGATCCTGGCGCCCGCACGCACGACCGGCCCGTGCAGCGACGATTTCGCGCCGGGAGACGCCGGGTACTTCGCGTTGGTCAGCACGACGTTCGGTCCGATCCAGCAGCCGGCCTCGAGTACCGAGAACTCCGGGATGAACGCCTGCGTGTGGATACGTACGCCGTCACCGATGCGCACGTGGTGCTCCACGACCGACAGCGTGCCGATGCTGACGTCGTTGCCGATCGTGTTGGACTCACGGATGTTGACCTTGTTCCCGGTCTGGAAGTGGTCGCCGATCACGTTGCCCGCGTAGATGACCGTGTGGGAACGAATGGTGGCGCCGACACCGATGCGCGTCGGGAGTTCTCCGTCGGGAACATCGCGGGGCGGCACGCCGACGAGGCAGAAGTCCTCGAGCACGTGACCGTCTCCGATGACGACGTTGGCATGGACCTTCGCCGTGCTCATCGCGACGCCGGCACGCGGTCGGAAGGCCAACTCGCAAGGTCTGCCCGGCGCGGTCGCTCGACGACGGGCGCGTCGCCGGTGACCCAATCAAGACTACCCATCACCCGCTGGACGAGCTCGACCGTCTTGAGGCCTTCGTAGCCGCTGGTGCTGATGGCACCGCCGCCGGTGAGCACGTCGACGAGGTTGGCGTACACCTTGTCGTGGTTCGACATCGAGCCCTGATAGGCGCCGTAGTTGTTGGCCTGGTTGCCCGGAGGCAGGTTCGTGATCTCGTAACCGTCGATGCTCTGGTACTCGAGCTCGTTGAGATACTGACCGCCGACCTTGACGGTGCCTCGCTCGCCGAACACCGTGAGTGAGCCCTCCATGTTCCGGGCGTGCGCGTTGACGGTGTAGGAGATCGTGCCTATTGCCCCGGAGGCGAAGCGCAGACAGGCGACCCCGGTGTCCTCGAACTCGATCACGCCTTCGTGCGTGTAGTTGCCGCGGAAGCCGTGGACCTCGGCGATGTCGCCGATCATCCAGTAGAGCAGGTCGATGAAGTGACTGAACTGGGTGAAGAGGGTGCCGCCATCGAGGTCGCGCGTGCCCTTCCACGAGTCGCGGTAGTAGTCGGCGTTCCTGTTCCAGTAGCAGTTCAACTGCAGCGAGAAGATTCGACCGAGCCGGCCGGCGTCGATGACGTCCTTGAGCGCCACGATGGGAGGGTTGAAGCGGTTCTGCTTGACCACGAACAAACGTCGGTTGCACCGCTCGGCTGCCTTGATCATCTCTCCGCAATCGCGCACCGTGAGCGCCATCGGCTTCTCGCACAGCACGTGCGCACCATGCTGGAGCGCGGCGATGGAGTGTTGCGCATGCAGGCCGTTCGGCGAACACACTGCGACGACGTCGAGCGCACGTTCGCCTGCGAGCATGTCGTCGAGGCTGCCGTACGCGTTGGCACCCGTGCGCTGGGCGAGCTCACTGGCGCGGTCACGCTCGACGTCGCACACGGCGGCCAGCGTACCGAGACGGGCGATGTGCTCGGCGTGCCGGTGGCCGATGCGGCCGCAGCCGACGAGCGCGAATCGAAGTGTGTTCATGGTCTGCTCCATCGGACTCAGCCGGCCAGCATCTGCTTGTAGAAAGTCACCAGCTCTGGACCCTGTCGGCTCCAGCCGTGTTCGGTCAGGAACGTCGTCGCCCGTTGGACCTGCTCCCGCCGGCGCGCCGGATCGGCGTGCAACTGGTGAATGGCGTCTGCGAGCGAAGCCACGTTGCCGGGTTCGAAGTACGTGACCATCCCCTCGTCGAAGTAGTGCTGGATGGTCCGCAACCTCGGAACGACGGTCGGGATGCCGAGCGCCACGTACTCGAGCAGCTTCACCGGCAACATCAGGTCGCCGGCGACACTGGGTCTATTGCCGACGACGCCGACATCCATCGCAGCCAGTCGGCCCGGAAGTTCATGCAGCGGCAGCATTCGCCCGCTGAACTCGACGCGATCGGCCATGCCCAGGTCGCGCGCCAGCGTGCGGTAGCTTTCGAGGTCATCACCCTGTCCCCAGAGGTGCACGCGCAGTTCCGTTCCGCGGTCGCGCAGCGCCGCGGCGGCCCGAATCACGAGGTCGACGCCCAACCGGTCGGCCATCGTGCCGTGGTAGACCAGGTTCAGCACGCCGTCAGCGGCACGGCACGGCGCGGCGACCGGCGCGAAGATCTGCTGGTCGGGTACGTTCATCGAGACGAACGTCTTGTCGGAGGCGATCCCGCGCGCAACGAGCGTGTCTCGCTGCGGGTGATTCACACAGATGATGCGGTGGGCCACCAGGGCACTCACCTTCTCCTCCGCGCAGAGCAGCCGCCACGACAACCCGCCGCGGGCGAACTTGGTCGCAAACGTCTCCGGCACGGAGTCGTGGACGTCGAGCACGACCTTGCATCCGTACAGCCGCGGCAGCAGCCCAGCGAACACGAGGAAGTCCGGAAGGTTGTGGACATGGACGACGTCGAGCGTGCCGGCGCGCAGGAGCCGGAGGCACTCGAACGCCGCGTCGCGCAGGAAGCGCACGTAGGAGGCGACGTATGAGGCCAGGCTCTTGCCCCGGTACTTTGGTGTCGCGAGTTCCCGCACTTCGACGCCGTCCAGCAGGTAGGTGCGTCTGTCGTCACCGACACGGTTCGCGAGGCAGAGAACTCGGAACCCGCTGCGCGCGAGCGTCTCTGCCTCTCGCCTGACTCTGGCGTCGGTCGCGTACTCGGTATACGCGACCATGCAAATCACCGGCACCGACGTCACGCCGACAACTGCAGCGACTCACCCGGCAGCAGCCGGTGATCGGTGAAGGCGGCACCGTGGTGGACACGCACCGTTGCGCCGGGTAGCTGCGGGACCGTGTCATCAGCGCGCACTGTCGTCGCGGCGCCGTCGGTCACGAAGCGGACGGATCGTCGCCAGCGGAACCAGGCCACTGCGTCACCGGCGGTGGCATACCAGGCACCACGGCTGTCCAACTCGGCGATGAGTCGGCGGTACGGGGCATTCCACAAACGCTCCGGCGCCAGGCTGCGATCGTGCCAGTTGACGACGATGGCACCGCCCGACTGCGCCGCGTGGTCGATCAGCGGCTCGCAGCGCGCCAGGCCTTCATCTGCGGACAACCCGAGCCGGCCTGGAAAGAACAAGGCGGTGTCCATTATCGACAGCGGCAACTCCAAGAGCCGCTCACAGCCCGGCGATCGAAACGCTTGCGCGGTGCCCGCGCGAAAGCCGACGTCCTCGTTGTAGCCGCACGTGGAGTCGTAGTCGAAGCCGGCCGCATCGAGCCTGCGCGGTGAGTCCGGGTCGAAGTACAGCCAATGCATGCGCACGCCACCGGAGACCGCACCGGACGCCCGCGCTACCTTGGATCGTTCCGCACGCGCGACATGCACGTCGTGCCAGGCATCGATGCCGTGCAGGGCAACCTCTTGTCCTGC